>CAINUN010000086.1 GCA_903853805.1 uncultured Bacteroidota bacterium
GGATCTATCATGTCTTCAGCAAAATCAAAATTTTGGGATAAAAAATAAAATGATTAGAAATAGCCGAAATGCAATTAAGTTAATTCCATTTACGCCACAATTACATGAGTTCATAAGAAATGAAGGTTATACTCATTATTACAATAGAGGAATAATTGAAACAAATGAATATTTTAAAACGTATTCAATTAGTGTAAATGGTTTTGCTATTGAGCCACTAGAAATCATTTACTTAAATGAAACTGAAGAAGATGTTACCCCTTCAGATATGCAAATTGAAAGAAAAACAACTTTTGTTATTACACTTCATGATTTATTATACCCTGTAAATGCCCCTATCATAGAGTTGATGTACAATAACAGCTCCTATAAATTTTATCTTATGATAAATGTAAAAATGAAAACAAGAAAATTGATTTGGAGGATACTACAGGCTAATTTTGATTTTAAAAAGATATTTCAATCACAATAAAAAAACAGAGGTCAATTCAGTTATTACCATAAGTCTAAATTAATTTGAGTGTTTCATTCTAGCTTGTCAATCTCCTTTGATAATAATTGTTATTACTATTTGAAACAGCAAAAGAACTATTGTAAATAACATTATTCTTATTGTGATATGCAAGCGTTAGTTTACTTTTAGGCTCAAAAGTAAACTATGCTTTTTTTTAGTTTACTTTGCGCAACAAATAGAATTACGCAAATGTCAATTCAAATTGAACAGTATTCTTCAGGAACATGGTTACCTGCAACAGGATATAAATTCTTTCTACCAAGTAAAGTTAATGATCAATGGTTGTGGAATGATGCACAATTAAATACCCTTCTTGAAAAAGCATCTATACAATTAGGAGAACTTAATTCTTACGCCAGATTGGTTCCAAATATAGACTTATTTATAGAATTACATGTAACAAAAGAAGCTGTAAAATCAAGTCGTATTGAAGGAACTCAAACGAATATTAACGAAGCAGTATTACCAGAAGAAGAGATAAAGCCAGAAAGAAGAAACGATTGGAAAGAAGTTAAAAATTATACCAATGCTTTAAATGCAGCAATCAATAGTCTTAATGATTTACCCTTATCATCAAGATTATTAAAACAAGCTCATAAGATTTTATTGAGCGGTGTTAGAGGTGAAAATAAATTGCCAGGTGAATACAGATCAAGTCAAAATTGGATAGGTGGGAGTGCTCCTGCCGATGCATTATTTGTTCCACCTTCTCATATTTATGTGGATGAATTAATCGGGGATTTAGAAAACTTTTTACACAATGAAAACATAAATGTTCCTGCATTGATTAGAATAGGGATTGCTCACTATCAATTTGAGACAATTCACCCATTCTTAGATGGCAATGGAAGAATTGGACGATTGTTAATAACGCTCTTTCTAGTTGATCAAAAAATTCTCCATAAACCTTTGTTGTATTTATCTACCTATTTTGAGGGTAATAAGTCTCATTACTACGATAATTTAACTAGGGTAAGAGAAAAAGGAGATTTACTCCATTGGCTTAAATATTTTTTAATTGGAGTTGAAAAAACCTCAAAAGAAGCAGTAATTACTCTTTCTCAAGTAATAAAACTTAAACAGGAATTAGAATTATCAATTCATGAAAAATGGGGAAGAAGAACCCAGTCTGCATTGAAATTGCTTAATGCTCTTTTTCTACATCCTGTAATTACAGTTAAAGATGCGATGAGTATTTGTGAACTTACTAAAAAGGCTTCGGGTGAACTAATTGAGAGTTTTGAAAAGGCAGGTATTCTATCAGAGCTTACTGGGCAAACAAGAAATAGAATATTTGCTTTTAACAGGTACCTAGAATTATTCCAAAATGAATAGGCATTAATTGATAATCAAATAGTGCTATAACTATCCCTTGAACTATACCGCCTCACTTTTTTATTATCAAGCGTAACATTCAAGAAACTGCCAGCCCACATTGCATTTACAACAGGTCTATCACAAGTTATGGTTGTGTAGCTATCTCTTGTTGAATAGAGATGAACCCTTTTCCCATCTATTTTTATCACCCCAAATGCAGGGTATTTTGGATCCCAAGCCATGATTATTTTCTTTTTTGGTTCATGAATAAAGTCCAAACAAAACCCCTTGCTGACATCTCATTTGGAAACCAACTATCAGGCTTT
The DNA here is from genome assembly GCA_903853805.1 of uncultured Bacteroidota bacterium. Classification (GTDB taxonomy): domain Bacteria; phylum Bacteroidota; class Bacteroidia; order Chitinophagales; family Chitinophagaceae; genus JAFIGV01. Next base: position 2,158 of record CAINUN010000086.1, read on the forward strand.
ACCAAATCATGTGGGTCTTCTTGGCGTAATTGCTCTATTAGAGGTAATAATTCAGGTTTAACCACCTGTTCAATTTCGTTTAAATAATCCTCGTAGTTTACTACAAATTGTATTGCGTCCATTGTTATTTATTGACTAGTTTTTTAATTTTTGAAACGGTATTAATGTGCAAGTCAGTAATCTTAGCAACCTCTCCTACTCTATACCCTTTTTTCAAGTATTCAAATGCTTTCTTGTTTTTTTCTTTAGATAGAAAGTCAATGATACTTTCATTACTGCCTGCTTTTCTTCCAGTATAAACTCCTTTCAGTTTAGCAATTATTATACCTTCTAATTGGCGTTCTTTGATTTGTGCTTTCTCCATTTCGCCTACTATGCCTAAAATAGAAATCATCATTTTAGAAATTGGATTTTCTTTTCCATTTGCATCTAGTGTAGTTAACCCCTGACTTACGAAATGAATCGCGATTTTCTTTTCGTTGAAATAATGAATGGTATTGATAATATCTCTAAGGTCTCTACCTAATCTATCTATCTGCCAAACGCATAAGGTGGTAAGAATGCCATTATCAATATATTTCTTAATTTCTTGTCCTCCGGGTCTTTCAAAAAATGGAATGGAACCAGAACATTTATCCTCTATGACAAGTTTAAAATCATGTTCATTCACACGCTGTCTATCCGTTTTCTGATCTATGGTGGAAACTCTGCAATACAAAATCTTCATTTACTACAATTTTAGGCTACTATCAATTACATCCTAAAATTAGGACAAAAAGGCGGTATAACCATAGAAAAACAACAAAAAACAGGAAATTATTATCCACAATAAAACCTCTACTCTAAAAATGAGGAATGTGTGTTACTTCCTGAAAAAATTCAGGAATGTGACTTTCTAAAATATAATCGATAATGTTAACGTGTGAGAAGCTGAACGAGTAAACTAAAATAATCGCAAAGTTTTTAGTTTAAAAAATGCACAATTAGGGTACTTTTAGTACCTTTACTCGCGATATAATAAACTATAGCATTGTTTTAGTTTAAAATTCTTACTATACTGGTACTATGAGTACTGCAAATACAACAAAAATAAACCAACTTCTTTCGTCTCAACCTTTGGGTGTGGTGTTTCAATCCTTCTGGCTGACGAAACAAGGATACAGTCTTGATCTTCAAAAACGCTATCGTAAAGGACATTGGTTAGAATCCATAGGTAGGGGTGCGATGATACGTTCCGCTGATCAGGTCAGCTACGAGGGAGCTATCTATGCTTTACAGGAACAGAATAGCATGTCAGTACACCCCGGCGGCAGGACAGCATTGTCTATTTTGGGTAAATCACATTACCTGACATTGTCAGAAAAAGTGGTAACGATTTTTGGGATGTCGGATGAAAAGCTTCCAGCTTGGCTCTTGAGTCATAATTGGGGGGTAGTAATCAATTATCATCAATCATCTTTTCTACCGCCAGAGATAGGCATGTCAGTAATCGAGGTTAAGAATTTTTCTCTAAAGGTTTCTGGTGCAGCACGGGCACTAATGGAGTGCCTCTATCTTGCTCCTGAAAAAATGGAACTCATAGAGTGTTATGAACTTATGGAGGGGTTGAATAATCTAAAACCAACTCAAGTACAGTACCTATTGGAACAATGTAATTCCATAAAAGTGAAACGCCTATTTCTCTACATGGCAGAAAAAGCAAATCACAACTGGATGAAATTTTTGAACCTTGAAAAAGTACACCTGGGGCAGGGTAAGCGTAGCCTCGTCAAAGGCGGAGTATATGTGGAGAAATACCAAATAACGATACCTAAAGAATTAGAGGATTATGGCAAACATATCAAATCAGTATAAACATCAGATTAGTCTTTTATTACGAATACTTCCTGAAGTCGCTAAGGAAAAGTCTTTTGCTTTGCATGGAGGCACGGCGATTAATCTATTTATTCGAGATATGCCGAGACTATCAGTTGATATTGACCTCACTTATGTTCCTATTGAGGACAGGCCAATTTCATTAGCAAATATCGCGGAAGCACTCAAACGCATCAAAGCAGACATAGAAAAAGTAGTGCAGGGTGTTAGTGTCATTCATCGTGAGGATATTGCGAAACTGCAAATCTCTACACATGATGCCAATATAAAACTTGAAGTAAATCTGGTTGGTCGTGGTACAATAAGCGAACCTGTGGAAATGTATTTATGCAACAAAGCGCAGGATGAATACGATGCATTTTGTGCCATTCAGGTAGTTCCTATTGGTCAGCTATACGGCGGTAAAATCTGTGCTGCACTTGATCGTCAGCATCCTCGCGATCTGTTTGATGTAAAGTATTTACTTGAAAATGAAGGATTCTCTGAACAAGTCAAAAAAGGTTTTTTTCTTTCATTATTAGGAAGCCCAAGACCAACGCATGAAATCCTAAATCCAAATTTTCAAGACCAAAGTGATGCATTGAAAAACCAGTTTAATGGTATGACTGAAGAAGCGTTTGAATACGAGGAATATGAAGCTGTACGAATACAACTAATTAAGACTATTCATCAAAGCCTAACACCAAATGACAAAACGCGTGGCAGCATGCTATCGTTAAAAATTTAAAATAATAAATTAATGATTAAAAGTAGAAAAACGACTATAGTGTTAACATCATTATTTTTGATTTGTTTAGGTCCATCCATCACTTTTGCTCAACTATCCTCTCCACAAATAGATTCGTTAGTGGCTGTAGCTTTGTTAAAATTTAAAGTAGCAGGCGCTGCTGTTGCTGTTGTGAAAGATGGAAAGGTCATTCACTCGAAAGGCTATGGTTTTGCGGATATAAATACTAAAAAATCAGTCAATGAAAACACTAATTTTCAGATAGCCTCCAATACCAAAGCATTTACAACAACAGCACTGGCCATTTTGGAAGAAGAAGGCAAACTTAAATGGACCGACAAAGTGATAGACCATATTCCTGAATTCAAAATGTATAACGATTATGTTACACAGAATTTTAATATCCAAGATTTATTAACCCATCGCAGCGGCCTTGCACTGGGTGCTGGCGATTTGATGTTTTTTCCCGATGGTACAGATTTTACGATTAAAGATGTAGTAACCAGCTTTCAATATTTTAAACCTGTATCCGCCTTTCGAACACAGTTTGATTATGATAATTTATTATACATGGTGGCGGGGGAAGTAATTGCAAGAGCTAGTGGCATGAGTTATGAATTGTTTGTGCAAAAGCAAATTATCGAACCCTTACAAATGAACAATACGTTTGTTGGTTATTTACAGAAAGATAAAAGCAATCTGGCAACGCCACATTCATCTGAATCGGGCACAATAAAAACAATTGACAGGTATGATATTGGAATGGCGGATGCTGCAGGCGGCATATTCTCTAATGTATCAGATATGTCCAAATGGATGATTGTTCATCTTAACAAAGGAATGTATGGAACTGATTTAAAAACGCCTTTGTTCTCATTAAAAAACCATTATGAAATGTGGCGGATACATACCGTATTAGAAACGAATCAAAATCCTAGATATAATTCTCATTTTAAAGGCTATGGATTAGGTTGGGTATTAACAGATTCAAAAGGAAAATTTAAAGTTTCGCATACTGGAGATGTCCCTGGAATGCTTTCAATCGTCACAATGTATCCTGATTTAAATTTAGGTATCGTTATTTTAACTAATACTGAAAATGGCGGAGATGGACTTTTTTCTTCCGTTACAAATACTATTGCTGACAGTTATTTAGGGTTAGACGATTATGCTTGGATAGATAAAATGGTAGCGTGGAGAAATGATGATAAAAAAGAAGAGGATAGTGTCACAAATAAAACCTGGGAAAAAGTTGAATTAGCAAAAAACGATAAGGTAAAAAAAGAAAACTTTATAGGTATTTATGCAGATAAATGGTTTGGGAAAGTGGAAGTGTTTGAAAAAAATAAGCAATTATGGATTAGATGTTATCGTTCGCCAAAATTAAATGGACCGATGGCTTTTTTTCAAGAAAACACCTTTGCCATAAAATGGGAATACCAAGCAATGAATTGTGATGCACTGGCAATGTTTTCATTGGACGAGACAGGAAAGGCAATGTCTATTAAAATGAAAGGTATTTCTCCAAATATTGACTTTAGTTTTGACTTTCAAGATTTAGAATTGAAAAGAATTGACAAATAAAAAAAACTTTAGAATGTACTTAATTGTTAGAAACAATAGTAGCTTATGTTTTTTAATACATATATTTGATAGACAATTAGTTATTTATTATAATTTTACTAACTAATTATAAGTGAAACGAATATGAAATTTCGATTAATTAATCATAGAAAACATCAACTCTCAATTAAATTCTTGACCGATGTTTATGATTTGTCTTGTGGAGACAAGGAATTTATTTACTGTTGTGTTCCCAATGGAGAATTAGGAATTACGGTTATTTTAGAAGGTGAATGCCATATAAAAACAGAAGATGGATGGCAGAAACAATCGAACGTCCATCTTTATGGATTAATTAATAAAGTTCAATTGCTTAAAATGAGCCCAAATTACCGTGAAATTTCAATTGGATTCTATCCACATTATCTTCAATTATTTTTAAAAGATTCTTTGCATTCAGTTAATAAAACAAATGGAACTGATTTGGTGGATTTGTTTAAAAAAGATAAAGTAAACAAACTGTATGAAAATTTAAGCCAATGCAATAATGATGAAGCTTTAATGGATAAAATTGAAGATTTTTTGAAAGATAATATTCTTCTTGAGGAATTGGATAAAAGGGTTTTAGTAGCCCACCATTTAATTACAAATGAAAATATGTATAAGGTTGGTGAGATAAGTTCAATCTTAAATGTTACACCCACCACTTTACGAAATCTTTTTAATAAACATGTTGGGATTTCACCCAAAGACTTAATCAAGATACATCGTATAAAAAAGGCCTTGGACTATCAATTAACTTGTGAAGAATCACTCACTAAATTGGCCTATCATTTAGAGTATTTCGACCAAGCTCATTTCTGTAAGGATTTTAAAGATTCAATAGGTATTTCTCCTAAACAGTATTATTTAAACAGTCAACTCTATTCCGATTTTTCCGATTTTCATCATTGGCGTTATGATAATTTCGGAAATTTAACTAAATAGTGATCACACCCTATCTGATATTATGAAGATTTAATAGGCCTTTCGCTTAAATATTGTAAATAGTTAACTCGCTTTCGATTTTTACAATTTTTAATTCTTCAATCGCAATAATTTTGTCAATTAGACAGAGCTAATACGACATTAGACAGAGCTAATACGACAAGTATGGTTTATTAATCTTAAAATTTAAAACCATGAAAGTAAAAAAATTACTTAACACAGCAATCATTATCTCTTTATTGTTCACATTTACTCAAAGTGTTAAAGCCCAAACGGGTTATTATTCTCCTTCACTTGTCAACTTCGATGTTGCCATGAATAATCTTTTGAATAACTATGCTATTCCCGGAGGACAATTAGCCATTACTTATAAAGGCCGTTTAGTTTACAGCCGAGGGTTTGGACTTGCAGATTCATCAACCAATACCGTTGTGTGTCCTAATTCTATTTTTAGAATAGCAAGCTTGTCAAAGCAAATTACAGCTATTACTATCATGCATCTTTACGAGCAAGGTAGAATAGGTTTAAATGATACTGTTTTTGGTGCAAATGGAATATTAAATGATTCAATTTATCAAACTGTATTGGACACTTTGGTTTATGGTATTACAGTGAAGCATTTACTTTCTCATCAGGGTGGCTGGGATAGAGATAGTTCAGGTGAACCCGACCATAATTCATATGCCATTGCTATAGCTATGGGTGTTCCTCCTCCTGCCAATACTAAAACAATAATTAAATATGTTCTCAGCCAACAAATGCTTGATTTTGCTCCAGGAACAAGTGCTAAATACTCTAATTTGGGTTTTAATATACTTGGAGAAATAATTGAAAAAATAACCAAGCAGGATTATGAGACGTATGTACGAGATACCATATTGGCTCCCTTAGGTATCACGGATATGCATAGTGCCAAAAGTCTTTTAATTAATAAGTATCCTAATGAGGTTAATTATTATGATTATCAGGGTGCACCCCTTGTTCCTTCAGTTTTTAATAATAATATATTGGTGCCAATGCAATATAGTGGTTCTGACTGCCATATGGAAGTTATTGCAGCTTCTGGTGGATGGGTTGCCTCGGCTCAAGATTTATGCAAATTGTTGTGTGCTGTGGATAAATTTAGCACAAGACCAGACATGCTTTTACCAGCAACCATTAATACCATGGTTCAACCTACTAGTCTTTATGTATATGGAAGTCCTTATGCGCTTGGGTGGTGGATTAATACTGTAGATAACAATTGGTACCATACTGGTTTGTTGCATGGCACGATGACGTATCAATGCCGTAGGAATGATCAAATAAACTATGCTCTTTTAGTAAATTCTAGACCAGATTTATACACTGCTCAGTATAATGCTCTCAACAATCTAGTTAGATCTATTGTGCCACTTATAACAAGTTGGCCTGCAATTGATTTATTTGATTCAACATACAATTGCTCCCTGGCAAATTCTGTAAATAATATTTCCCAAAATCCATCCTTATTTACTGTTTATCCCAATCCATCCAACGGAAAGTTTACGGTTAAGTTTGAAGGGCTTAAACAGGTAAATTGTAAAGTTACAATCTCTAATTTATTAGGGCAGGAAATATATTCTACATTTTTTAAGGGGCAACCAACTACAGTAGACATTGACCTATCTAATTATCCAAAAGGGCTTTATTTTGCTAAAGTTAATAACGAAACGAATAACTACACACAAAAAATTATTATAGAATAACAAATAATATTTGCTAAAAACTCAACTATTTATCTAAAAAACAAACATCATGAAAAGAAAAAAAACACTCATCACAGCCATTGCATTTGTCTTGTTATTTATGTTTAAACAGAGTACTAAAGCTCAAACGGGCGTTTATGTTCCCGAGCTTGCAATTTTTGATCAGGCGATGACAAACCTGCTCAACAATTACAATGTAAAAGGAGCTCAATTAGCACTTACCTATCACGGGCGTTTAGTGTATAATCGTGGCTTTGGTTATGCTAATACAAGCACTGGCAGTCTTGTACAGCCTAACCATCGATTTAGATTAGCAAGCGTTTCTAAGCCTATCACTTCAATTGCAGTAATGCATTTAATAGAACAAGGCAAGTTGCATTTGAACGATAAAATTTTTGGAACAATCGGAATACTTAACGATGTTAAATATCAAAACGCTATTGATTCACGTGTTTACAATATCACACTTCGAAACCTACTTGAGCATACTGGAGGTTGGAATAGGTATATTTCTGGAGATCCATTCTTTCCTGCATTTGCGGCCCCAATCATAGGGGTATATAACATGGCAATGGCTATGGGGGTTACCCCTCCGGGCACCGATCAATCAACAATTGAATATATGCTCAATCATTTTATGCTTGACAATGCACCCGGAACCGTTTCTGCTTATTCTAATGTTGGGTACTCCATTATAGGACAAGTTATAGAAAGAGTAACAGGGCAGGGATATGAAAAATATATTCGTGACACCATTTTAATACCAATTGGTATTACCGATATTCAGGTTGGGGCTACATTATTGTCCAATCAGTTACCCATGGAGGTTAATTATTATAATAACTATAACACCCAAAATGTTTCTATTTACGATGGGGTAACAATGCTTCCTTATGCTTATGGCACCTATAATATGGAAAGCATGAATGGTTGCGGTGGTTGGGTTGCATCGGCAAAAGACTTATGCAAATTACTATTAGCCGTAGATGGCTTTCCTTCTAAACCAGATATTCTTAAACCGAATACAATTGCAACTATGACAGCGCCCTCCAATGCATATGCTTATTATGGATTAGGTTGGTACCTAAATCCAACCGATAATAATTGGTATCACCAGGGTTATTTACCTGGCACTTGTCGGTCAGAAATTGTAAGAAGAGGTGATGAAATTAATGGTGCTTTATTGGTAAATACGGATGCCAATATAAGCGGTTTAGATAATGAAATTGATAATATATTATACTTATATCCGCCACTTATAACAAATTGGCCAAGCGGTGATTTATTTAGTGGCATAGCTGAATTCGAAAGCGAATTGTTAGTCAGTTTATTTCCTAACCCAACTCCAAACAAAATAAATATACAAGCTCCAGCTCAGTTAATAGGTTCCAATTACATTGCTTATGACTTCACTGGTAAAGTAGTACTTAAAGGAAAAATAAATTCAGAACATACAACGGTTGATTTGGTTCATTTATCGGCAGGCCTTTATTTGTTTAGCATTGGCGACAATAGGAAACAAACATTTAAAGTAGTAAAAGAATAAATAAACGTAAAAAAAATCAACGAGAGCTTAAAAACAACTAATTAAACTTATCAAAATTCCAAAACAAACCTCATGAAAATAAAAACGGTACTATTAATAGCAATTGCAATCCTTGCTAATCATTTAAGTGCGCAAGCGCAAAATGTATACATTCCTGATTCCATTTTTAAAGCGGCATTATTAAATAACGCAAGTATCAATACGAATATGGATACAGCTATACAAGTATCCGAAGCAGTATCTTTCAATGGAGGTATAAATGTTTCAAATTTAGGAATTAATGATTTAACTGGTATTGGAGCGTTTACAGCACTTACAACATTGGATTGTTCGTGGAATTCATTTACCATTTTAAATGTATCGTCTTGTATTGCGCTTATTAATTTGGATTGTTATGCTAATCAATTATCCAGTTTAAATGTATCGGGTTTCGCTGCACTTACTACCTTAAATTGTAGTGGTACATCTTTAACTAGTTTAACTATATTGGGTTGTTCTGCACTTACTACTTTGAATTGTAGCGGTAATCAGTTAACCAATTTAGATATGACTGGTTGTACTGCTCTCAGTTATTTGTTTTGTAATAACAATCATTTATCAATGTTAACGTTAACGGGTTGTACAGCACTTACTACTTTGAATTGCTCCAATAATCTTTTTACCAATTTAATGGTATCGGGTTGTACAGCGCTTACTACTTTGAATTGCTCTAATAATCTTTTTACAAGTTTAAACTTATCGGGATGTACCGCTCTTATTGCGCTGAATTGCAGTGGCAGTCAATTAACCAGTATAAATGTATCGGGTTGTACAGCACTTACTGTTTTTAATTTTTTTAGTCAACATTTAAGTATATTAAATGTATCGGGTTGTATTGCACTTACCTCTTTGAATAACTTAATTAATTTTGGTTTCTTAACAGATGTAAATGTATCGGGATGTACAGCACTTAACTCTTTGAGCTTTTATAGTAATTTAACTAGCTTAACAGATTTAAAGATATCTGGCTGTTCTTCACTTACTACTTTGGATTGTTCAAATAATCAATTAAGTAATTTAAATGCATCAGGTTGTCCCTCACTTACTTACTTGAATTGTTCTGATAATCAATTAACAAGTTTAAACTTATCGGGTTGCACTGCACTTGCTAATTTGATGTGTAAAAACAATCAATTAACTAATTTAAATGTATTGGGTTGTACTAAACTTACTTATTTGGTTTGTGAATATAATCAATTAACCAATTTAAATGTATCTGCTTGTACTGCTCTTTCGACATTTACGTGTTATGCTAATCAATTAGTTAGTTTAAATGTAAAAAATGGCAACAACCACAAAATGGCATTTTTTTATGCGGTAAGTAATCCAAACTTAACCTGTATAGAGGTAGACACTGTTGGATGGAGCATTGCTAATTGGTTTAATAATGTAGATTCTACAGCATCTTTCAGTGAAAACTGCAACTACAGTAGCGGAACAGGAAATAATACAATAGAACAAAGTAAGGCGCTTCAGATGTACCCTAATCCAACAACAGGTATTATTAAC
>CAINUN010000087.1 GCA_903853805.1 uncultured Bacteroidota bacterium
ACCTTACATTTTCGAAGCGCAAATCACGAGGTGTATAAGTGACAGTGTCTATTGTTACACTACTATACATTGCATTTTGCTCCATCCAAATATTTCTCAATTCAATGCCAGTAAATGTCATGGCAGCATAGCCTGTAAGATGAATAAAAATGCCAAAACCCTGATTACCTTCAATAGTTATCCCGTCCAAAATAAGTTGGCCATATTGCCCTTCTGATTTGACATAGATGGCTGCTTTGGTACAACCGTCCATATGCCCGCCTACAATCCTGTCACAACCTGAATGCATGTATGGAGATGCACTATGCTCGGCGTAAAAACCAAACTCGTTACTGGAGAAATGGCAATTGACAATAGAATTAATAATATTCCCTTTGGGCTTATACACCGCTTTTAAGCAGTTCATAAACTTAACATCCTCAAAATACCACTTGCCTGCATGTTCGCCTCCTAATACGGCATCAAATTCAACACCATTACCATAATTGAGAGTAATATCATACCCATCTATCACTAAAGAAGAAACCTTAGCAAAAGTCATTTCAGAACTTGTGTCATATCCCAATTTCAAGACTGGAATACTTGAAGAAAAAGATTGTATTTTAGTTGTAACACCATCTCCCAAAATATTGCAATGCTCTGCCACAAAATTTCCTCTGTAAGTCCCCGCTGGAAAATAAATGGTGCCGTTACCTGCGGCAGTGATGGCAAGTTGCATTTTTGGAGTATCATTTGTTGTTCCATCTCCTTTTGCACCAAACCAACGAACATTTATGGGTCCAGAGTAAAGACGAATCCAACTTCCTCCATAAGATGTTGATTGGAAAACAATCCCATCATCAGGAGGCAAAGGAGTACTTCGATAAAAAAAGGTTCCACCACCACCGTCACCATCACTATAATAACCATTAATTACAACTGTATCAGGAGTAGGTGAAAGCGTAGCTAAAGCACTTACAAGCATATTGAAAAGATTTTGTTGAACAATAGTAATTATTTTTTGCTGAATAAACTTTTTCTTTCACAAACACCTTAAATTTGATAAAACCAATAAAGCCATGCGTCCTTTCTTATCCATAATGTTTACAGTTTTGTGCTTTCCAGTAATAGCTCAAGAAAAGATAAATTCCGCTTTTGCCTTCCTTGAAAACAAAGGACAATTAACCGACCAATACCAACATCAGCGAAACGATATATTCTATTACGGACAATCGAAAGGAATGGCTTATTTCTTAAAAGAACAAGGTATTAGTTACCAACTTTATCAACCTTTAAATAAAGATTACATCACTATTCAAAGATTGGATATTGATTTTGTAGGCATCAACAAAAAGGCAGTATTATCTAGCGATGAAGCTGTGAATGGTAATACCCATTTCTATTTGGCCAATAACCCAAATGGTATTCTGAATGTAAAGAGTTTTGCAACTGTTTCTTATAAAGAGATATACAAGGGTATTGATTTAAAATACTATTTCAAGGAAGGTAATTTGGAATATGATTACGTTATTCAGCCCTTTGCAGATGCTTCAGTTATTTCATTTAAAGTCAATGGTGTTTTAGGAATCATTCAAAACAAGGATGGTTCAATCACCTTAAAAACTCCCTTGGGCGATATTCAGGAAGAAAAACCAATAGCTTATCAGGGTAATATTCAGGTAGCAGCAAAATGGCTTGTAAAGGATAATATTCTATCTTATGAATTAGGTAATTACGACCCTTCAAAACCTTTGATTATTGACCCGCTTGTAAGAATATGGGGCTCTTATTTTGGAGGTAATGGTAGCGATTTAATTCGGGGAAATTGTGTCGATAATAACGGATATGTTTTTATTAGCGGTGTTACAGAATCTACAAACAACATTGCAACCATAGGTGCTTTTCAAACTTCATTATTAGGAACAAGAGATTGTTTTGTAAGTAAATTTGATAGTGGAGGGAACAGATTATGGGCAACCTATTATGGCGGTTCAAATGTTGAAGATTATGGTAAATGCTCTTTGGATAATAATAATCATGTTTTTTTATTTGGCACTACTGCGTCTCTCGATTTACCTGTAACATCATCATGTTACCAATCTTTTTTAGGAGGCGGTGTTATGGATGCTTTTTGGATTAAGTTTACAACAAACGGTATTAGACAATATGCTACTTATTATGGTGGTAATGGTGGTGATGTAATTCACGATATTGTTTTCGACAGCTTGAATAACTGCTACATTTCAGGAACTTCTACTTCTACAAATGCTATTGCAACTGCAGGTGCATACCAAACGGTTTTGGGAGGTTCAGGCGATGTTTTTCTTTCAAAATTCGATAGTTCTTTTAATAGAATATGGAGTACTTATTATGGAGGCAATGACGTGGAAGGATATGGCAATATGATTTGGGGTATTGATAAGAAACTATATCTTTTTGGAGGTACCCGCTCTTCAAATGGAATAGCTACATCTAATGCCTTTCAATCAACATTTAGTGGACTTGGGAGCAATTATGCAATGGATGCTTATTTTGTAAAATTTGATACTTCTGGGAACCGAATCTGGGGCACTTATTATGGTTGGAGTGGGGTTGATGAAACAGCCCAAACATGTTTGTCAAATGACTCTGGTTTATTTTATATTATGGGGCGGCAAGGCCAATTAGGTTTCATTGCAAAATTTGATACAATTGGCAATAATCATTGGGTTAACTCTTATCCTGGTGGAATTTATGGAAGTAGGTTCTCTTCAAGTGGTAATCTACTAATTTGTGGAGAAACAACCTCAACAACTGGCATAGGTTATGTTGGTTCTTACCAACAATTTTACAGTGGTAATCTTGATGCATTTATTGCAGAGATTACACCATTTGGAGTAAAAAAATGGGGTACTTATTATGGAAGTAATGGTAACAGCGAGGGCTTATTGTCAATTTCAAAAAACAGTAATAATGATGTGTATATAGGTGGGTTTTCTAACTCTGTCAATAATATATCAACAATAGGCTCTTTTCAGCCATCAAATGGTGGAGATAATGATGGGGTGTTAATTAAGTTTTCAGAGTGTTCAGTTCCCACACCAACAATTGAAGGGAATGATACCACTGTTTGTCTTGGTAGCTCCATCATACTAAGCACATCACCAACCACTAACACCAATTATTATTGGGTAAAAGATACTACCGTACTTTCAAACAATCAAAATACACTCAATGTATCTCAAGCAGGAAATTACAGCTTAGTTATTGTTGCAAACGGTTGTCCTTCCTTTACTTCTGATACGATTAATGTAACAGTTTTGCCTGTTATTCAACCAACAATATTTATAACTAGCTCCCCTTCAAATGTTCCTGCTGGCCAACAGGTAACAGTAAATGCCAATATTGGGGCTATAGGCGGTTATCCTTATACTATAGATTGGTATAATCATGGTAGTCTTTTTGCAAGTACAACAACAAACACAACTACCTATACCAAACAAGTAGGCAAGGATAGCATAAAAGCCCTCATCACTGTCAATAGTCCTTGCAATATCCCTGATACTTCTAATCTTGCTGTAGTAGATGGTATTACTGATATTTCTACCCAAAATCAATTCCTCGTCTATCCCAATCCCGCCACCAACACCCTCTACCTCCAATCCCAACAAACGGGTAGCCTTGTGCTTACAGATATTACAGGTCGTGTTATCCTTCAATCATCTGTAATCAATCACACATCACAAATTGATTTAAGCACGCTTGCCAAGGGCGTTTATTTGCTAAAGTATTGTAGTGATGATGGGGCAGTAGAGATAGTGAAAGTGGTGAAGGAGTAGGCAAAGACACGAGTTGCCAGCACACAAAAGCTACGCCTCAAACTCGCGCAAGTGGGGATTTTTCTAAACAAAATGGAATCATATCCATCTCCAATAATATTGCAATGTTTAGCAGCAAAGTTACCTATATAAGTACCCGTTGGAAAATAAACAGTACCTTTTACTGCTGCGTTGATGGCTGCTTGTACTGTAGCTGTATCATCTGTCGTACCATCTCCTTTTGCACCAAACCATTTTACATTGATGGGACCCGAAAATTGCCTAAGAAAATAACCTTGATTATAAAGTGGATTACTACTATTACTAGTTCTTATTATCGTTCCATCATTATCTGGTAATAATGAAGAAACTGATATAGGAACCCACATAAATGTTCCACCACCTTCATCGTAAATAGCTGAATGGCATGTAACAAAAAATATTCTGTCTGCTGTAACAGTAGGGACACTAGTTTATGCTCTTAAATCAGCAATAAAATCCAAGTTCATAAAAATGTATTTTGTAGCTAAGTTAGTTTTTATTGTAAATTACAGTCTGAGACCGTTGCGAGGTAAAAGTGTCATAACAAATTGGCAGTCAATAGTTTAGATAATATTTTGTAACTTTGATGGATGCAAAAGAACAGACAACAATTGAGTTTTTCCGCTATAGCGTTATCTAAAAGGAAACTGAAA
>CAINUN010000088.1 GCA_903853805.1 uncultured Bacteroidota bacterium
CCGTTTGACTACTAAGCAGTCGTTCTACCGCACCACCATCTTCAATCTGCACCACATCTACCTCTACAGAGCCTTCTCTGTTTAAGTCTGTAATGTTTAGTCTTGCAGAATAGGTGGTACTTGCTTCAATACCATTTGTAATACTGGCACATGCTCCATCTCCTGCATACAGCATTTTAAGTATGGTTATGGTGCTGTCTTCTCCTTCAGGTAACGGTTGGCGATATTCATCTATTTTGCTGAATTCTGCATTAAATATTTTATTGTCAAGACTAACTACATACCACTTAGGAGGATTGGGGTCATATTCAAGTGCCAGTGAGTCATTCGAAAGCGTCACCCATACGTTTTGTACGGTGGTAACACAGTTGCTACCACTCCATTCTTTATACCTTTTTGGCATGAGCATACCGTATGGAGGGGATATTAATGGTATGTTGGAGGTGGTTTGCAAGGACTAGGATTGATTGTAAATTTAGGTTCTATTTTTGAAATATAGAGGTAGGCACAGCCTAACGCCTAACTGTAATGACAAGCTACAATTAACTGAGAATGTTCCTATTATTTATTGAGGCTTTTTGGTAACTAAACATACAATACCAAATATAAATAAAAACACACACGCAATAAATTCACTATAATAAGACGATACACTATTATCAAATAATTGGAAGTCGTCTGATTTTCCATCAATATGTTTAAACAAAACTGTATCACCTAGCCTCAATATTTCGCATTTAATAGTTGATACACCTCTATAAAATGTATTGTTTTTATATCTAAATCGAATCTTATAATTTTTGTATTTACAATTGTCAGGTTGTTGAGATACAAATGCCTTAATTATTTTGCCATGTTTAAATGTTTGAAAGTCTTCAGTATATTTTGTCCAAAACCCAAAAATAGAACCAATAATAAGTAATATCCCTGCTATTCTTATCCACATATTTATTATGGTTTATTTTGATAAATTGGTGCATGTCCAGTATTATCTGCTGCGGGTTGATATGAACGCTTAATGTCAATATTTTCAGAACTGAATTCTGTATTTTTCGCATTTGTGACGGCGGTACTTTCTGTACTTCGTATTAATTCATTTGCTTTTCCTGATTTAAAAAGTTTTCTTTCCGCAGTAACAGCTCTTGCGGTTTGTGATTCTCTTGTCCGACCACTATTTGCAATATTATTCATTCGTTTTGCTTCATTTTCTAGTCTTTTGGTTGATATAACATTTGGTAAATGTGCTCCAGCAGCAGCAAAAACTCCATCTGTAATTGCTTCTGATGCGTCTATATTATGCAATGCCTGATCAAAAGTTTGATTATCTTCATTTATATTCCTATTAAATTGATTAACTGCTGAAGCTGAGCTATTTACAACCACATTTCGAACTTCATTCTTTGCTAAAGTTGTTATTGCTGTTTTATAACCACTTCTCAAAAGCGTCATAGATGATGCTCCTGATGACAATCCGCCTGCAATAGTTGATACTCCTACTTGTTTCCAATTTACATTTTTAAAATCATTAAAATCAAGAGTGAATGTTCTATGATTTTTCATTCCATTTTCCATTACTTGAAACGAGTAATCAACTACTCCTCCAATCACAGCACCCGCAATATTATCCCAAATGGCAATGTCTCCATTTATATCAGATTTCAAAATAGGGTTACCATCAAACACAGCATAAGGACTAACACCTGCACTTGGTTTTGGGTCTCTATTCTTCCTTCCAGCCTCTCTTGTTCCATATTCCCAATAAAGAGCAGTGTACCAATTTCCAATTCCCGCAAGCTCATTAGTTTTCATTTGCCCATTGTGTCCAAACCTATACAAATCTTTCACCTCTCCACAAGTAGTAACCAGCCTTGGCTGTAAGGCTTGGTAGTAGTGGGTAAGCGTAATAGGGTGAGAGAATTTGTCTAGCTTCAGAGAAACATAGGCTGTATCCCTATCTCCCATATCTTCTGAAAGCACAATCTTTACCCTTACAGAATCATTTGTTTCTGTAGTAAAGTCAATATCCATTAGTCCTGTGCCTGTAACCGTTTGACTACTAAGCAGTCGTTCTACCGCACCACCATCTTCAATCTGCACCACATCTACCTCTACAGAGCCTTCTCTGTTTAAGTCTGTAATGTTTAGTCTTGCAGAATAGGTGGTGCTTGCTTCAATACCATTTGTAATACTGGCACAAGCTCCATCACCTGTAAGTACCATGCCTGTTATGGTTATGGTGCTGTCTTCTCCTTCAGGCAAGGGCTGACCATATTCATCTATTTTGCTAAATTCAGCATTAAATATTTTATTGTCAAGACTAACTACATACCACCTAGGAGTATTTGGGTCATATTCAAGTGCCAGTGAGTCATTCGAAAGCGTCACCCATACGTTTTGAACTGTGGTTACACAGCCTCCGCTATTCCATTCTTTATACCTTTTTGGCATGAGCATGCCGTATGGGTAATATGTTTGAATGGAAGCAGTCATTGTTTTTATTGCTGTAAATTTAGAGGAATGATTGTACAAACCTGAGTTCGGGATAAGAATTTTTGTCAAAAGCAAACAAAGCGGTACAATTATTGATGTATATGTAGTTGACTATAAAATAATTACAACAAATGACTGCACCACTTTTCGATTACAAACTTACAGAGATTTTTGTTTCTGTGGATGATTTTTGTATTCTTTTTGAGAAACCCATCCATCAAATGTTACTTGAAGATGGATCAAACATCAAAAAGCGTAACCGTAAAACAGGTTTATGCGATTCAGAAA
>CAINUN010000089.1 GCA_903853805.1 uncultured Bacteroidota bacterium
GGTCACTGAGCGGAGTCGAAGTGCCGAAGGGTGACGACAAAAGAATAGGAACAAGAACCCTAACTGTGAGGTGAGTCTCCCTATCAAAACCGTTATTCCAAGAAGCAATCAAACCTGACAACTGACAACCATCAACTGACAACTGAATTTCCAAATCAAGTCCTTCATTGCGCCGAGGGAAACGCTCTTTCCAACTAAGCATTTCATAAAAGCACTTTTGTGCTTTTTATTGCCAACAAATGATTTCCGTTACCCATAAATGGGCTTGGAGTCTTATTTTTGCGTGTTTTTAAAAATATTTTATGTTCAATCTTATTTTGTTTGGCCCTCCCGGTTGCGGTAAGGGTACTCAGTCAACCAATATTCTCACCACCTATCAACTCAATCATATCTCCACGGGCGATTTACTGCGCGATGAAGTAAGCCGCCAAACCACGCTTGGGCTCGAAGCCAAGAAATTTATGGACAATGGTTTGCTAGTGCCCGATGAAGTTGTGATTGGCATGATTGGCAGCAAGATTGATGGCAATAGAGATGCAAGAGGTTTTATTTTCGATGGCTTTCCACGCACCACTGCACAAGCCGAGGCGTTAGACAATTTATTAAAAGAAAAGAATGCTGCCATCAATACCGTACTTTCGTTGGAAGTTCCGGAAGAAGAATTGGTGCGTCGTTTAGTTAGTCGTGGCATTACTTCAGGTCGGTCAGACGATACTGAAGAAGTCATAGCCAAGCGCATCAAAGAATATTTTGCGAAGACCGAACCCGTTGCCGGATATTACCATTCCTTTCAAAAATTGGTTCGCGTTCCGGGCAATGGCAGCATTGAAGAAACCTTTGCAATCTTGAAGAAGGAAATAGAAAAACACATCTCGCCCGCTTAGTGGAAAAAGGAAACTTTGTTGATTACATAAAAATCTTCTGTCGCTCCGGAAAAGGGGGCGTAGGTTGCTCGCATTTTGCTCGTACCAAATTCAATCCCACTGCAGGTCCGGATGGTGGCGATGGTGGACGTGGCGGACATGTTATTCTTCGTGGTAACACACAGATGTGGACCTTACTTCATCTTCGTTATCAAAAACACATTCATGCCGAAAACGGCGAGAATGGCAGCAAGAATAAATGTACTGGTCATGACGGCAAGGACATTTATATAGATGTGCCGCTTGGCACCGTTGCCAAAGATGAAATCACCGGCGAAGTAGAAGCAGAAATCCTTGAACACGGACAAGAAATTATATGGTTGAAAGGTGGACGTGGCGGCTTAGGCAATAGCAATTTTGCCACGCCCACCAATCAAGTTCCTGAATATGCACAACCTGGAGAACCCGGTATTGAAGGTTATAAATACTTAGAGCTAAAAATACTTGCTGATGTAGGTCTTGTGGGTTTCCCCAATGCGGGCAAATCAACTTTGTTATCGGTGATAAGCGCAGCCAAACCTAAGATTGCAGATTATGCTTTTACTACGATTACACCGCAATTAGGCATTGTCCCTTACCGCGACAATAGATCATTTTGCATGGCTGACCTTCCCGGAATTATTGAAGGGGCCGCTGAAGGAAAAGGTTTAGGACATCGTTTTTTAAGACATATTGAGCGCAATTCTGTGCTATTGTTTTTAATTCCTGCTGATAGTGCTGACCATGCTAAGGAATTTAAAATCCTTTTCAACGAACTCGAACAGTACAATCCTGAATTGCTCGACAAGAAAATCATTCTTGCCATCAGCAAAAGCGAAATGCTTGATGAGGAACTGAAGAAAGCCATTAGTGAGGAACTACCCAAAGAAGTGCCTCATGTGTTTATTTCTTCCTTAGCCAATATTCAATTAGATAAGTTGAAGGATATGCTTTGGGGAGCGTTGACTGCTTAGTTATTTCTTTTTAGCGTTAATACACCACCTTCTTCATTCACTTTCAACGTATGTTTCATGCCAAGAGTTAGCGTGTAATTTTCTTCTTGATGACCACAGGCAAGTTGAAAGCAAACAGGGTAATCATACTCCTGCACTTTATTTAAAATTATTTCTTCAACGGTTTGTCCGAATGGGCGTTCCGTATCTTCAATATCTGTGAAACTACCAACAATCAAGCCTTGTAATTTGTTTAGTTTTCCTGCACGTTTAAGGTTCATCATTAATCGATCAATTTGATAAAGATGCTCACCGATATCTTCTATAAAAAGGATTTTCCCATCCATATTTACTTCAGAAGAGGAGCCTGAAAGGTGAGCAAGAATAGCAAGGTTGCCACCAGTTAATATACCTTCTGTTTCCCCGTATCTATTATGTAGGTTGGTAAGAGTTTGGTAGGTCAATTCTTCACCACAAATTGCTTGAAAAAACTGAATGACAGGAGCTGTGTTTTCTGTTTCTGCTTTGAAAGCACCGCACATAGGACTATGAAAAGAGGGTATGCCTAAATTTGCATGAAGGTGATTGTGTAATACGGTGATATCGCTAAAACCACAAATCCATTTTGGTTTTTGTTCAAACTTTTTGAAGTCAAGTTTGTCTATGATTCGACTCATACCATAACCCCCACGCCCCATCAAAATAGCATCAAGGTTTTCATCATCAAGCATATTTTGTAAGTCACTCAAACGCGTATTGTCATCACCTGAAAAATAGTGAAACTCATTTCCAACAGTCGTTCCTACTTTAACTCTAAATCCTTTTTCTTGCAAGAGTTCTATTGCGGGATATATTTTTTCGTTGGAAACAAAACTTGCAGGACAAGTAATGCCAATCGTACTGCCTTTTTTTAAGTAGGGGGGGTGTTGCATGTTCCTTTTATTAAAGCCCGATAAAAATAAGCCCTTCTCGAATTTCTAGAGGATAGGTGCGCAATTTATAGCCTTCACCGCTCGTATTTCTCCCGTTGGTAGGTTCAAATCTGTATTTATGTTCCGGACATACAATTCTTCCTTGCACATCAAGCCAACCTGTGCAAAATTTTGCGCCTGCATGAGGACAAGTGGCTGCAAAGGCAAAAAGATGTTCGTCTTTTTTCAACAAAGCGATGCGCTTTTCGTCAACAGAAACTTCGATGATTTTTCTATCGGTTAAATCTTCGAATCTAATTCCTTTTATTGCTGTCCAATTGTATAACATGCTTTAAGAATTCCAAATTTCCCAACTTCTCAATGCTTGAAGATGCAACATTGCTAAACCGTTTTTTATAGTCGCTCCTTGTGATTTTCCTTTTTGTAAAAACAGTGTTTCTTGAGGATTGTAAACCAAATCAAAAAGCAAATGATGAGGCGTTAGTGCTTCATAAGGAATCGGAGCACAATCATTTTTTTTCGGAAACATACCCAATGGTGTGGTATTGATAATGAGCGTATGAGCATGAATGATTGCTTCGTTCAAATCTTCATAGCAAAGCGCCAGATTTCCTTTATTTCTCGACACCATTTGAAAAGGAATATTAAATTGTTTCAACACATATTGAACCGCCAATGAACTTCCACCGGTTCCAAGAATTAATGCACGATTATGCTGTGTTTGCAGAAGGGGATGTAAACTTTCACTAAAACCAAAAACATCGGTATTGAATCCTTTTAGTTTTCCATTGTTGATGGCGATACAATTGACGGCACCAATGTTTTTTGCTGCATCATCCAGTTCATCTAAAAGTGGAATGACTGTTTTTTTGTAGGGAATAGTAACGCTTAGTCCGCAAAGATTAGGGTGTTGTTGAAGAAGTATAGGAAACTGTGAAATGTGCTCAATTTCAAAAGCGGTGTACATGGCATCAATGTTTTCTTCTTCAAATTTTTTATTGAAAAAAGAAGGAGAAAAACTGTGTGTGAGCGGGTGTCCAATGATGCCAAATTCACGTTCCATAATCAGAAATAATTTCTTTGAAAAAAACCGGAAATTGAATCCGGCTTTTCTATTTATGCTTCAGTAAATTTTGGTTTTTCTTTATCAAGGAAAAGATAAAAAGTATCACCGCGTAATCCATAGCGCATACACTCTAATGGAATAATTTCTACTGGAGAAATATTACCAAGATTGACATTGGCGCCAAGTAATTCAAGGAAATAAACTTGTTGTGCTTTTTGTGGGGCTTCCCAAATAATTTTTTCAGAAGGAATTTGGGTAAGAATTTCTTGAACCAATCCTTCGCGCACTTCACCACTACCACGATAGATGCCTACGTTGCCAGCCTCACGTGCTTCGGCAATCACATAGGTAGCACCTGCTTCCAATTCTGCGCGCATGAGCTCAATCCATTTATATGGCGGAATAATGTGTGCTGCATCTTTAGAACCAACCTCAGAAAGCACGGTGAAGTTCTTTGCAAGTTTTTCAATATAGCCGCATTTTTCTGTGTGTGGGATGACGATAGATCCATCAGAAACCTCTACGTAATTAATGCCATAATCTTTCATTACAGCGAGGTAATCATCAAATTGATTGCGAATTAAAAAAGCCTCGAACAAAGTGCCACCAAAATATACAGGCACATTATGTTGCTTGTACAATTCTATTTTCTCGCGAAGGTTTTGCGTTACGCAAGAGGTTCCAAATCCAAGCTTTACAATATCTACATGTGCTGAGGCAACCGACATCAAGTTCTTAACTTCTTCTACGCTCAAGCCTTTGTCCATCACCATAGTAATGCCATTGGTGCGTGGTTTTTGGGTGCGTTGTGGAAGGTTTTTCAAAGGAAAATTCATTACTAAAAAGGTTTAACGGCGTCAAAGGTACAAGTTTAAGAGTTTGACAAAGCAAATTGCATTGCTCAATTTGTATCTTTGACCATCATCTTGTTTGTTATGAATAAAAACAACGCAATTCTTGGCTTGCTTTTGGGAATTATTTTTCCTTTCCTTGGCGTTTTAGTGATTTATGTAGTGAAGTTCAATAACGATCCGCTTGGAAATTTTTTGCACGTACTATTCCAGCAATCTAAAGTAGGGTCTGTAATATTTAGTCTTGCTTTGATTTCTAATCTTCTTCCATTTTTTTACTTCACCAATCGTCGTCTTGATAATACCGCCAAAGGGGTGCTGATTGCAACGATGCTTTATGCCGTTCTCATAATCATGATGCGTTTTGAATTGTACCGATAAATTTTCCTCTACAGCAGATATACATGCGCTATTACATTATTGCCGGCGAAGCAAGCGGCGACCTCCATGGCAGCAATTTAATTAAGGCATTGCATCAAGAAGATGATAGTGCTGTCATACATTGTTGGGGTGGTGAAAAAATGCAATCGGCAGGGGCAACCCTTGTCAAGCATTACCGCGAACTTGCTTTTATGGGTTTTGTTGAGGTATTAATGAACCTTAAAGCCATTTTCCAAAACATCAAATTTTGTAAGGAAGATATTCAGCAATTCAAGCCCGATGTTTTGGTGTTAATTGATTATCCCGGCTTCAATATGCGTATTGCTAAATGGGCGAAAGAACAGGGCATTAAAGTAGTGTATTACATTTCGCCACAAGTTTGGGCATGGAAAGAAGGTAGAGTGAAAAGTATCAAACAAGATGTTGATAAAATGCTCGTTATTCTACCGTTTGAAGAAGCTTTTTATAAGAAGTGGAATTTCGAAGCTACTTATGTTGGTCATCCATTAGTGGAAGTGATCAGCAAAGAGAATAATGAAATGCCAATTACGTCTATCTCCAATAAGCCCATTATTGCATTATTGCCAGGAAGCCGTAAGCAAGAAATTCTTACCAAACTTCCTGAAATGTTGAAGATGGTAACGCTTTTCCCCGACTATCAATTTGTAATTGCGCAAGCGCCTTCATTACCCGATGAGATGTATCTACAATTAGCAGGGGATAAAAAGGTCTTGTTGGTTAAAAATCAAACCTATAATCTCATCCGACAATCAGCAGCAGCATTGGTAACAAGTGGAACGGCAACGCTCGAAACTGCATTGTTTGGTACGCCACAAGTGGTGTGTTATAAAGGCAATCCTGTGTCGTTTTGGTTGGCAAAAAAGTTAGTGAAAATTCAATTTATTTGTTTGGTAAATCTCATCATGAAGAAGCTTGTTGTTACGGAACTTATTCAAGATGAATTGAACGAAAAGAATTTGAAAATAGAGCTTGACAAACTATTGCACAACCAAAATCATCGCAAACAAGTTTTAGAGGATTATGCACTACTTTGGCATTTGCTTGGCGACAAGCCAGCATCTACTACCGCGGCAAAAGAAATTAGGGCTTTAATTTCTTAGTAGTCGAAAAACCATCACAATAATTCCAATTAAAAAAACGAACAAGGAAATCCTGTTCATGCCGTGCATAAGTGATAGGTCAATATTGCGTGGGTCTTTGGGGTTTCTCTTTTTTAGGAAGAGATACCGTAGAATTTGTTGCAGCATAGAGGGGGTGTTTGAAATAAAGGTAGGCGAATAATTCAAAAAGAGTTAATCGAAAGGCATAAAATAGATTTTAGTTTTCAAGTATGAGCCATTAAAGTTTTGGCAAATATTTCGTGAGAAATGTATGGATATTACAAATGATGACACCGTCTTTAGTTTTGTATTCATCAACATCAGGAACAACAATAAAATTCTTTTGGATTTGCATGTCTGCAAAGCTTTGCAAATTCCCTTTTGAAATCACGGGTGCGTTATTCATTTTTATTTCAACACATGCTACGGGTTGGTTAGCCTTCACCAAAACTATATCGCACTCTGCACCGGCTTGCGTTCGATAATAAAACAAACTCGTATTTGCCGGCTTTTGTTCCTTTATCTGTTCAACAACATAACCCTCCCAAGAAGAACCTACCACTGGATGACCTTTTAATGAATTCATAGAATGGACATGACTTAAATGATGTAACAAGCCACTATCTCTAATGTAAACTTTAGGTGCTTTGACAAGTCTTTTTTTTGTGTTGTAGTAAAATGGCTGCAGCCGATGCACTAAAAAGGCAGCCTCTAAAAAATCAACATAGCGATTGACAGTAGGCGCAGAAATACCTAAAGAACGCGCCATCATTTCTGCATTCCAAACCCCTCCGTTTATATGTGCCAACATGCTTAAAAGCCTTGTGAGTAGATTGCTGGTAAGCGATACGCCAAATAGTGCACTAAGGTCTCTTTCAATGTAACTGCGAGCAAAAGACGACATCCATTCAAAAGCTGCATTGTCTGTCCTTGCAAGCAATGGAGAAGGAAACCCTCCACGAAGCCAATGTTTGTTTCTTGAAATGTTTTCAGGTAACTCCAATAAATTGACAGGCGATAATTCTCTATAATAAATTCTTCCTGCCAACGATTCAGCAACACCTTTTACCAATTCAGGCGAAGCACTCCCCAATAAAATAAATCTTCCGTTTTTTCTGTCAGCATCAATTACAGCTCTTAAAACAGAATAAAGAGAAGGGATGGTTTGTACTTCATCTATTATTACCAACTTGTCTTTATTATCGTTAAGAAACGTAAAGGGGTCTGCAAGTTTTCTTACATCGAGTGGGTTTTCAAGGTCAAGATAAATGCTTTGTTTTTTTTGCGCAGCGCCAATTTGCTTTGCAAGGGTAGTTTTTCCAACTTGCCTAGATCCAAGTATGGCAACTGCGGGTGAATCCCTCATCAGTCTTGATATTTCAGCTTGTAGTTTCCTTGTAATCACCCGGCAAATTTAAATAACTATCCTTGAAAATCAAAAATCTCATTTTTGATTTTCAAGGATGAAAAAATTTATTCAATTTGCTATTCCTTGTTAATTAAAGACAAAAATTCACTCTCAGAAAGGATACTAATCGTCCCAATCTTTTTTGCTTTCTCCAATTTTGTGCCCGCATCTTCACCCACTATCAAATAATCTAGCTTGCTACTAACGCCACTCACTATTTTTCCGCCTTTTTCTTCTACCAAAGCCTCTGCGTCACTGCGTTTAAACTGATTTAAAGTGCCAGTGAATAAAAAGGTTTTACCAGAGAAAATGCCCGAAGCCGTGTCCTTGCTTTTTTGATTAACCATATTGAGCCCTAGGCTTTCTAGTTCTTCAAGCATATGTCTGTTTTCATGCAGCTTAAAAAAGTCGAGTACACTCATGGCCACCTTTGGTCCTACATCTTCTAATGCAATGAGTTGCTCTTCCGTCCAGTCATATAATTCTTTGAAGTGGACTACTGCATTCGCTAATGTCTTTGCCATCGTCTCGCCTACATGACGAATCCCTAACCCAAATACCAACCGATTCAATGGCTGTGTCTTCGAGTTGTCAATAGCTATTTGCAAATTAGTGATAGACTTTTCTCCAAAGCCGCCTAGAGATTTTATTTGCTCCCATTCAATTTTATAAAGGCTTGGAATGTCTTTGATATATCCAAGTTCAAAAAACTTTTTCACGTTCGATTCGCCCATGCCGCGGATGTCCATGGCATCTTTGCTGCAAAAATGAATCAACCTTTCTATGACCTGCGACGGACAAGAAATATTGATGCACCGCCATACAGCTTCTTCTTGTGGCTTTTCTAATAATTCACCACAATCAGGACAATGAGTCGGAAAAACAATGGTTTCTTCTGTGCCATCTCTTAGTTCACTCAATGGTTTTACAATATAAGGAATCACATCTCCTGCTCGTTCCACCAAAACCGTGTCACCAATTTTCAAATCTTTTTCACGCACCACATCTTCATTAAACAAAGAAATAGACGAAACCGTAACGCCACCAATTGGCACAGGGTCAATTTTTGCAACAGGCGTTATAGAACCTGTTCTGCCCACCTGAAACTCCACTTTTCTAAGCTTGCTTGTAGCTTGCCTTGCCTTAAATTTATAAGCCACTGCCCAACGCGGATGATGTGAGGTCATGCCCATTTGTTCTTGCAATTCAAACTGATTGACTTTAATAACCAATCCATCAATTTCATAAGGAAGTTCATCGCGACGCCCTTCAAATTCCCGACAAAATACTACTACCTCTTCAATGCTCTTAAAGCATTTCATTTCTTTTACGGGCGTTGGAAATCCAAGCTGTGCCAAATACTGAAGGGATGCATAGTGAGTTGTCGCAGCAAGGTTCGGAACACTATAACTTACATGATAAAGTATTGCCGATAGTTTACGTTTTCTAACTTCTTCGGGGTCTAAAATGCGCAGTGTTCCTGATGCAGCATTGCGTGGATTGGCAAGTGGGGCTAAACCTTCTTTGGCACGTTGCTCGTTGAAGTCAGCAAACACTTGTTTATGAATCACTACTTCGCCTCTAATTTCTATTTGATGAAGGCTATCACTATGAAAAGCAGTTGTGAGTGGAATAGATTTTATCTGACGAACATTGTTGGTTATTTCTTCTCCAATCACACCATCACCTCGGGTGGCTCCGCGTGTTATTTTCCCTTCTTCATAAATCAAGGAAATACTAGCGCCATCATACTTTGGCTCTACACAAAACTCAATTGCAGCATCACCCACAAATTCCTGACAACGCTTTGCCCAATCCAATAAATCAGTTTCGTTATAAGTATTATCGAGGCTGAGCATAGGCACCAAATGCGCCACCGGTTGCAACTTCTCACTCAAACCCTTTGCTATGCGTTGCGTAGGTGAATCTTCAGTTATTAACCCTGCGTGTTCACTTTCTAATTGCTTAAGGAGGTTAAACAAAGCATCATACTCCACATCAGCAAAAACAGGTTCGCTTTGCACATAATATTTCCAATCGGCATAGTTGATAATGTTGCGCAGTGCAGCCACATCTTCCACACTTGGTTTTGCTGCTTGCAACAATTCTTTGCCTTGATTGTAATATTGTTTTTCCTGCTCGTGGGTGTACATGCCGCTAAGATAAATAGGTTGTTGGGTTTTGGGAATTATTGATGTCAAACACCTACATGTAGTTCTTTTTCCAATAACCCCCCTTCTTTTTAGCGTAAAAAGATATCTTTTTACGCTAAAAAGAAACCATGTCAACGTAAAAAGATGTCAGTTACTACAAAAAGATATCTTTTGGGGTTGGAAAGATTTCTCTGCGATCCGAAAAGATTTCTTTTTACAGTAAAAAGATTCCTCGATGTTCCAAAAAGATCTCTTTTTGGAGTAAAAAGAAAAAAGCTGTTCTAAAAAGCAATCTTTTTGATGTAGAAAGATAGCTCTGCGATATAAAAAGCTTTCTTTTTAGAGTAAAAAAATGAGGCGCGGACTAAATAGGGTTCTTTTTAAACAAACAATGATGTTATGTGTAGGTTGAGAAACGCTCACATTGTAAATTGGATGCTCAGTAATAGTATTGAGAATCCCTGTTGTTAGACAACTACTTATTTCAGAATCAATTGTTTAGTCTTGCTTCATCATCAAATAGGCTTTAATAAACCCATCAATCTCGCCATCCATCACCGGTCCTACATTGCCCACTTCATAATCGGTGCGGTGGTCTTTAATCATCTTGTAAGGATGAAAAACATAAGAACGAATTTGAGAACCCCACTCAATTTTTTTCTTGTCGGCGTTAGCAGCATTCTTCAGTTCTTCGCGCTTGCGCAATTCCAATTCATACAATTGGCTCTTCAACATGGATAATGCCTTCTCTCGGTTCTCACCTTGCGTGCGTGCTTGCTGACAATCTACAATAATGCCTGTAGGAGTGTGTTTTAACCTTACTGCCGTTTCTACTTTATTTACATTCTGTCCACCACTTCCCCCCGAACGTCTGAATTCCCATTCCAAATCGGATGGGTTCACATCAATCTCAATAGAATTATCCACCAACGGATAAACAAATACGGATGCGAAAGAAGTGTGTCGGCGAGCATTAGAATCGAATGGAGAAATACGCACCAATCGATGCACGCCACTTTCTGCCTTCAGCAATCCATAGGCAAAAGCACCATCAAACTCTAAAGTAGCTTGTTTAATGCCCGCGCCATCTCCATATTGCACATCTACTTCCGACACTTTCCAACGTTGTTTGTCGCCATACATCCGATACATGCGCAACAACATTTCTGCCCAATCTTGGCTTTCAGTTCCTCCTGCCCCTGAATTAATAACCATCATAGCAGGCAATTCATCTTCGGGCTCATTAAGCGTTGACTTAAACTCCAATTCATCTAGTTCTGTTAGTGCATGTTCGTAGGCAGGTTTTACCTCTTCTTCATCGGCTTCGCCCATCTTCCAAAAATCAAACAGTACTATAAAATCTTCAATAGCATCATTCACTTTTTTATAAAGGTCAATCCAAAACTGATTCACGTTGATCTCTTTCAAAATGCCAGTAGCTCGAGCATTATCATCCCAAAATCCTGGCGAAAGCGTCAAGGAACGGTCGTTGTCAACCTTTGCTTGTCGCTCATCAAAATTGAGGAAATGTCTGAGATGGTCTATGCGATCTTTTAAGACTTTTATTTGTTCGATGGTCATTGTTTAATGAGAGAATGTGGTTAATGTAAAAAGGAGAGAACTTATTTAAGTAGAAGTGACTGTACGACTTCACTTCTTTACGCCTTAACAATTGTAAGTCGTCAATATTCTTCTTGTTTCGTCTTGAACGTAAACTTGCGTTGGGTAACGTAACTGAAAACGGCAACAATAGCAGTTGTTAATGCCTTGGAAGGAGTAGGGTAGATATGACACCATTCCACAAACAATTTCAAAAAAATGTAGTTGAGAATAATGCACATCATTACCAAAACAGCATATCGAAAGAGTTGAACTCTGCCTTGCAAATTAGACTCTTGAAAAACCAAGTATTTAGATAAAGCAAAGCCCATTGGGAAACTCACACTGAATGACATCATAAATGCAGCAATGTGCGGAGCAATTTTAATTGAGAAAACAGGTAAGGGTTGTTCTTTGAGAAGGTAGTGATAGCTGATGTAGTAAATCAGCAAATCAAGAATTGTATTTGAGCCACCACAGGCTAAATAGCGAAAAGTTTGCCTATCCATCATCTTTGCAAAAGGACGATGGAAAAAGTCAATAAAACTCAGAATGCTATCTCTAACTGTACGAAGCAATGCTCTAAAAAATTTGCGCGCAAAAATAAGTTTAATGATTTGGAAAAAAGAGAAGCAAGTAATGTTTTTAGCAAACTAAAAGTTAAGGATGTAATTGCTGTCTTGTCTGTTGCCTATGCAATTCTCTTCTTGATTTATTGAGGGGAATACTGAATGCTTCGTATATTTTATCCTGCGCAAACGTTCTAATGTTATAACGATTGATGTTGTTGTTGTCTGCCGTTGGATACACCCTATTAGATAAAAATACAAAAACAATTCCTGTCGCAGGGTCAGCCCAACCGCAAGTGCCTGTAAAGCCCTGATGCCCAAAAGTATAACCACTACAACGATTGCTCGCAGGACCACCATCGCTTTTGTCGGTAGATGGCTTATCAAAACCTAAACCTCTTCTACTTTCAGCACTTTGATATGCAATGAAATAAGCAACGGTTTCTTTGTTGAAGAGCTTCTTTCCCTTGTAAGTACCGCCATTCAACAACATTTGAAAGATAACAGCCACATCTTCTGCTTGTGCAAATATGCCGGCATGTCCTGCAATGCCACCAAATAGTGCAGCACCAGGGTCATGCACAAAGCCTTGAATGGTTTGCTTACGAAAAATGACTTCTTTTTCTGTTGGTGCTATTTCTGATTCGTCAAATTTTTTAGTTAATGGTTTGTAGGTAATTCGTTTCAATCGAAGTGGTTTATAAAAGGTTTCTTCTACATAATCGTTGATAGGTTTGCCTGATATAGCTTCGCAAATGGCTGCTAAAAAATAAAAGTCAAGGTCAGAATAAACATACTTTCCCGGTGTTTCCAAAGGACTGCTTAATATTTTTTGCCAAATAGAATCACGGTAATCATTGCGCAAGAACAGATTAGCAGCAACAGGTACTTCAAAGTTCTTTTTCGATGTAGGGCTGAAATAAGTTGGTTTAGGGTTTCCTTTTTCATCAAGTAGTTCTTTGTAAAATGGAATCCACGCTTTCAAGCCTGCTTGGTGCAGTAGCAAATCACGAATTTTCAAGCCTGCTTTATCTGATTGTTTAGTCCAACTCAAATAATCGCCCACTGTTTTATTTAAATCCAGTTTTTTCTGCTCATAAAGTTTCATCACTGCCAAATTGGTAGCGAGTATTTTAGTCATTGACGCTACATCGTACAACGTGTTTTTATCAACATGAATATTCTTGGAATAATCAAGATAGCCAAAGGATTCATCGTAAAATATCTTACCGTCTTTTGCTGCCAAAATCCTACATCCTGGGAAGGAACCGTCCAAAATGTTCTTTTCAATAAATGCATTCAACTCGGTTAAAGATTTGGTATTCTTTACACCGGCATCTTCTTTAAAGTCGACATGTTGCAATACGTATGCTTTCTTTCCTTGTGCCAATACTTCGGGTTCTGTATCGGGCTCATCTACATTGAGGAAAGAAGGAGATGGGGTTACAGGCAATTTGCCTTTAATCATTCTGTCTCGCAGCAACATACTTGCAGCAAGTGTTTCACCAATACTATCATCTTCGTAGGCCACCATCACCGAACCTGCATCTTGAAAATATTTGAGCAGGTAAGGATTGCCCATGATTAAGTAGAAAACATTCTTGGCTGAATCAAGGCTTTTCAAGAAGCTCATCTGTGTTGAGTCGAGGCTATAGGTGCCGCCATAAGGATAGAAGCTCATGCCATGAACAGCCACAATGTTCACATCATTCGATTGCATGCCTTCGTTCACTCTTTCTAGGTCTTTCGCTGAACTTCCTTTGGGCAAATAATCGAAACGCAATTCGGGTATTGCATCGCGAAGCGCTTCAAATAAAGGGGTAGTATGAGCAGTGTTCACACCAATATAGCTCACTTTAGCATCTGTAGTAGTCAGCTTATTGAGTAAATGGTTGTGGTCGCGAACAAGGGTTATGCCTTTCAAAGAAGTTTCTCTACGGATGGGTTCAATAGCTTTGTTGAGGTCGTTGAGGATATTGGTGGTGTCAATAGGTATAAAATGGTTCAAGCCAGCATCATATTTGGCAGCAAGAATTTTCTTTACACTCATTTCTAATACAGTTTCGGAAACCAAACCTGAATCAATTGCTGCCTTGATTTTACCAATAGAAACGGGAACATTTTGAGAGAACAATAGCACATCATTGCCTGCAAGAAAGGCTTTGAGTTCAAGGTCGCCGGGCTCATAATATTTGGCTACGCCTTTCATATCTAAAGCATCGGTAAACACCAAACCTTTGAACTTCATTTTATTTTTCAGTAGACCTGTAATGGTGTTATACGAAAGCGTGGTGGGTATTCTTGCTTGGGTGTCCAATGCAGGAACATTCAAGTGGGCTACCATCACACTCTTCAGCCCATCTCTCACAAGGCACTTAAAAGGATAAAATTCTAGTGTATCTAGCTGTTGAAGGGTCTTGGAGATGGTCGGCAAATCTTGGTGGGAATCGGTTTCCGTATCTCCATGACCTGGAAAATGTTTGCCACAGGCCATAATTCCATTTTGTTGCAAACCATTCATGTATGCCAACCCCAATTTTGCCACTTGCAGCTTTTCTTCGCCAAATGACCGTGCATTGATTATTGGGTTGTTGGGGTTGTTGTTCACATCCACCACCGGACCAAAATCTACATGCACCCCCATTCTTTTACACTGACTAGCAATGGCTGCGCCCGTCTTATACACTAATTGAGAATCACGCGTGGCACCAAGCAACATTGCCCGTGGAAAATCTTTTACGCCCGTCAGCCTCATGCCCAAACCCCATTCTGCATCCATAGCTAGGAGCAGAGGAACTTGTGCCGCTAGTTGAAATTGATTGGTAAGCATTGCCTGGCTTTGTGGCGTTCCTTGCATGAAAATCAAACCGCCAACTTGGTGATTGAGAATAAGTTCGGTAATCTTTGGTTCATTATAGTCTTTCCCGCCCGAATAGGCTGCCACCATAAACAGTTGCCCAATGCGTTCTTCCATCGTCAAAGCCTGATAAATGCTATCCACCCACATCGCTTTCCTGATTTCTACAGCCTTGATAAGGTTGCTTTTCTCCTTTACCGGTACAAAAGAAGCAGCAGGGGTGCTAGCCCCTTCTGTTACCTGCAAATGACTTTTCTTCCTTTGAGCCGAAATTGTCAAAGAGAGGGTCATCATGCAAACCAGTAAAAAACGCTTGTGGCTCATGAAACAAATATAGAAGTTGAAGGGCAGGCACAAAAAAATAACCGCAAAACCTGAAAAGATTCTGCGGTTTATGACCCACTATGTGCACTGTATTAACCTAAAAACAAAAGACTTAATACAGGGACAAAAGTCTAAAAAGATTGATAAGCATAGTATGATAGTCGTCATTCAGAACTATGATTCTTATCATGTTTTGCGGGGGTTTTCTTAGTTTTTACCTTTGCCGCCTCCGCAAGCATCGCTACCCCCAAAAAATCAACACAGCAACCCTTTAAAATTTCCCCCGCAGGAAATTGGAATTTCCTCCGCGGCCGTTTAAGATTTCCTGCGGGGGAAATTTTTATCCAATGGAAAAGCCTTGTAAATTTTACCCCTAATACCCTCAAATCGGATTAGTACCTTCGCCCAAAATTCTCCCTTTTCCGTGGCGGACATCATCCAACTGCTTTCAGATCATATTGCCAACCAAATTGCTGCCGGCGAGGTTATTCAAAGACCTGCTTCTGCCGTAAAAGAATTGTTGGAGAATGCCATTGACGCAGGAGCTACCGACATTCAACTCATTTTAAAAGATGCTGGCAAAGAACTCATCCAGGTCATTGACAATGGCAAAGGCATGAGCCCCACCGATGCCCGCATGAGTTTTGAACGCCATGCCACATCTAAAATAAAAAACATTGACGACCTTTTCCGCATTCGCACTATGGGCTTTCGCGGCGAGGCGCTTGCCTCTATTGCCGCCGTGGCACAAGTGGAGTTGAAAACGCGGCAAGCAAGCAATGATATTGGCTCTAAAATTTGTATTGAAGGCACGGATGTGGTGCTTCAAGAACCTTGCGCCACCCCTATCGGCACGAGCATTATGGTGAAAAACTTGTTCTTCAATGTGCCTGCTCGCCGCAATTTTTTAAAATCGAACAACACTGAGTTCCGCAATATCCTCGATGAGTTTACGCGTGTGGCGCTTGCCTATCCATCGCTTGCCTTTCGGCTTTTTCATAATGGAGTGGAGCAGTTCAGGCTCGAGTCAGGTAATCTTAAAACAAGAATCGTCAACCTTCTTTCAGGTTCTGTGGAGAAAAACCTAGTGCCCGTGCAAGAAGAAACGGATTGGATAAAGATTCACGGTTTCATTGGCAAGCCCGAGTCGAGTACCAAAACCCGTGGCAATCAGTTTTTCTTCATCAACGACCGCTTCATTCGCAACTCCTATTTGCATCATGCAGTGGCTACTGCTTATGAAGGCTTGATGGAAAAAGAAACCTTCCCCTTCTATGTTTTATTCCTCGAAACCGACCCTGCGCGGGTAGATGTGAACGTGCATCCTACAAAGCAAGAAGTAAAGTTTGAAGACGACCGCATGATGTATGCCTATCTTAATGCAGCAGTAAGACATGCTTTGGCAAGGTTCAACATAGCACCCTCGTTAGACTTCACCCTAAGCCCCGAAATCACCAAACTTCCTTCCGTAGAAATGCCTATTTCTCATCGGGAAAAAGAAAAAGTGGAAGCCGGCTATTTGTTTAATAACTTCTCAAGAAAAGATCAAGCCCACTTCATTGATAAAAAAGAAGGCTTGAAGCAATGGAAAGAACTCTACCAAATAGCACAACAACCGCTTGCTTCGCAAACACCTTCAACCCCAAACGCAGAACCTATTTCGCTCCATAAAACCACTGAAACAGCCACACACCAAAACATGCTTGTGGTGCAAAACAACTTTTTGGTCACCACTGTAAAATCAGGGTTGATGGTCGTTCATATTCGCCGAGCCTACGAAAGAATATGGCAGGAGCGCCTGCTTGAAAACTGGGATACGGGCCAATTTGTTTCGCAGCAGTTATTGTTTCCCGCCACCTACGAATGGTCGGCACAAGATGCGCTCTTACTAGAGTCGGTGCTCGAGGATTTAGCAAGAATTGGGTTCGATATTGCGCCCTTCGGGCAAAGCACATTTGTGGTGCGTGGACTGCCATCTTCATTAAAAGCAGGCGAAGAAAAAGATGTTTTAGACGAGGTGATTGAACATCTTCGACACGAATCGCAAAACGCAGTGGCACAAAGAAAAGAACAACTCACAGCACAAGTTGCCAAACGCATTGCACTGAACAAACCACAATTGCAACAACCTGAAGAGCAACAAGCACTTATTGATGAACTGTTTGCCTGCACCCAACCCGAATATGCCCCTGACGGCAAAAAAGTGTTTAGCTTTTTGAAAACAGAAACCCTTCAGGATTTACTTGGATAATTCGCGAAGATTTTTTATTTAATTTGCGCCCTCATTTGGAACTGTTCTCTATGTCTGCACCTAAATTCTATTCTCTTAAAGTAAAAGAAGTTCGCCAAGAAACACCTGATTGTGTGTCTGTTTCCTTCATTGTCCCTGTTGAATGGAAAGAAACCTTTCGCTTCACGCCTGGTCAATACCTTACTATTAA
The DNA here is from genome assembly GCA_903853805.1 of uncultured Bacteroidota bacterium. Taxonomy (GTDB): domain Bacteria; phylum Bacteroidota; class Bacteroidia; order Chitinophagales; family Chitinophagaceae; genus JAFIGV01. The sequence continues at coordinate 17,558 of CAINUN010000089.1, forward strand.
AAAGGAAATAGGTGGAAAAGAATTACGTCGTTCCTATTCTATTTGCACAAGCCCTTCTGAAAATGATTTGCGCGTTGCCATCAAAAAAGTAGAAGGCGGGCAATTCTCTGGCTTTGCAAACGCTTTACTAAAAGCAGGAGATGTACTCGATGTAATGCCCCCTATGGGAAAATTTTCTCCACGCAGCAATGGAAAAACAGATAAGCACTACATGGCGGTGGCGGTGGGCAGCGGCATTACGCCAATCATGAGCATTGCCAAAACTGTTTTAGAGCAAGAAAAAGAAAGTCGTTTCACCCTTGTTTTTGGCAATAAGAATAGGGAAAACATCATTTTTAGAAGTGAAATAGAAGCCTTACAGGCGAAGCATGCAGAGCGTTTCAGGGTGTTTCATGTAATGAGTCGTGAAGCCAATGAAAATCCTTTACTCAACGGAAGAATAGATGGAGAGAAAATAACAAATTTCGGCAGCTCATGGATTGATTATAGCAAGCTTGATGAAGTGTTTATTTGTGGTCCTGAGGCTATGATTCTCACCGTTCGTCAGCAATTAATTGCGCTTCATGTTACAGAAGAGAAACTGCATATTGAACTCTTCACTTCGCCCGAACAACCAAAGTCCACCCACGAAACATGGGTGAAAGAACACAGCAATGATGAGCCTGCAATCAGTCAAGTGACCATAGTCATTGAAGGAGAAGAATATGAATTCGCGCTGCCATACAACGGCGATAGCATCTTAGATGCTGCCATGAAACTAGGCGCCAATCTTCCTTATGCTTGTAAAGGTGGCGTATGTTGCACCTGTCGTGCTAAGATAATGGAAGGCAAAGTGGATATGGAAGTGAACTATGCTCTTGAAAAAGATGAGGTGGCAGAAGGCTATATCCTTACTTGTCAGTCGCACCCACGCTCGCCTAAAGTGTTAGTTGACTTTGATGCACGGTAAGGCTGCTTATTTTTCTTGAAATAAAGGCTAATAATGATTGAACTAATTAGAGCCGATTGCTTTTACAATCATTTTCCTTAGCTTGTTTTTTGTCTCTATAAATATCAAAAAGCAACCCAGCTGCAAATTGAATTTCTTCAAGAAGACTATAACGAGATTTGAGATAGTATCATTTATGATAAGGGGGAAAACATAATCAAACATAAACAAAGAGGCAACCTAATAAAACTGCGTCAAGTAAGGATACCGCTCTTGGTAAAGTGTTTTCACTTTGTTGAGAATGATGTCGCGAAGCCCATCCACGTTCATCTTTTCAGTTGCAGAAATGAACACACAATGACCATGGGTGAGGTTATCCCATCGGCGATGAAGTTGTTTGAGCATATCTTCTTTCACCTCGCTTGGCAACCAAGGATCAAAGGTGTTTTCTTGATACAAATCCATTTTATTGAAAATCACAATCGTAGGTTTGTCAAAGGCTTTGATGTCTTGCAACGTCTTATTCACCGTGCCCATTTGGTCTTCATAACTCGAGTGTGAAATGTCTACCACATGAAGTAAACAATCGGCTTCGCGCACTTCATCGAGCGTGCTTTTAAAACTCTCTACGAGATGATGTGGGAGTTTGCGAATGAAACCTACGGTATCGCTAAGCAAGAAAGGCGTTTGTTCATACACCACCTTACGAGTAGTGGTGTCGAGGGTAGCAAAGAGTTTGTTTTCGGCAAATACTTCGCTCTTGCTGAGTAAAGTCATGAGGGTGCTTTTGCCCACATTGGTATAGCCCACAAGCGCCACACGAATATATTCACCACGTTCTTGGCGTTGGGTGGTAGCTTGTTTGTCAATTTCTAAAAGACGCTTGCGCAAAAGACCGATTTTGTCTTTTACAATGCGGCGGTCAGTTTCAATTTCTGTTTCGCCCGGTCCGCGCGAACCAATACCGCCACCTTGTCTTTCCAAGTGTTTCCACATGCCTTTCAATCGAGGAAGGATGTATTGGTATTGCGCCAATTCTACCTGCACTTTGGCTTGTGCAGTCTTGGCTCGACGAGCAAAAATGTCGAGAATCAAATCGCTTCTGTCAATGACTTTAATACCCAAACCATCTGATATATTACCAATCTGCGAGCCTGTGAGTTCATCATCAAAAATGGCAAGCGTTATGCTTTTTGCCTGTACATAAGTGCGGATTTCTTCTAGTTTTCCTTTTCCAACAAAGGTTTTGCTATCGGGGTATGGCAGTTTTTGAATAAAAGTTTTTTCAGTTTTAGCGCCAGCAGTTTCCGCAAGAAAAGCCAACTCCCCAAGGTATTCATTCACCATTGTTTCTGTTTGCTCCTTATAGACTACGCCAACCAAAATTGCGCGCTCTTCTTTCTGAATGCTATTTTTATTGTCAATCACGGTTTCAAATAAATAAGGTTACATCAAGCGTTCTTGTTCACGTAACCAACGCTCGGGCAATTCATTTTTGCTGGCAATTAAGTAGTCATTGTAGGAACAAGGTACAAAACTATTATTAGGCAGCTGCATCCACCAACGATTGGTTCTTTTGCTTTTCAAGAAAGTAGTTTCTAATGAAGTGGCATTCACATGATACTCCATAAATTCTACACGCTCTTTCAATAAAGCTTCGTTCTTGCGAACTAGGAAACCATCAACAAAATACCAAATCATCTGCGCTATTTGTTTGGCAGTAATATCATATTGGTCGGTGGTAGGATTGTAGCCGTAAATGCCAAAAGAAGTTAGGTTGTTGCTCATGCCTGCAAAACGTGCTAAAAGGCAAGCTTCATCACCACTAAAACCATTAGGAGAGCCGTTGATATTAGACGGAGCATCGGAATGTTTAATGGCATTGATATCAAAGCTAAACAAATGGCTGCCGCGTAGTACAGGTTCTATCTCTTCCATGTTCTCTCTAACTTTACCCAATCGAAAAAAGTCGAAACGAAGTTTGTCTAAGGTTTCCAACATTCTAGGCTGTGTGTAATAGCTTTGAAAACCAATATGACTGTAATTACGGATATAGTTAGGTTCCTTGGTCAGCATATCCATCAGGAAAGAACGATCAGTCATTTCTTCTGTTTCTTCTAAGTCAATTAGCATGTCGGCAACCGTGACATCTATAATTTGTTCTTTCTTTTTGAAAGCTTCATATTGTTGCATGGTTAGGTCATGACTGCCACCTATGATGAGCACTGTTTTCCCTGATTCTTGTAACTCCGATAAAACAGTTCTTAATGCAGCTCTTGTATCGTCTGTGGTCAACCCTTGAGCAATATTGCCAGCATAAGCAAGCTTTACTGCCGGATGCCAGTTAAACATTTGAAACAATTGTTTCATCACTTCGTCAGGCGCATTGCTGTATAAATCATTGCCTTCTGCCCCACGCATTTCCCCGCAGCCAATTATGACAATATCTGAAGATGCTATGCTATTGCCATCTAGTTTTTGTAATAAAGAATCTCCCCAAGTTAATTGTTGAAAACTGTTTCCGTATCGGTCTTCAAATTCCGATACGTTGAAAAAAGAATGTAAATCTTGCATTTGTTTAAATAATCGGCTAAAGATAATCCAAGGTTTTTTATGGAAGAAATGTTGAGAAAAATGAAAGACAAATTTTTTAACAAGGCATAACTCTTAAGGCAATTTTATTTTTTTACTTTTGGGCGTCAAGTAAATTATGTCTGTCGGAAAAAAATCGAAACCATCTTATGTTTATGCCATCATCGGCGTATCGCTCGTGTTGTTCTTATTGGGAACTTTAGGTTGGTTATTGATAAATGGTCGTGGCTTGACTCGTGCATTCAAAGAAGATATTGAAGTGCAGGTAGTGCTTCATGATAATACACGACCAGAAATGGCTGAAAGGCTTTTGGCTATTTTGGAAAAACAATCTTTCGTTCATCATGTTGAGATCATTTCCAAAGAACAAGCCGCCGAAAACTTTAAAAAAGAATGGGGGGAAGACTTCAACCAACTCCTTGACTTCAATCCTCTTTTTGCTTCTATCAATATGAATCTTCACTCGGATTATGTGAATAAAGATAGCCTTGATAAGATTCAACAGTTTGTATTGCAAAGCAATATTGTTAGAGAAGTAACTTACCCGACAGGCGTAGTGGACAAAATGAACAGTAATTTCAAGAAGATAGGGTTCATTCTTGGTGGCATATCGCTTTTGCTTTTTTTCATTGTGGTTGTGTTGATAGATAATACGGTAAGACTTGCCATGTTTAGTAATCGCTTTCTCATCAAAACCATGCAAATGGTGGGTGCAACTCAGAGTTTCATCACACGCCCTTTTGATAAACGTGCAATTCTAAATGGCTTTTTAAGCGGGCTGATTTCTGTTATTGGTTTATGGGTAGTTATCTCGTTTGCAGAAAACCAAATGCCGGCCCTTAAGGCTTTACACGAACCGATGTTACTTCTAATACTCATGACAAGCATGATTCTCGTTGGAATTATGATTTCTACTTTAAGCACACATCGCTCAGTAGTAAAATATCTTAAAATGCATGTGGACGATCTTTACTAAAAAGCATCAACAAAATATTATGGCAACAAATACAACTGCTACTTCCAAAGAAACAAAGTCAACAGCACCCAGAGGCAATCAGGTTTTCCTTTTCGACAAAAGCAATTATTCAATGATGATTGGTGGTGTCATTCTTATTCTCATTGCACTATTTATGATGGCAGGAGGCAAAAGCGAAGACCCACACAAATTTAACTATAGCGAAGTTTATTCTTTTACAAGAATTACTCTCGCACCCATTATCATGATGATCGGCTTTGGAATTGAAATCTATGCAATTATGAAGAAGCCTTCAGAGAATAGATAATCGTCTTATCCTACAAAAAAAGTCCTGCCAAATTGAGCAGGACTTTATACTATATAAAAAGAGGGTAATTACAGTTTCCAAGCATCCAAGTCGCTAAAATCTTCTTGATTAGCAATGAAGGAAGGTTCGTTTTGTTGAACAACTTCTTCAGTTTTTTCTGCCACTTTTTCAATAGGCTCAATCATTTCTTTTGTCTCTGTTCTTTCTTCATTTTCATCATACTCATGATTGAAAGCATTGAAATCAAAGTCAGGCATGAGTTCAGTTTTTACATGATTGATAGTTTCAGATAGTGCGTCTATAAACTTCATGAAATCTTCTTTGTAAATGAACAATTTATGACGGTCATATCCATCTCCATCAAATCGTTTTTTGCTTTCGGTTATTGTAATAAAATAATCGTTACCTCGATTTTCTTTTACATCAAAGAAATACGTTCTTCTTTTCCCTGCCTTAATACGTTTGCTGAACACACTCTCATTATTGCCAGGTTGCTTGTTGAAATTTTTCTCGTAAGCCACAGTCTTTGAAATTGATTTTAGTTTTAGAATAGAGAGACAAAAATAATGTTGTAACTGACTTATCCAAATCTTTTTGAAATAACGACCTCATCATTTGTATTATATACGCTTATCAATCCCATTTTTTGGGCTCAGCGCAGTACAATTGAATATCAGCATGGGGTGCTGTGGGTCGCTGATTCGAATTTAGTTGTCTTGCCTTAATCAAGGAAACCACCTCTTTGGAAGCAGTTATTTTTATTGAAGAAGCCCTGTTAGTTGTTTCTTGCCTTCCCATAATACCCATATTTCAATTGCCAGAAAAGCCAACGCAATGGGTAATCCTGAAGGTGCTGCTACACTATGAGTAATGATAATGCCGGTAAGAATTGGTAACAACATAAGGGCGCCCACCAAACGAAATCTCTTGGTGAGAATAAGCATTCCGCCAATTATTTCAACAATTGCAACTGTTGGCAGTAGCCACCCAATTTCCATAAATGAGCCCATGAATTTCACCATTTTTTCAGGTAAATCTTTAGGCATTGGCATGTACTGAAAAATTTTGTTCAAGCCAGAATTAATAAACATCAAACCAAATAATACATAAAGAACGAGTTGAAATTTTTGTTTCATAAACAATTATTTTTAGTGGGAATAAGCCTGCATTTTACAGAAAAAACAAAGCACTTAAAGAGGACTATTGACTAACACAGACATGTAATTAAATAGTAAGTGCAAAATGATTAGCTAAATATTAAGGTTCCTATTTAGTGGGTAACAAGAATGGTTAATCAATTAAGCTTCGCAGTAATCAATTTTAGAAACTCACTTCTCGTTTCATTTGCTTCAAATTGTCCGCTGAAAGCAGAAGTAGTCGTTACGCTGTTTTGTTTAGAAACTCCGCGCATCATCATGCACAAATGTTGAGCTTCTATAACAACCGCTACACCAAGTGGATTCAGAGTGTCCTGAATGACGTCCAAAATTTGATGTGTCATTCTTTCCTGCACTTGCAAACGGCGAGCAAAACAATCTACCACCCGAGCTATTTTACTTAGTCCGGTAATATAACCGTTGGGGATGTAGGCAATATGTGCCTTTCCAAAAAACGGCAAGAGATGATGTTCGCACATGCTGTAAAGTTCAATGTCTTTCACAATAACCATCTCACTGTAAGACTCTTGAAACTTAGCAGAATTTAGAATGGCACCAGCGTCCACTTCATAACCTTGTGTCATAAATAACATGGCTTTCGCAACTCGCTCAGGAGTTTTTAATAAACCTTCTCGATCTGCATCTTCACCCAATGCTTGAATGTTAGAGCGATAGTTTTTTATTAGTGCTGCTAACTTTTTTTTATCGTATTGTTCGAGTTTTTGGTAGCCCAAAGGAATAATTTTTAAAGGTAAAATTACCCGAAATACTCAACGTATATCCGAGGTGTTTCATAAAGACGAATGCAATGAAGTTGCACCGAATGTTTCTCAATTTCTGGTTTCAATTCACACCAAATGCCCATAACTAAGTTTTCTGCGCTAGTGAATTTCCCTTTCATAAAAGCTACATCTAGATTGAGGTTTTTATGGTCCACTTTTTCAATAATAGTTTCATTAATAATGATGCCCAATGTCTTAGCATTGAAAACAAAACCAGTAGTAGCGTTTGGTTCGCCCTTCACGGTTACATGTATTTCATAATTGTGACCATGCCAATTAGGGTTAGAGCATTTTCCGAAAACTTCAAGGTTTTTTTCTTCCGTCCAACTTTCATTAGACAATCGGTGTGCAGCATTAAAATGTTCAACTCTTGTTAGGTAAACCATTCAACTTATTTAAAACAAAAGTAGGTTTGCAATATCGTTTAACAAAAATGGGACTATAAGAAAATGAAATTGCTATTGGCGGCAGCAACTGAACAGGAAATCTCTACAGTCCTAAAACACCTCAACAAATATTGGAAAAAAGAGGATCTTGGAACCTTTCATCTCGGAAGTAACAGCCTGCAAGTTTATACTCATGGAGTAGGGATGATGGCTACTACTTATCATCTTACTAAACTGTTTCAAAAGGAGCATTTTGACTTTGCTATTCAAGCCGGCATTGCAGGAAGCTACAATCGAGAAATACAGTTGGGCGAAGTACTGATGATAACCGAAGAGACATTGGGTGATTTAGGTGCTGAAGATCATCTTCAATTCCTTGACCTTTTTGAATTAGATCTTGCAAAAAAAAACGCACTTCCTTTTTTGAATGGAAAAATGAAGATGCCAATCACTGTTTTTCATGAAAAAATAAACTTAAGAAAAGCAAGCGGATTGACGGTAAATACGGTTGCTGGATCTTCATTCACTGCAAATAATCGCAATGATAAATTTCATTGCGATGTTGAAAGTATGGAAGGTGCTGCTTTTCATTTTGTTTGTATTTCAGAAAAAATTCCTTTTGTGCAATTGCGTAGCATTTCGAACTATGTAGAAGCACGCGATAAAAGCAAATGGAAAATTAAAGAAGCAATAGAATCGTTGAGTAAAGAACTCATCAAACTTTTGGAGAATTTTTAGAAACAAGTTGCTTATGAAACTTACGATTGGCTTTAGTCCATGCCCCAATGACACCTTTATTTTCGATGCAATGGTGAATAGGAAAATAGACACTCAAGGACTTGAATTTGAGGTAGTGTTAGCAGATGTTGAGACCTTGAATCAGTGGGCAGAACAAGGGAAATTGGAGGTAACCAAACTAAGTTACCATTCATTTTTGCACAACGTTCAACAATATGCTTTGTTACACAGTGGAAGTGCTTTAGGGAAAGGGGTTGGACCTTTGTTGGTTTGTAAAAAGAAGAACTCAATTTTGTTTGAAGAGAATGGTTCGAGAAAAGAAATGAAAGTGTGTATACCTGGAAAAAACACTACTGCTAATCTGCTGCTTTCATTGGCTTATCCTGACATTAAAAACAAGACCGATATCGTTTTCAGCGAAATTGAACAACGTGTTTTGAATGACGAATTCGATGCTGGACTAATTATTCACGAAAGCCGTTTTACTTATCAAGAAAAAGGATTGCACCAACTCATTGATCTTGGCGATTGGTGGGAAACTAACATGAATGCGATGATTCCTTTAGGAGGTATTGTAGTGAACAGAAATATTGATAAAGCAGTAGCTACAAAACTTGATTCGGTGATTAAAGAGAGCATCCGCTTTGCTTGGAACAACTATCCGTTACTTCCCGATTACGTTACTTCTCATGCCCAGGAAATGGATGAAGAAGTAATGTGCAAACACATCAATCTCTATGTAAATGAATTCAGCGAAGATTTGGGCGAAGAGGGATGCGAGGCTATCTACAAAATGTTTGATAAAGCTGTTGAAATTGGACTACTTGAACCTAACATAAACTACCGCGAACTAATCTTCTACTAACTCATAAAGCTCAGGAAGATTTCTTCCATGCCCATCGTAATCCAAACCATAGCCCAGTACAAATTTATTTGGCACCTCAAAGCCAATATAGTCTGCATGAACAGGATGTTTTAATGCTGATGGCTTAGATAAAAAAGTGGCAATTTTTAAAGAAGCAGGTTGTCGTAATTCAATTTCTGGCAAAAAAGAATAGAGAGTTTTTCCAGTGTCAACAATGTCTTCAAGAATAATGATGTGACGATGATGCAATTGCTCTTCCATGCCAATGGCAGTCACTACATTTCCTGTTGAAGACGTGCCTTTGTAAGAAGCCAATTTGATGAAAGATATTTCAGCATCAATGGTGATGTGTCGAAATAGATCGGCGGCAAATATGAAGGAGCCATTCAAGATAGCTATGAAAAGAGGATTCTTGCCTGCATAGTCCTCATCAATTTGTTTACCCAACGCAGCAACACGTTGTTCGATGGTTTCTTTTGAAATAAAAGGTGTAAAAACCTTGTCGTGAATTTTGATTGTGGCTGCCATTTTATTTGATTCTTAATTTTTGACCTGTTTTTATTTCGTTGAACCCTAGTTTATTGAGGTCCTGTAATTGTTGCATAGTCAAGTTGAATTTCTTAGCAATGCTAAATGCAGTTTCCCCTTTTTGAACAGTATAGAATTCTGCATTTTCGGGTACTTGCTGCGATTGATTGTCAACAGTCGCATCAGTAGTTTCTTCTTCATCAATCGGGTTGCCATTAACATAAACCAACTTGTCAAGCTTCTCTTTTAGCAGCGCATATTCATCTTTAGAATCATTGCCCGCTTCTTCCATTGCCTGACGGATAAAGGCGCTCAAACTTGGGTCGTTTGATTTAGGCTTTTCTTGTTTTCTTTCAATTGGTTTACTCACTACTTGTTGTGGTTCGGCTGCAGGTGTAAACGTTTCAATTTTCTTTTCTTCAACAGGCACTTCAATAACGGGTGTGTTTTTTATAACAACAACTTCCGGTTTTTTCCCCTCCTCTTTTTTAAGAACAGCTTGTGTTTCTTTCGTTGTAGTTGTTGTGGGTGTTGGCTTATTCACAACTTGTGTTTCTTTTGGGGTGCTAGTTTTTGATATTGGAGAGTCTTTAGTTTTCTCCAAGTCTTTTTTAGAAATAAAACCAGGGTCGTTTTTTGAAGAATCTACTAGCGAAATTTTAGGCGTAGATGTTGAGGCAACTATTTGTTTAACAATGACTGAAGGTTTTGTAAGCGACATCGTAATCAACTGAAGAGTTGAGCCAATGGCAGGTTCTTCATTTGCTTCTATTTTATTCAAAGCTCTTAAAGCTCTTAATTGAATGCCTTCTTTTTGTGAAATCATGAAAAGCGACTCACCTTTATTTACTATATGCGTTTCGTTTAAGCCCGTTGCTTTTTTTCTTTCGAGGTAAACAAACATATCTGCAGTCAATGGTGCATCAGGCAGGTCGTTGAACTCAAGCAGTTTTGCATAACGAAGATTGAAACGAACTGCATCACGCAATAACATGGCTCCTTTTTTTGCATAGAAAGCACGCATCCCATTTATCACTGTTTCAGAACCATCTTTCAAAGGTTCGGCAGCTATTGGTTTTTCTGGTTCAGGTGTCGTTGGCTCATAATGATAAACAGGGTCGTTCACAACTTGGTCATAAGAAACCGACATTGATTTCTTGTTAGAGGTTGTGTTTGTTGTTGTTACTTTTTTGTTTTGCTCTCCTGAATTTGCAGTTGAATTTTGTGGTGAATATGCAGCAGCAAATACTTTTTGTTCCTGCGTTTTGTTTTGTTTTTTCAAAGACTTCAATGCAGCCAATGTAATATCCTGTAAGCCATAGTCTTCAACTAACTTGATAAGGATGAGCGCATATTTAGGATTGGTGGCATAGCCTAAGTTTTTCAATCCTTTTGCCCAACCTTGATAATCTGTTATTGCCAATTTGAATAGTGGAGCATATCGTGGGCTTGTTGAAAGATAATCAGAATGGTCGCGATAAGAGTCCATTACCTTATCATATTTTCTGAAACATTCATTGGGTCTATCATCCGTGTAGGAATAGGTTTTTCCTGTCCATTCTTTTTTACATTTTATGCCAAAATGATTATTGGCATTATCTGCTAATTCACTTTGTCCGCCACTTGTTTCATGAATGCCTTGTGCGAGTGTTATTGCAGCAGGAATTCCGGTGCGGTGTTGTTCTTCTATTGCTAAGTCTTTGTATTGAGCAACATAATTTCTTGCGCGGGTATCATAAGAATCTTGTGCGTTCATTTTAAAGAATGAAAGCAGCGATAGTAATAAAAAAGTGAAAACTCTTTTTTGCATTGATTATTATTAGTGTGTTTAGTTTTTTAGTTTTCTCACAATTAAAATCCCGTCTCTTACAGGCAAAAGTACTTGCTCTACCCGATTATCGTTCAATAGTTTTTCATTAAAAGCATGGATAGCTTTTGCAAATTTTCCTTGTTCCTGTTCGGGAAGAATTACCTCTCCGTTAAACAAAACATTGTCGGCAATAATGATTCCGCCAATCGGTATTTTATCGAAAACCAAGTCATAATAAAGACCATAGTTTTTCTTATCGGCATCAATAAACACTAAGTCAAAAGTTTCGTTTAATGTAGGAATGATGTCGGCAGCCTTGCCTATGTGTTGTTTTATTTTATCCTGCAATTCTGCTTTGGCAAAATAGCGCTGTGCTATTTCTTTTAAATTTTCATCCAATTCAATGGTATGCAGCACCCCATCTTCACTCAACCCCTTTGCCAAACAAATAGCAGCATAGCCTGTATAAGTGCCTATTTCAAGTATTCTTTTTGGGCGAATCATGCAACTCAACATTTGCAACAAAGCACCTTGTAAATGCCCCGACAACATGTGTGGTCTGCCAATGTGCTCATACGTTTCTTCATTCAGTTCCTTCAACACCTCATCTTCTTGAGTTGTGAAGTGTTCTGCATATTCCTGAAGTGCGAGTGGCAATAAAACCTTGGTCATGCTTTAGAAATTCGGTTGCAATTTATAGTTGGTATAAAACTCACTTAAATAAGCCACCACTTCATCTGCCGTGTCAAACAGTTTAATCAAATCAAGGTCTCCCGGACTGATGTTTTGGTGTTCTTCTAACATTGTTTTGCGCATCCAATCAAACAAGCCGCTCCAATAATCTCTACCAATGCATATCATGGGTGTTTGCGTAAATTTTCCTGTTTGAATGAGGGTTGCTATTTCAAAAAACTCATCCATAGTGCCCCATCCTCCAGGCATCATGATGAAGCCTTGTGAGTATTTGGCAAACATAACTTTGCGCACAAAGAAATAATCGAAATTCAGGTTCTTGTCGTGGTCCACATAAGCATTGAAATGTTGCTCAAATGGCAGTTCAATATTCAAACCCACCGAACGACCACCTGCTTCGTGTGCGCCCTTATTGCCTGCTTCCATAATGCCAGGTCCACCACCCGTAATAATGCCAAAACCTTCTTGCGCCAATCGTTTAGAAATGTCAACAGCCAATTCATAATACTTTTCGCCGGGCTTGGTGCGGGCAGATCCCAAAACACAAACACAGGGTCCAATCTTAGCAAGCGATTCAAAACCCTGAACAAACTCTGCCATGATTTTAAATACCTGCCAGCTTGAGTGTGCGCGTGTCTCCGTCCAGTCGCGGAGTTTTATATTGGTAAGTTGGTCTTTCATTTTTTATTTTAGTAGGAAATCAAAAGTAGAAAGACAAAAGCCAATAAAATGAAAAATTGATAACGAGAGGAACTCCCAACAATTCAACTATAAACTTTCAGGTTGTTGGTGTGTATTAAAAATGCGAAGTATGAAAATTGTATCCTTGTCATACTCATAGGTAATAATGTAGGGGTAATTACCAACTACTTTGTAGCGCACAGTATCGAAGGCGATAGACGCACTTTGTGGCAATTCCTGAATTTTAAGCATCGTATTGTTGATGGTTTCAAAAAATCTTATGCCTAATCCTTTTTGTTGTTTGTTGTAATAATCAATGCCCACTTGAATATCCTTCAATGCAGTAGGTGTAACCTTGATAACCCTTTTCATTACTCCACTTTTAACAACTTCTGAGCATCATCCCAATCGAGCATATAATGAGGGTTTTCTTTTGCAAGTTTCCGCTCTTGGTTCACCAGTTCTTTTTGATGGGGGGTCAGCACATCTTGTTCTATTTGAACAAAGCCAAGGCTCTTTATCAACTCCATAAAAAATGAAAGTTTATTATCGGGTATTTTTAAAGTGAGTTCTTGCATAAACTACATTTAGGTTCTTGTAAAAATAAACAAACCACGAACAACCATTTGCATATTTGCACATTTTCTTATTCTCTAATTACCTTCTCACTCTTCACCAACTCCATGTCATTGTTGAAAACCTGCACTAGATACATACCCGCAGGAAGCTGTGCAAGACTTACCTCTTTACTGTCTTGTGAGGACACTAGTTTTTGACCCATCAAATTATAGACTGCTATTGTAGGCTCTGTGATGCCTTTGATAGTAATGATGTCTTTTGTGGGATTGGGAGAGATGGAAATCGAAGAAGTTGATGTTTCGTTGATGCCTAAACTTTTACTTAAAACAGCTACATAATATTTGCCATTTGCATTGGTAAAATCTCCTGCAACATAAATATTACCTGCAGTATCTGTGCAAATAGTGCGAATGGTATTATTGGCAGCTAAACTATTGACACCACCGAGTTCTGTCCAACACATGCCATCAAACTTGGCAACGTAGTTCTTGCCACTTGCATTGGTAAAATCTCCGCCTGCAAATATTCTACCCAAGCCATCTCTAAAAACACTTCTTATTGGATGATTGGCAGCAAGGGCATCTTTGCCTCCAAGTTCTGTCCAAGTTATTCCATTGCCTTTTGCTACATAGTAATTTCCAATTCCAGGATAATTACCATTCCTTAAAGTGCCCCCTGCATAAATATTTCCTTGGTTATCACTGCAAATAGAATAAGAAACAAAACCATAAGCCCATATATTTCCGCCATAATCAGTCATAGTATTACCATCCAAAAACATCACACGTCCGTCAGCACCATATAGACCAGATGTGAAAACTTTCCCTAAAGAGTCACTACAAACAGTATATACTTTACAATTCAAAGTGGCAGTTCCAAAGGCGATTTTATTCACAATATTACCATCCCATTTTGCAATAAAAGGTCCTTGCATCCCTGTCCATAAATCACCAACAATATAAATATTACCTGCTGTATCACTGCAAATTGAGTTTATACTATTCCAATAAGTATTTCCAAACGGATTGGGCAATACACTCCAATTATTTCCATCCCATTTTTCAACAAGGCTATTTGAAAAATCAGCATTAATAAATTTCCCTCCAGCATAAATATTCCCTTGATTATCGCTACAAATTGTATTGATTGTATCATTCGCTTTTATTCCGTTAGCACCACCTAACTCACTCCAACTACTGCCATCCCATTTAGCAACATAAAACTTTCCACTATCGTTTCTAAAACCACCTGCTGCATAAATATTTCCTGCCGGGTCGGTACACATGGTTTTTATAGGTCCGTTGGCTGCCAATCCATTCAACCCTCCTACTTCAGCCCATTGTGCTTGTATCTTTTGAGAAGAAAAAAGCACCATCATCACCGCCACAAAGAGTATTATTTTCCTCATAACCTTAGTTTTTAGAAAAATAAAGGTACTCTTTCCAAACAAATAATAATTGTTCTATGCTTCCGTCATCACCATAAAGAAACAATTGCTTGTAGCAAACCATAAACATCAATTACACAAGTTCATCCTATCCCCTAAGAAAAAAATATCGGTAGTAAAACCTTCTAAAAACC
>CAINUN010000090.1 GCA_903853805.1 uncultured Bacteroidota bacterium
AAATCATGCAAATCTTTTAATCCTATAAATCATGGTTCAGACAAAAAGTTATGAATATTACACACATCGCGAACGTCCCTACCTACCCACAAAAAGGCTTAGAGAAGGAGACGTTCGCAGCACTGAACATGATTCGTCCGGTCAGAAGACCGGTTTTTATCCTTGGTTCCAGATGCCCTGCGGAACATCTGGAACAGCGGGTAACAATGTTTCAGCTGCGAGTCATGGAATGCTGTCACAGTCAGGTAATATATTTAAAGCAGAGGCATTTACTATTTTACAACATTAAAATAAAACAACAATGATAAAAAATTATGCACTAACATTTATTTTAGTGTTTTATTCTACAACTTTTTTTGCCAAGAATAATATTGCATTTATTGAAAATAAGGGGCAAATCATTGACCAAAATAACCTTGCAAATTATTCAGTAAAATATATTGCTTGCAATAACGAGATGAAATTACAGTTAAAAGAAAATTCTTTTAGTTATGAATTAATACGGAGCAAGAAATACAAAAAGAATAATACAGCAATTTCTACTGTACTCGAGAGGAATATTATCTATCATTCAGAAAGAGATAATTGGTTAAAAAGAATTAATGATTCATTTGTAATTCTTAGTCATCGTATTGATGTGGTGTTAATCGGTGCTACTAAACACCCAGAAATAAAACCCGAAGTCCAAAGCGAAGATTATATAAATTACTATACTACATGTACGCCTGAAGCAGGCGTGACTTATGTGCATCAATACCAAAAAGTAACTTACCAAAATATTTACCCCAATATAGATTTGGAGTTTGTATTGGATGCCGCAAACAAACAAACTTTTAAGTACAACTTTATTGTGCGCCCAGGTGGAAAAGTGAATGATATACAATTGAAATATAGCGGAGTTGATAACACTAATTTAACCCCTACAGGCAGCTTGAATATTACCACTGCATATGGCAATTTAGAAGAAAGCATACCAAACAGCTATATAGCAGAAACAGGAAAAGTTATTGCTATGCAATATCAACAAAGCCATGAAGGTATTTATGGGTTTAGAGCAGGGAATTATTGTGTCCAGCAGACTTTAATAATTGACCCATGGTGTACCTATTTCGGAGGAGGAGGCGATGATATGTTATCATCTTCTTGCATAGATGGGGCAAATAATATTATTTTAGTAGGCGGCACAAGTTCATTTTCAAATATTGCAACATTAGGTAGTTATAAAACAACACTTTTTGATTCATTGGGCGATGGCTGTATTATAAAAATAACTTCAAATGGTAATAGATTATGGTCATCATATTATGGTGGAAAAAAAAACGACTATTGTTATGGTGTTATTGCAGACAATATTGAACAAATTTATGTAGTTGGTAAAACAGAATCTGATACTGGTATTGCAACTATTGGTAGTTTTCAACCCAACTATTCAGGTAATTCTGACGGTTTCATTGTTAAATTCAATAAAAATGGCATTCGTAAATGGGGAACATATTATGGGGGAGCAATGTTTGATTATATTACATCCATATCAATAAATAATATTAATAACAATATAGTGTGTTTAGGAAATACAGCATCCAATAATAATATTTCAACTGCTGGCTCATATCAAGTAAATTTTGGAGGGGATGTAGATTTGTTTATTGTGAAATTAGACAGTATAGGACAAAGAGTTTGGAGTACATATTATGGTGGTGCTGGCGACGATGAATCGGAAATAAACAGCATTAGTATTGATAGTAATGGATATATAAGTGTGTGTGGCACAACCCAATCGTCTAATAATATTGCTACGAATAACGTTTATCAATCTATTTTGATAGGATTTTGTAATGCGTTTATTGGAAAATTTAGCCCTCTAGGAAGTTTACTGTGGGGCTCATATTTTGGTCAAGGGTCAGAATATGGTTATAGTATCTCATTTGATAATAGTAATAATATTTTTTTGTGTGGCGAAACTGGCTCTAGTAATAATATTGCAACTGTTGGGGCAAGTCAAACAGTTTTGGGTGGATCAAATGATGCTTATATTGCTAAGTTTAATTCCCTTGGTATGAGGCAATGGAGTACATATTACGGTGGAGAAGCTGATGATGTTCCTAGAAGAATCTTATCTGATAATCAAAATAATGTGTTCATTACGGGAGGAACTAACTCATTAATGAATATTTCATCTTCTAATGCTTTTCAATTAAACATGAAAGGATTAAGTGATGCTTTTGTTGCAAAATATAATAATAATGGTATAAAACAATGGAGTACTTATTTTGGGGGAAATAGTGATGATGGTGCTAGCTGTTTATCTATAGAGACAAACAAATCAATTATATTATGTGGTGCTACTTGTTCAGATTCAGGATTATACATTTCTAATGGATTTCAAAGTGTTTTTGGTGGCGGTTCTTATGATAGTTTTATAGCCTGTTTTGATAGCACAGGTCATATTCCACCAGTAGGTATTCAAAACTTTAATGAAACTATACCTTCATTAATCAAAGTGTATCCCAATCCTGCAAATGATAAAATAACGGTAAGTATAAAAGATTATAAAGGCAAGAGGGGAAGTATTAGTGTTGTAGATGTAATGGGGAGAGCAGTTGGCACTTCGACTCCGCTCAGTGACCACAGCCTTACAATAGATATTAAACAATGGCCAAGCGGTGTTTATTTTGTTCAATATGATGATGGTGAGGTTTGTGAGACGGTGAAATTTGTAAAAGAGTAAAAATCATGCAAATCTTTTAATTCTATGAATCATGGTTCAGACAATATACAGCACCAATCCCAAACAGCTTGAAACGCTGTATCTCTTTGCGGATGCTAATAAAACCACATTGGGCATAGAGGTGGAGAATAATGTGTTTGAAGGTGGAGAGTGTTGTTTTGAAAACTGCGCCAATGTGATGTTTACACATAATAAAGTGAAACACCGTGGGAATACGGGCGATGTAGGTGTTCGGTTTGTTTATAATTTACCCTCGACTTTTGTTGTTCTCGACATCTTTAACTCCAGTAATAAGCTGCAAGACTATGGCAATATAAAAGTAACGGACAACCCAATAAGCAATGAGCAGGAAACGGGTATTAAGTTTGTTTTTAAAGATGCTTCCTATACGCTAAAGACCTAGCTCGGCGAAGTCATTCTTCTTAGTCTTAGAGACTTGCAAACTTCATTTTGTTTACTATTCAGTTTTTCAAAGATTGCATCTTCATCAACAAAAGAAAAACATGAAAAGATAGCAAGATAATAGCCCTCTTTGATTGTCTAACTCTATTGTTCTTTATTTTTGAGCCCTTCAATTAAATGACTTCCATGAAATTATATGCTATCAACGCAGGACATTTTAAACTTGATGGCGGTGCCATGCACGGCGTAGTGCCCAAAAGTATGTGGCAAAAGGCAAATCCTTGCGACGACAACAATATGTGTAGTTGGGCAATGCGTTGTTTGTTGGTGGACACGGGCGAGCGGAAAATTTTGATTGACACCGGCATGGGCAATAAACAAGATGCTAAGTTTTTTGGGCATTACCACCCGCATGGCGAAGACAGCATAGAAAAGAACTTGAATAAAAACGGTTATAGCATTCACGACATCACTGATGTTTTTCTAACCCATCTTCATTTCGATCATTGCGGTGGTGCGGTAATTAGAGAGGACGAACAATTATTGCCCGCTTTTCCTAATGCACAATATTGGAGCAATGAAGCCCATTGGCAAAGCGCATTGAAGCCTAATGAGCGCGAACGCGCTTCTTTTCTTAAAGAAAACTTTATGCCTTTAATGGAGCGTGAAGGATTGCTACATTACGTTACGGAAGGCAATTGGATAGAAAACTTCGAGGTGAAAATTGTTCAGGGGCATACCGATTCTATGATGTTGCCGCTCATTAATTTCAACGGAAGAAAACTGCTTTTCTGTGCCGACCTTATTCCGAGTGCAGCACACGTTTCCATGCCTTGGGTTATGGCTTATGATATGCGTCCTTTAGAAACCTTGAATGAAAAAAGAGCTATCCTTAAAGAAGCAGCAGCCAACGATTGGGTGTTGTTTTTTGAGCACGACCCAAGTATTGAATGTGCAAGCTTGCAAGAAGTAGATGGTCGCATTCGAGTAAAAGAAACATTTAACCTCAGCAATCTTTAATCAACTTATTTTTACCACAAAATCATACAATATGAGATTCCTATTTCTAAGTCTTTCGCTTGCTTCATTATTGGCTGGTTATGCTGCAAAAGCACAAAACAAAGAGGCATTAGGTTACCCCGACGAAAAGCATTTCAAGAATATTCAACAACTCACCAATGGTGGTGATAATGCCGAAGCCTATTTTGGCTTTGATAATGAGCATATTGTTTTTCAACGCACCAACCCTAAAGAAGGCATTCAATGCGATAGAATTTTCTACGGAAGTATTCCTAAAAAAGCAGGCGAAAAATTCAATTACAAACTCGTTAGCACCGGTAAAGGAAGAACCACTTGTTCTTACCTAATGCCTGATAAAAAACATTTCCTATATGCCTCTACCCATCTTGCAGCAGATACTTGTCCGCCTGTGCCCGACAGAAACATCTTGAAGAAATATGTGTGGCCAATTTATGATAGCTACGACATTTTTGTAGCTGACCTTAATGGAAAAATCACCAAACAACTCACCAAAGAACCTGGGTATGATGCCGAAGCAACGGTCTCGCCCAAAGGAGATAAAATCCTATTTACTTCTACCCGCAATGGAGACCTTGACCTATACACCATGAACATGGATGGCAGCAATGTGCAACAAATTACGCACGAGTTGGGCTATGATGGCGGCGCTTGGTTTTCGCCTGATGGAACAAAGATTGTTTGGCGTGCATCAAGACCCACAAGCGAACAAGACGTAAAAGAATACAAAGACCTATTGAAACAAGGATTGGTGATGCCTACGAATATGGAAGTTTTTGTGGCGGATGCAGATGGTAAAAATGTGATTCAAGTAACCCATCTTGGCAAAGCCAATTGGGCACCTAATTTTATGCCTGATGGCAAGCGCATCATTTTTGCATCGAACCATGAATATGCCCGTGGCTTTCCGTTCAATCTTTACACTATTAATATTGACGGAACCGGTTTAGAAAAAATATCGCATGACGGTGGTTTCGATGCCTTCCCTATGTTTTCACCTGATGGGAAGAAGTTTATTTTTAGTTCCAACAGATATAATGGCGGCACCCATGATACCAACTTGTTTATTTGTGATTGGGTAGAGTAGTTGTCTATTAAAAAAAAGTACTCCATTTGTTGAAGTGCAATAAAAAAGGCTGCCTCTATTGAAAGGCAGCCTTTTTTAAGCTTGTAATTTTTATTGTTTATTGACCTGTTGTTTTATTCTCCATCAATTGTAATGTCTCAATTTTATGATGGCGTTCTGTTTTAATCTTTTCAGAATACATTTTAGCTAAGGTAGGTGCAATAACCAATGCCACAATGCTCATCAATTTAATTAGGATGTTCATTGATGGACCAGAAGTGTCTTTAAAAGGGTCACCAACTGTATCACCTGTAACTGAAGCTTTGTGTGGTTCTGATTTTTTATAGTAAGTCTGACCATTAATTTCCACACCTTTTTCAAAAGATTTCTTAGCATTATCCCAAGCTCCACCTGCGTTGTTTTGGAACATGCCCATTAATACACCACAAACTGTTGCTCCAGCAAGCATACCGCCCAAAGCTTCAGGACCCATTAAGAATCCAATGATCAATGGAGAACATAATGCAATGGCACCGGGTAATACCATTTTAGCAATAGAAGCTTGTGTAGAAATAGCCACACATTTATCATACTCTGGTTTGCCTGTTCCTTCCATAATGCCTGGAATTTCGCGGAACTGACGACGAACTTCTTCCACCATTGCCATAGCCGCTTCACCCACTGCGCGGATTGCCAAAGAAGAAAAGATAAATGGAATCATACCCCCAACAAAAATGGCAGCCAATACATCTGCTTTATAAATGTCGATACCATCAATGCCTGCAACGCCAACATAAGCAGCAAACAAAGCCAAGGCGGTTAATGCAGCAGAAGCAATCGCAAAACCTTTGCCGGTTGCAGCTGTTGTGTTACCTACCGCATCGAGCGTATCTGTTTTCTCGCGAACTTCTTTTGGTAATTCGCTCATTTCAGCAATACCCCCTGCATTATCGGCAATGGGTCCGAAAGCATCAATTGCTAATTGCATCGCAGTTGTTGCCATCATTCCTGCAGCGGCAATAGCCACACCATAAAGACCGGCAACATGATAAGAACTATAAATTCCTGCAGCCAATACAAGTATTGGTAGGAATGTACTTTCCATTCCCATTGCCAAGCCGCCAATAACGTTGGTAGCATGTCCTGTAGCCGATTGACGAACAATTGTCAACACAGGGCGTTTGCCCATTGCAGTATAGTATTCTGTAATGATGCTCATTAATGTTCCTACTACCAATCCAATAAGGATGGCATAGAAAACATCCATTTTAGTGAAATCAAAACCACGAAGGTTCATGGTTTCAGGAAGGATAAAATTACACAAGAAATAACAAACAATTCCTGTTAGAACTATGGAACCCCAGTTACCCAAATTCAAAGCTTTTTGAACAACAGCGGTACTTATGCCAGCACTATCAGATATGCGAACAAACCAAGTGCCGATGATAGAAAGAATAATACCTATGCCTGCAATTAACATTGGTAAAAGTATGGGAGCTAATCCACCATAATTATCGCCCATTGATGTTGTCTCACGACCCAAAACCATTGTTGCTAATACTGTTGCTACATAAGAACCAAATAAATCGGCACCCATACCTGCAACGTCTCCTACGTTATCCCCTACATTATCGGCAATAGTTGCCGGATTACGAGGGTCGTCTTCAGGGATACCTGCTTCTACTTTACCAACAAGGTCAGCACCTACATCGGCAGCTTTTGTATAAATACCACCTCCTACGCGAGCAAAAAGAGCAATGCTCTCTGCACCAAGAGAAAAACCTGTTAATACTTCAATAGTGCGAGCCATTTCTACAGAATCAACAGCAGCATCGGGTGCAAACAACATTTTTAGAATGATAAACAAACCACCCAAGCCAAGCACTGCCAAACCTGCAACGCCAAGACCCATAACCGTTCCACCTGAAAAAGATACTGCCAAAGCTTTGCTTAAACTTGTACGAGCAGCATTCGCAGTACGAACGTTAGCTTTAGTAGCTATGCGCATACCTATATTTCCTGCCAAAGCACTAAAAATAGCACCCATTACAAAGGCAACAGCAATTGACCAATGAGATTCAGGATTACTGTAACCCATAAAACCAAGCAACAAAGCTGCAATCACTACATAATAAGTAAGGATTTTATACTCTGCCTTGAGAAACGCCATAGCACCTTCTGAAATATAGTTGGCAATTTCCTTCATGCGGTCATTTCCTGCATCCTGTTTTGTCACCCAGGCGCTCTTAAACATTGCATACAATAAAGCCAGGATTCCAAAGCCCGGCACTAAGTAAAATAATGGACTCATTTTATTTTTTTATTTGTTTTAAAAAAGACTGCAAACTTACAAGAAAAAGTTGACTTGACAACAGCAAAACCATCTGTGTTTTTTATTGCAATTGTATTTGTGGAAATAATAGTAGTTAACGTTCAATCAGCATTGTAATTAGTTTTTATGAAAAGAGTTTCTGGACTTAATTTTTCCTTCAAACGGACAAGAATTGTAAGGTTTAAATTGAAGGGTAAATATTTTCTAGAAAATATTTACCCTTTATAATTGATGACTAAAGTCGTTAAAAAATTTTATCTTGTTAACATTTGATTCGGAAAAATGTCTGTAGCTTTGCGCCGTCAAATAGGAACAAAAATAAATTTGTTCTCAGTAAAAAACTTTTAAAAACAGTCGTTATGGCTAACAACAACAACAATTTTGTGGACATCTTAGTGGATGCACAAAAGCAAGCAGTGGATTCAGTTTTAGAAAACACAAAGAAGTTTGCAAATGGTAACACAATCGTAAATGAAACTGCACAAAAAGGCAGTGATTTTTACAAAAACTGGTTAGACGGTCAAAAGAAATTCATGAATCAAGCAACTGAAAAAGCTGGCAACATGCAACAACAATTTGGTCAAAGCAATGAGTTTTTCCAAAACTGGTATAACACTCAAAACAACTGGACAAAGCAAATTTGGGACATGAACAACAACTTGTTCCAAAGCACTACTAACAATGCTCAAAATGCTGCTAACATGAATCCTATGAATCAATGGCAGAACATGATGAACAATTGGAACACTTGGACGAGTTCGATGAACAACACCAACCAATGGATGAACATGATGCAACAATGGAACACTCTTTTCAATACTGATACATATAGCACCGTGGTTGAAAACTGGAAAGGCGCTTTTGCACAATCTCAAGAAATGATGAACGGAAGTTGGGCTAAAATGCAAGAGAATATGAAGAACGGTACTGCGCAAGATGCTTATAAAAACATGATGAATGCTACAGAAAGTTTCACAAAGTTCTATGAACTATGGTCACCAATGTGGAAGAACATTCAAGACAAGAACTTCAACATGGATACTTACAAGCAATTTATGAATCCTGCAGGTTACAAAGACCTTATGGATAAAATGCTTGGATTTATGCCAGAAAGCAGCAGAGGTTATTTACAACAAATGACTGCTTTTATGCAAGATTCTATGAAGCAAATGAATGGTAATGGCATGCAAAATTTCCAACAAATGCGCAACATGTTTGGACAAGCAATGCCAAACAACACCAATGGTTTTGCTGATTTGATGAATGGTTATAACTACTTCCAAAACATGATGACGGAAGCTGCTGCACCTTTCAACAAAATGTTTGCACAAAACCAAAGCACAAAAAACATGATGGAATGGCAGGATATTGCTAACCGCGCTGCTATTTATAATATCAAGAACGCTGAACTTCAGTACATGGTGTACAATCAAGGTACTAAATCAATGGATGTACTTGCTGAAAACATCATGGCAAAAATCCAAAGCGGAGAAGAAATCAACAGCATCATGGCTTTGTTCCAAGAGTGGATGAACCTTAGTGATAAGACATTCGTAAGCTTATTTGAAAGCGATGATTACAGCAAATTGATGGCAGAAGTAAGTGCTATGCAATTAAAGTTGAAAAAAGATGTAGAAAACCAAATGGAGCATGTTATGGTTGGCATTCCTGTAGCTACTCGTAGCGAAATGGATGAGTTATACAAAACCATTTACGATTTGAAAAAACAAATGCGTCAAATGGAAAAAATGATGGACTTAGGCAATGAGGAAACAGTAGAAGAGCCTAAGACTACCACTCGCAAAACTGCAAAGAAGTAATTCTATTTATAGTTTTCGTAATTGAAAAGAGTCGCCCTAAATGGCGACTCTTTTTTTACAGTTTATTTTCAGAAAAGATGTTCATCAATCTTTACTTTTCAAAATTATACTTGGCATCAAAAAAACGAAAACAATGTTTACTTCATTTCAGGATAAGTATTCTACTTTTACAACGAATTAGCTATAAGAAGTCATGAAAAAAACACTCCTAATTTTATTTGCCTTTTTAACTGTTTCCAATCAAATGGTTTCAGCAAAAAATAACACCAATGAAGAAACAGTCACGATCGGAAATGAGTTTAATAAAAACAACTTCAAAATTAATTTACTTGCTTTAGGGTTAACCAATTTCTCTTTTCAATACGAAAGAGCTTTGTCCCGTAAGTTTTCTGTTTCAATGGGTATAAGATTGCAACCTACAACCAATCTGCCTTTTCGAAATTACATTAGGGATCATGCAGATAAAAACCAATTAGATACAGTTGGATTAGATTTTTTAAATCGAGCAAAAATAAATAATTGGGCATTTACACCTGAGGTGCGTTATTATTTTGGTCATAAGCCATTGAATGGTTTTTATGTTGCACCTTATTGCAGGGTAAGTTATTACAACCTTACATGGGGTTATCTTTTTAACGATCAGACGAACCTAACTCATACACTTGATTTTAGAGGGGAAGCACGATCCTTCACATTTGGGTTGATGCTTGGTTGCCAGTGGCATTTGGGCGGTAATTTTTTACTCGATTGGTGGATGATAGGTCCTGCATATGGTTCAGCAAATTTCAATGCAAATGCAAATGCTGATCTTTCTCAAGTAAGCCAACAAGACAGAGTTAAGCTTGAAAGTAATTTAAACAATGCCTTTAATAGTGTAGGTAACAGCTTTAATGTAAGCAGCCATACTACAGTAAGTGATAAGGGCGTAAAGATTACGGGAGATGCTCCATTTGGTGGTGTTCGAACTGGGTTTTGTTTGGGCTTTTGTTTTTAGTAATTATTAATTGATTCCTTTTATTGTGTATTTACATTAATTCTTAGCAAAATGATTGACGAAGAAATTGTTGCTTTTATCAACGAAAATAAAGTAGCTACCATTTGCACAAGTAATAATGATGAACCTTATTGTTTTAACTGCTATTTTTCATTTTTAGAGAAAGACGGGATATTGGTGTTTAAATCTTCAGGCTTAACTAAGCACGATAAGATGTTGCAAGAAAATGCTAAAATAGCAGGTACTATTATCCCTGAGAAAGTAGACGTAGTAAGCATTCGCGGCATTCAATTAGAAGGTGTTTTGTTGAATGAAAATATAGAGCTAGGACTTAAAAGTTCAACGTCTTATTACCTTAAGTATCCATTTGCAATGGCAATGCCAGGAAAACTATTTGCCATTCAAATTGACAAAATGAAGTTTACAGACAATACACGTGGTTTTGGGTTTAAGCAGAGCTGGGAAAGAATTTTTTAAATTCCTACAACTGGCATTGTTATCTTAAACACAGATCCTTCACCCATTACTGATGAAACTTCTATTTCCCCATTGTAGAGTTTAATGATTTGATAAGCCAAAGGTAGTCCCAAGCCAAAGCCCGATACTTTATGGCTTAAATCGCTACCCCTGAAGAAGGGCTGGAAAATTTGTTGTTGTTCTTCTTCAGATATTCCAGGTCCATTATCAGCTATAGTTACAACAATTTTCTTATTCACGAAATGCAAGTTAACAACAGCCATAAAGTCATTTGAGTATTTACATGCATTGTGAACAATGTTTTTTAGTGCAGCATATATGAGTTCTTCATTGCCGTAAACCATTAATTCTTCATCATTTTCAATATCATCTCCAATCACAATCTTTACTTCGTTTTTAGGATTGATTTTTCTCATGTCAGATGGTAGCCGCATAATAAGCTCATCTATTCTTACGGGGAATAAATCTGGACCTTTTGCAGAGCCGCTGATTTTTGCAATTTCTAAAAGGCTTTTTACTAATGTGCTGATTCTTTTAATGTCATCGTTAATAGACTTCAGAACGTTTTGATATTCTCCTAAAGAACGTTCTCTCTGCAAAGCAACTTCAATTTGACTGCTTATTGAAGCCATTGGTGTGGAAAGTTCATGAGAAGCATTGTCAATAAATCTTCTTTGAGTGTCAAAAGAAGCTTGTAATCTGTCTAATAAATTATTGATAGTAAGAGCAAGTTTTTGAAGTTCATCTTTTCCTTCCCCTGAATCTAACCTAGTTGAAAACTGATGCGTTGAAATATGGTTGATTTGATTCGATAAATCACTGAAAGACCGAACTAACCTTATCGAAAAAGCATAGCCACCAATAAGAACAACTGTGACACTAACTATAAAACAAACAGTAAGAATAAAACGCAATTTTGGTAACCATTCTGCAAGATCACCATCAAAAGCTGAAACAACAATGGTATAATAGGCATTTTTTGTTCTGTAGCCCAAAATTGCAATGTCTTTCTCATCGCTGTCTATGTAATGGACTGTGTTCTCGTCAACTGTTTTTAGTTGTTCTTTATTGAGAACTATCGAGTCTTTGGCATCTTCAGAATAATTGAAGAGAAGGACATAGCTTGAGTCGTAAATGGAAATTGATTTGTTCTGAAGAGCAGAAGGAGACGTTTTGTTGATTTCACGGACAAGATCTGCAGGCATTCCATGCAAAAGGATCATCTCAGCAGTGCTAATACCTTTACGGTATAGTCTTCCATGAAACTGATCAGTTCGGTTCTCATAAGAACCTAAATAAATTGAGGTGCAAAGTACCAATAGAATTACTGAAACAATACCTGTAAATACTAGTGTAATTCTATACCTGATTTGCATAAGCGATTCATCTACTCATCTACTCTAATTATGTAGCCCATACCTACATGCGTTTGAATGAGTTTTGGTTCAAAGTTTTTATCAATTTTTTTACGAAGGAAATTTACGTAAACATCAATTACATTAGTTTGTGGGTCAAACTCAGTTTCCCATACATTCTTTGCAATCTCATCACGAGAAACTACTTTGTCTTTATTGCGTAAAAGAAATTCCAGTAACTGAAACTCTTTTGCCGTAAGCGTTATTTTTATTCCTTCTCTTCTTGCTTCTTTTCTATTTAAGTCAAGCTCAAGGTTCGCTATAGAAAGGAATTGCTCGGAAGTAACTGTCTTGGTAAATTCAGTGCGGCGAAGCAGTGCTTTTATTCTTGCTAATAATTCTCTAAACTCAAATGGTTTGCTAATGAAATCATCAGCGCCAAAGTCAAAACTATCAAGCTTATTATCAAGTATGTTTTGTGCTGTTAGAATAATGATGGGAACATGGCTGTTTTTAGAACGAAATGTCTTACAAAGTTCTTTGCCGTTAATAAAAGGAAGGTTTAAGTCAAGAATGACAAGGTCGAAAACATTGCTGAAGAAAAGGTCTTTACCTTCGCGTCCATCATAAGCCGTAATCACTTCCAGGTTATGTTCACTTAATCCAGCTTTGATGGTATTGGCTAATTTTTTTTCATCCTCTACCAATAATATTTTTGGTGCCATGCTTGCTTGTTTTTATATGCTTTCAAATATTAGTGCCAAATTACAAAAACCATTTCAACAACTTCACTATTAAATCTATAAATTCTCAACTTTAATTTTGCTTTTAATTCAGTTTCATTTAATCTAATCATGAACAAACATTTATCTGTTATGCAAGCGTATATTAAGCTTAGAGAAGGCTTGTCAAATTTATACTCAGCTGATGAAGCTACAGCTATTGCTCATGAATATATTGAATCACTTACTGGACTTAAAAAAATGGATCGCCTTTTAGCTAAAGATGATTTATTGAATGAGGTGCAATACACGACTTTTCATAAAGACTTTGAAAGAATGATAATAGGCGAGCCTTTGCAACACATAACGGGATATCAATGGTTTGCTAGCTATAAATTTATTGTCAACAATCATGTCTTAATCCCAAGACCTGAAACTGAAGAGTTGATACAGTGGCTTGTTGAAGAGTGTAAAATCAAAACTGCTATTTCTATTCTTGATATTGGCACAGGAAGCGGCTGTATTCCTATTGCTATAAAAAAGAAATTGCCAACAGCCAATGTCACTTCATGTGATATAAGTGAAGAAGCAATTACAATTGCTAAACTGAATGCTCAAAATATGAACACTTCCATTCAATTCATTCAACTCGATTTTTTGAGAGAAGTGCATTGGAAGGATCTTCCTAATGTTGATGTGCTTATCTCTAATCCGCCCTACATTCCTGTTTCTGAAAAAGAAAATCTTGATAAAAACGTACGTGATTTTGAACCTGCAACAGCTTTGTTTGTGTCGGATGATGATCGTTTTGTTTTCTATAGAAAAATTGCTTTGTTTGGATTGCAAAAACTAAATCCAAACGGTGCTATTTACTGCGAAATTCATCAGAATTTTGCTAAAGAAACGATGGCTGTTTTTAATCAAGCTGGTTATTCAAACATTGAGTTGAGAAAGGACATTTATGGCAACGACCGCATGTTGAAGGTCTTTCTTTGATTGAGAAGTATCCGGAGTTTATCATTTTATATAACGCTTCATCTCGCGCTCTGCTTCTCTGCCTTTAATGCTTTCACGTTTGTCGTGTAGCTTTTTGCCTTTTCCAAGACCGATTTCCATCTTGGCATAGCCCTTCTCATTCACGAACACCATGAGTGGCACGATAGTCAAACCTTTCTCTTTTATTTTTTGCTGCCACTTGCGTATTTCACGAGCATTGAGCAAAAGTTTTCGTTCTCTAGTGGGCTCATGACCTGCATATCCAGCATTGACATATTCGCTGATGTGGAGACTCTTTACCCATAATTCTCCTTTATTAAAAAGGCAATAACTATCATTGAAACTTACCCTTCCTGCACGAATTGACTTTATCTCACTACCTGTAAGTACCAAACCTGCTACCAAGTTTTCTTCAATGTAATATTCGAAGGTGGCAGGTTTGTTTTTGATTTGAATATCGTAAACAGGGAGTTTCATTATTGTTAGGGTAGGGTAGTGCGTTTATGCGGTTGCTTTCATAAACCAATTGATGGTAGTTGAAAGCCTAGCTTTAAGGTCTTTTCTTTCCACTATAAAGTCAAGAAATCCATGCTCGAGCAAGAACTCAGAGCGTTGAAAACCATCTGGTAAATCTCTCTTAATTGTTTCCTTAATGACACGTGGACCCGCAAAACCTATCAATGCTTTAGGTTCAGCAATGTTGATGTCGCCAAGCATAGCATAACTTGCCGTTACACCACCTGTTGTAGGGTCGGTCATGAAGGAAATATAAGGAAGCCGCGCTTTGTCGAGTCGGGTGAGTTTGGCAGATGTTTTTGCCATTTGCATCAGTGAAAAAGCACTTTCCATCATTCGTGCACCGCCTGATTTGGAGATAATCATGAACGGCATTTTATGTTCGATTGCATAATCTATACCCCTACTAATCTTTTCTCCTACAACGCTGCCCATTGAGCCACCAATGAAGTTAAAGTTCATGCACGCCACTACAAGGTCTTGCCCTTCTATTTTTCCCGCAGCCACCGTCATGGCATCGCCAAGCCCTGTTGCTTTTTGTGCGTCAATGATGCGTTTGCTATATGGCTTCACATCTTCAAAGCCTAGCTTGTCAACGGGTCTGATATTTTCAAACAATAGCGTTTCACTGCCTTCGTCGAAGATGATGTTGAAGTATTCTTTGCTATTGATGCGGTTGTGGTAGCCACATTTGTGACACACATAAAGATGTTGTTCCAATTCCTTTACTGTAGCGGTTGTTCTACACTCAGGACATTTATGCCAAACTCCATCGGGAGCTTCCTTTTTCTCGTGTGTTGCAGTTTGTATGCCTTGCTTTATTCGTTTAAACCAGGTGGACATATTCTTAGTATTAATGAAGTCCGTTTTTTCAAACGGGCGTTAAAGATACAACAAGCGTTGAAAGTGGAAATTTTAGAACTTAGAATTAATTCTAGATCAACTATTCTATCACTTCTGCCTTGCTCGACAAAAGATAGAGCACAGCCATGCGAATGGCTACTCCGTTTTCTACTTGGTCGAGAATGATGGATTGCTTGCTATCAGCCACATCCGAGTTGATTTCAACTCCACGATTAATGGGTCCCGGGTGCATGATGATGATTTCTTTCTCTAACGAATCGAGCATTTGTTTATTGACGCCATAAAAAAGTGCGTACTCACGAAGAGTAGAGAAGAGCGGTTTGTTTTGTCGCTCGAGTTGAATGCGGAGCACATTTGCCACATCGCACCATTGCAAAGCCTTTTTCACATCATACTGCACCTTCACCCCAAGCGATTCTATATGCTTAGGAATCAGTGTGGGCGGTCCTGCAACAGTCACTTCTGCGCCAAGTTTTTGAAGACAAAAGATATTGCTCAATGCCACACGAGAGTGCATGATGTCGCCAATGATGGCAATTCTTTTTCCTGATAAATCACCTAGCTTTTCTCTCATCGAAAAAGCATCTAAAAGAGCTTGTGTTGGATGTTCATTGGTGCCATCGCCTGCATTGATAATACTCGCATCAATATGATTGCTCAAGAACCAAGGTGCTCCACTAGCACTATGACGCATCACCACCATATCTACCTTCATGGCAAGGATGTTATGAACCGTATCAATGAGTGTTTCGCCTTTAGAAACAGATGAGCCTGAAGCTGAAAAATTGATGGTGTCAGCACTCAATCTTTTCTCTGCCAATTCAAAAGAAATACGGGTGCGGGTGCTGTTTTCGAAGAAGATATTGGCAATAGTGGTGTCTCTCAATGCAGGCACTTTCTTAATGGGGCGCTGTAACACTTGCTTGAAATTATCTGCGGTACGAAAGATGGTTTGAATATCCTGCGTAGTGATTTCTTTAATTCCGAGTAGATGTTTTACCGAGAGTGACATTTACTATTGATGGTTTGTGATTGTTGATTGATGATTTTCTATTACCGCAATACTGCATTGTTAAATTAATATCACTTCGTCTGAACCTTCCTTTTCCATCCAATTAACCTTTACTTTTTGAGTGATGATAGTATCCACCATTTGTCCAGTATAGTCGGGTTGAATGGGGAGTTCTCTGCTAAATGAGCGGTCAATTAATACCATCAACTCAACACTTCCCGGACGACCAATATCCAGTAATGCATCCATTGCCGCACGAATTGTTCGACCAGTGTGCAGTACATCATCTATCAATACTACTTTTTTCCCTTCAATATCAAAAGGAACATCGGTTGGAGTCGGCACCATGATTTTATTGCTTGCATGAACATCATCTCTGTAAAAAGTGATGTCGAGTTTGCCATAAGGAATCTTAGTGCCTGTTTGTTCACGAAGAATGGCAACGATTCTATCCGAAAACCAAATGCCTCGAGGTTGCAAACCAATTATAACAGTATCCTTAAAATCAGCGTGAAATTCAATCAATTGATGCGCTAATCGCTGTAGCGTGATGTGTAGTTGCGTATGATCAAGCAGCGTCTTCAATTGAGGAGAGATTAGACTTCAAAAGTAATGAGTTAAGGCAATTAATGGAAATGATTCATGAGAAAAAAGGAAAACACTATAGGGAGTTCAAAAAAAAAATGAAGAATGTTATCGTTTTGTGAAAATAGTTGCCTAGTTTTATCTCGAAAGATACCCCATTCGACGATTTATTTGACACACTGAACTACTCTAGACTATTAGATTCATTAAGAGCTTTTAGGAATAATACCCTTGTACATTAAAGTTATTGGAACTAAACTGACAGAACTGCTGCTGTGTTTATTGCTTTGGAATTGACTATTGTATTTATTTACGGAGTAGCCGAAAATCCGTTAAAGAGTAGGCAAAAATGTTATTATAAACATGAAAAGATTTACATCATCCTTTAGGTTGTTGCTTACAGCAGTTTTTATGGTCTTGAGCCAGTGGATATTTGCACAAAGCACAACGCTCTCAAGTTCAGGTACCTTTACATATAGTAACGGTACTACAAGTGGATTGTCAGGTACTTTTTCCAATAACAATGGCTCGGGTACTTGTACTTTCAATCTAACGAACAACAACAGCTACAACATCAAAATCACTTCAATTGAGTCGATAGTAGGTACAGCTGGAACTACAAGTGCCGATTTTTGGTACAAAACAACGCCTATTAATGGTGCTCCAACAGCTCTAACAGCTGCAAACGGTTGGACATTAGCAGCAACTGGCACATTTACGGGCATAGCAAACACAACAACTACTAATACTACTACGCAGCCTTTTCTTACCAATTTGAACATAATTGTACCTGCTGGTGCAACTTAGGGTGTAGCAATTGCTGGATATTCAGGCACCTCAGGAAGAATGCGTTATTACACAATGGTATCACCTTATATTCCACTAACAAAAATTAGTAATGGAGGTGTTGATTTAATTATGGGTACTAATATAAGTTATTCATCTACGCTTGCTCCGCCTTCTGCACCCAATGTAAATACTCCTCGTGGTTGGATAGGAAAAATTATTTTCCAACCGGATGTTCCTTGTACATCACCACCTACAGCAGGTAGTGCTACTGCAACCAATACCAATATTTGTTATGGAAGTACTGCTGCCTTGTCGTTAACAGGGGCAAGTGGTGGTAGTGGACAAACTTACCAATGGGAAGAGTCTTCCTCTGCAGGTGGTCCATTTACTCCAATTGCAGGAGCAACTTCGTCTAACGCTTCTCCAATTGTAATTGCTAATACATATTACCGTTGTGCTTTAACTTGCTCAGGTCAAACATCTTATTCTAATCCTGTTCAAATTACAGTACCATCTCCTTTCCCTGGAGGGTATTATACCTTAGATAATACATCTCCAACCAATTTATTAGGCGGAGGAACCAACTTTAATAGCATTGCTGATTTTGTAAGTGCTATCAATTGTGGTATTGGTGGCGCTGTTGTGTTGAATGCTACTCCAGGTCAAACTTATACTCAGCCAATACAATTGGGCGCAATTGGTGGAACGTCTTCAACCAATACAATTACTATTAATGGTAATGGCTCCACTATATCTTATCTTTCCGCTGATGCTAACAACAGAGGTATTATTCAGTTGAACGGAACTGATTATGTAACAGTAAATAACTTTGTAATAAATGCAGTTAGTACATCAACTACAAATTATGCTTTTGGCGTATTAATGTATAACGATGCAGATTACAACACCATTAATGGTTGTACTATTAATCTTGATTCTTTAACGGGTACTTCTACCAATTACTCTGGTATTGTTGTATCTGGTTCTAATACTTCCAATACTGCTGTCGGTTCTAATTGTGATTATGTAACAATTACCAACAATGTTATTAGTGGTGGCTATCTTGGCATTTCTTTGTTAGGAACTACCGGAACTGGCTTATTGCAAGCTTGTAATGTATCTAATAATGTAATTAAAAACTTTTACATTTATGGTATCTACACGAGTGGTACCGATAATTGCTTAATTGCAGATAATGACATTAATAGAAAAACTAGGACTACTGTTACCACTTTTGGTGGAATTTATAACCCTGCATTTAGTCAAAACTTAAAAATACGTAGAAATAGAATTCACGATCCTGCAACATCTACGCTATCAACATCTTTTACATTATATGGTGTTTATTTAGCAGCTTCAGTGCCTGCATTAGGAAGTGAAAATGAAATCTCAAACAATATAGAGTACAACATGAATGGCGTTGGTGCTCATTATTATTTTTATAATAGTGCTTCAGGAAATACAAGGTATTATTACAATTCTATATCATCTACAAATCAAACTGCTGGTGCTACAGGTACTACTTATGGTTTATATCAAACAGGGGTAACTACTGGTATTGATATTAAGGATAACATATGGAAAATTACAAGAAATTCTACAGGAGCTAAAGTAGGTATTTATCTTGCGAGTGGTACAGCTGGTATTACATCTAATTATAATGATATTTATGTAGGTGGAACTGGTACCAATTATGTTGGATATGCAACTGCATTACAGGCAACATTAGCCAATTGGCAAACCGTTTCATTATTGGATCCTAATTCTGTTTCATTAGATCCATTGTTTGCAAATGAATCAATAGGTCTTCTTATACCAACTTATGGTTTCTTGGACAATTTGGGAACTCCACTAACCTTGGTTACTACAGATATTTTGGGTTTTAGTAGAAATGCTACGACACCTGATATGGGTGCCTATGAATTTTCTCCAACAGCTTGTACGGGAATGCCTACAGCTGGCACGGCAACCATTTCATTGAATTCTGTTTGTTATGGTACGCCTATATCCTTGTCGGCTGCTGGTTTTTCTATTGATTTGAATATTAGTTTTCAATGGGAAACCTCTGGAGCCGGTTTAAATAACTGGGTGGCAATACCAAATGCTACCAATACTACCTTAACTTATAGTGGTTCTTCAGCTGATGCTGATTTTAGATTTGCTGTAACTTGTAATAATTCTTACCAAACTGCTTATTCCAACACCGTTACTTTAGTAGTGAATAATCCAACCATTATTTCATCTACAGGTAGTACTCAATGTGGCTCTGCTTCCTCTATCATTAGTGCAACGGCTGCAACGGGCAATAATGTTAATTGGTATGCAAATGCAACTGGAGGTCTGCCGATTGCATCTGGTAATACCTACACTACGCCCGTAATTAGTAATACTACTACGTATTATGCTGCTGCTAATCAAGGTGGATTTTCTGCAACACTTGGTTTGCCAAATAGAGTAGGGACAACTACAAATAGTGGTTATGCAGACATTGGAATTATGTTTGATGCCATACAACCATTTACTATCAATTCAGTTGCTATTTACCCAATTGCAACAACTCCTGCAGGTAATGTTACTGCAACCATTGCCTTAAAAAATGCAGCAGGTACTATTCTTCAAAGCACAACTATTTCAGTGCCTACCAATACAAGCCCTGGTATTAAAACGGTAGTTCCGTTGAATTTTGCTGTTCCAATTGGTAATGGTAATAGACTTGTATTTACAGCTGCATCTGGTGGTGGTATTACAGGTTTTATCAGAGAAGTGACAACGGGATATACCTTCCCTTACACGGTTCCTGGTGTTGCAAGTATCACATCTTCTTATACTGGTGGTGCTTCTTCAGCTTACTATTATTATTTTTATGATTGGCAAATTACTTCCGGTTGTGAAGGTGCAAGAGTGCCAATCGTTGCTACGGTTAATCCAGCACCAGCGGTATCTATTGTTGCCTCTCCTGCTCAACTTTGTCAGGGAAGCTCATCTGTAATCTCTGCAACCTCTACTAATCCAAACTATGTATTCACTTGGACACCAGGTGGTCAAGGAAACAGTATTACTGTAACGCCTTTATCTAATACTGATTATTATTTGAATGCGTATGATACGGTTTCTGGATGTAATAGGAGTGACACTACGCATATGGTGGTAAATTATGTGCCTGCAGGTATCACCTCTGTTGCAACTCCAAATTCAATTTGTGTAAGTGGTAATACTACCGTTTCATTAACCCCAACTCCAAGTTCTAATCTTCAATACCAATGGGAAAAAGACTTTGGTTCAGGTTATGCCGATATAGTGGGTGCTACCACCCCAACTTATACAGAACCTGTTACTGTTTCTGCTGATTATCGTTGTAGGATTTACTGTGGTGGCAATCTTATTACCACAACTGCTCCTTCCCATGTTGACTACAATAACCCTCAATTATTAAGTTCAACAGGTGCAACTATTTGTGGTGTTGGATTCGCAAATCTTTCTGCAATAGCCTCACCTGGTTCAACCATCAACTGGTATGGTAGTGCAACCGGTGGAGCACCGTTGGCTACAGGAGCAAACTTTACGACTCCATTAGTAGGTACAACTACAACCTATTATGCTTCAGCGTCTTCAGGAGGATTTAATACCAACGCTGGTATGGCTCAAAATACAACTACTACTTCAGGTGGCGTTGGATTAACTAACTACGGAATTGTATTTGATGCATTGGCACCATTTACTTTGAAGCAAGTAACAATGTATCCAATTAGTGCTACAAGTGCATCTGGTACTGTTACAATTTCTTTGATTAATAGTTCAAATGCAATTGTTCAATCAGCTGTAGTAAATGTAACAGGTAGTCCTTCAGGATGTCCACTTATACCGCAAACTGTAAATTTAAATTTCAATATTCCTGCAGGAACCAATTATAAATTGGCACCTACTGCATTTACTGGAATTACTAGTTTATTTTCGAACCTTCAGCAGGCGCTCCTAGTGGTAACTATGGTTACCCAATGGTTATTCCAGGTGTGTTGTCAATTACTACAAGTACGCTGACAGCGGCTCCAACCAATACTCCAAGGAATGACCTTTATTATTACTTCTATAATTGGCAAATTTCAACAGGTTGTGAAACTCCCAAAGTACCTGTTGTAGTGACTGTTACACCAGCACCTGCTACCACTGCATCTGCTGCACCTACTACTATTTGTGGTGGTAGTTCAACAATATTGTCTGCAACTTCTGGTAATACAAACTATAATTTCTATTGGTATAAATCTACCAATTTAAATGTGCCAGTTGGTTATGGCACTCCATTTACTGCATCACCAACGGCTAATTCAAAATACTATTTATTTGCTACGGATAGTATTAGTGGTTGTAATAATGTTGACTCATTAAACATAGTTGTTAATGCACCAACAGCAAATGCTACAGCTGTGGCATTGCCGGCAGCAGTTTGTGTTACTGGTAATGGATCTTTAAGCTTGTCACCAACTCAAACTTCTGCATTACAATATCAATGGGAAGCAAATAATGGCGGCGGTTTTGCTGATATTACAGGCGCAACAAACACAACTTATACAGGTCCTGTTACTGCTACTACTATCTATAGAATGAAATTCTTCTGTGGCGGTAACCAAATTGGCACTTCATATCCAGATACAATTGTTTACAATAATCCACAAATTACTGGTACTACCCCAGCAACAAGTTGCGGACCAGGTGCTGTTACCATTGGTGCTACAGCTACTACCGGAACTAATATAAAATGGTATGCAAACCAAACGGGTGGTAGTTCAATAGGTTCTGGAAATACATTTACTACACCTTATCTTACTTCTACTACGACCTATTATGCAGAACCATTAAGTGGAATTGGTGGTAACGATTCTGTTAATTTACCACTTGCTAGTGGTACTACAACAGGGGTGTATTATCACATGTTCCTTGTGTCATCAACTACTGGTTTGACAATGACAAGCATGGGAATTAAATGCAATCTGGCTGCTGGTACATCTACCTC
This sequence comes from uncultured Bacteroidota bacterium, assembly GCA_903853805.1. Lineage (GTDB taxonomy): Bacteria > Bacteroidota > Bacteroidia > Chitinophagales > Chitinophagaceae > JAFIGV01. The sequence goes on from CAINUN010000090.1 coordinate 22,705, forward strand.
TTGGGATATTTATTATAGACCAGATAACTATCAATTAGTTACTGGCGGAAATACCTCAAATGCTGGTTGGATTTTATTAGCTTCTACAACCGGCGTTCTATCTCAAGGAACAGGTGCCTACACTGTTATTGCTAATAATCTTAACTTGACATTACCTCCTGGAGCAACATATTCTTTCCATATTGCACCAGGTTCAGGAACTACACACCAATATGCTGCAACTGCTACTGGTACTGTAGCTGCTTCTAACGCTTATGCTCAGTTAATTGGTGGTCATAGAGGAAGTGCTTTGTTTAATTGTACTACTTCTGGTGGAATGGCTTGTGTAAATATTGGCTATTCATTAGGTTGTACTGGAGTTCGTTCTCCTGTTGTAGCTACGGTTGGTTCTGGTGATCCGATAATTACAGATGCTTCTATTGATACTATTTGTGCAGGTTCTTCAACAGTGTTAACTGCATCATCAATGAATCCAAGTTATACATACGTTTGGACACCAGGTGGTCAAACCGGTTCATTAATAACAGTTGCACCAACTTCAACTACTGTTTATCATGTTACTGGCTATGACCAAGGTTCTAGTTGCAGTTTAACTGATTCTGTAAAGGTTTATGTGAAGACAGTAGCTGCAACCGTAAATACTGTTGCAAGCATGACTCAAATATGTACAAGTGGCAATGTGAATTTCTCATTGAATCCAACTCCTTTATTCGGAATTGCTTATCAATGGCAAAAGAATGATGGCACAGGTAATGCCGATATTGTTGGTGCTACAAATGCAACTTATTCTGAAACAGTTACAGCAAATGCAAGTTATAGTGCAAAAATGTATTGTGATGGTAATCTTGTGAATACATCTATTCCTATAGCGATTTATGTTTACAATCCAATGATATTGACCACTACACCGGGTTCTAATTGTGGACCGGGTTCAGTAGCTTTAGGTGCAACTGCAAACGCTGGAGCAACAGTTACATGGTTTGCTAATGCTACAGGCGGTAATTCACTAGCTACCGGAAATACTTATAATACGCCAAGTCTATCTACCTCAACTACATATTATGCTGAAGCAATACAAGGTGGTGGTGGTGCAGCAACTGCTCCATTGCCTGCACAAGGTTCATTGTTTGCAGGTAATGTTAGAGGATTCTATTTTACAGCACCTACAAACTTTACAATTACTGGTTTACAAGCGTTAGCAAATACAACTGGTAATCAAAGTTTGGCTGTTGTAAGATTTAATGGAAATACGCCTCCTCCTGCTTATTCGGCTACCACTAATGCTTTTACTACCTTGTTTCTTTTACAAAATAGTACAACTACTGGGGTAATACCTGTTAGTATTTCTATAAGTGCTGGAGAAGTAATTGGTGTTTTTGGACAAATAGGCACTTCTACATCCTATGCAACACCTGTGGGTCCTTATGTATCAAACATTGCAGGATTCCCAGTAACGTTTAATAGAATGGGTATGCAATATCCACTAGGTACAACTGCACCACAAGCACTATGGAGTGAAACAGGTGCAGCAATTGGTAGAGTGGCTATTACTTATCAAACAGGATGTGAGTCTCCACGTGTACCTGTAGCAGCTACGATTTTACCTCCTCCTACTACCTCCTCTATTTCAATATCCTCTTCTGTAACTACTATTTGTGCAGGAACACTAGTTTCCTTTACTTCAAATGTTTCCAATGCGGGTGTAGCACCTGCATATCAGTGGAAATTGAATGGTAATGCAATCTCAGGTGAAACCAATAGTATGTATTCAACATCAACACTTTCAGATGGTGATGTAGTGACCTGTGATGTAACTAGTAGTGATGTTTGTGCAACAATCCTTGTTAATACTAGTAATGCAATTACCATGACTGTTAACCCTTGGGTTACACCAACTATAGTTGCATCAACTACTAATACAAATGTTTGTGCAGGTGCTGTTGTTTTATTCTCTTCAACTACTACCTATCCAGGAAGCGCGCCTACTTATCAGTGGTTTGCTAATGGAAGCGCTATTGCAGGAGCTACTAATCCTGATTATTATGCTTTAAATGGTGTTTCAAACGGTGATAGTTATTATGTTGAAATGGTTAGTAATACTGATTGTCCATTGAATCCAAATGCAAACAGTAGTGCTGTTACAATGTCCGTATTTAATGCAACGGCTAATATTACAGCTAGTGGTCCTTTGGCTCTTTGTCCTGGTGGAAATGTTACGTTAACTGCAGATCCTGCATCCGCTTATTTATGGAGCAATGGTGCTACTACTCAATCAATTACTGTGAACACGGCAGGTACTTATTCATTGACAATTACTAATTTACTGGGTTGTATTGGCGTTTCAAATCCGATTGATGTCATTTCTAAACCAACTCCTACAGCCGTAACAATTGCTGCATCAGGTGCAACTACAGTTTGTATGCCTTCTACAGTTGTGTTTACAAATACCAATGCATCTGTATTAGTTGGTTTTGATTATCAATGGAAGTTGAATGGCTCCGCTATTTTGGGTGCTACCAATAACTCCTATACTGCAAGTACGGCAAGTGGTGGAAGTATTACGCTTACTGTAACAGGTTCAACATGTAATAAAACATCGGCGGCTAAAACATATTTAATTAAGCCTTTGCCAGTGGCTACATTCACTTCAGTAGGTGCTACTACCTTCTGTACAGGTGGAAGTGTAACGCTTACTGCACCTACGATTACTGGTTATACTTACAATTGGTTGAAAGATGGTTTGGCTGCAGGTGCTGGAGCTTCAAAAGCTTTCAAACTTAGTGGAGTTTATACAGTGATTGCAACTTTAGCAGGTTGTAAGGATACTGCTGACAATAGTGTTACCATTGTTGTCAATCCATTGCCAGTTGTTTCTGGTTTAACAGTGACCCCATCTACAATCTGTGCTGGTCAAACAGCTTTATTGTCTGCTACGCCTACTAATGGTATCCTTTATACTTGGGTGAACGGTGCTGTACAAACTACCTCTCCAACATCTACTTACAATACGGGAACTGCTGGTACCTACAAAGTGATCATCAAAGACGCTAATAATTGTGTGAGCAAAGTTGGTGGAAGTGCTAAACTTGTTGTTACATCTTTACCAGTAGCAACTATAGTAGCAGCAGGTTCAACAACCATCTCTGCAACGGGTAGTGTAAAACTTACAGCTTCACCAAGCACAGGCGTTACTATTCAATGGTATAAAGATGGTAATGCTATTAGTGGTGCTACGGTTAAGGATTACATTGCTACAGCAGGAGGTAACTATACTGTTGGACTTACTAAGTCTGGTTGTACTGGATACTCATCAGCAACAGTTGTCACTCAAACAGGTATAAAAGAAGTAACAGGAACAACTAATGGTACTGAGATGAGCTTTGAATTAAGTGCATTCCCGAATCCTGTAAATGATGTATTGACTATTAATCTTCGTGGCATTGAAAATATAGATGGTACGATACAAGTAATAGACTTTAATGGTCGTCTTGCGGTAAGTAAGGAAATGAAACAAGCAAGCACAACCGTTGATATGACTGGTTTTGCAAGCGGCGTTTACTTAGTTCGTTATAAAGACGGTGAAGGAAGAACAGGCACCATTAAGATTACGAAACAGTAATTGAAGATGAGTGACTGAACAGACTTCTGTCTAAAACATATAACGAGCCTCGCTTTCGCGAGGCTCGTTTGTTTTTGGGTCATTCGGTCAGTGACCGGATTTTATTCTTAGGTCCAGATGTCTATTGAACATACGGAACAGCATGGGAATTGAACCACCCCGGTCTTCGACCACCCCTCCAAAGAGGGGAATAACGCGATGCCAAAATTCCACTCCCTTGGAGGGGTGCCCTTTAGGGCGGGGTGGTGAATCTATTACCCATTCAGAGACTGGATTTTATTCTTGGTTACAGATGTCTATTGAACATTTGGAAAAGCATGGGAATTGAACCACCCCGGTCTTCGACCACCCCTCCAAAGAGGGGAATGACGCGATGCCAAAATTCCACTCCCTTGGAGGGGTGCCCTTTAGG
>CAINUN010000091.1 GCA_903853805.1 uncultured Bacteroidota bacterium
AAAATAACAGCTGAAAAGAGGGCAAAAAAGCCCTCTAAAGCAATAAAAGTGAATACAAAACTAAAAATAGCAGCTAAATCTAACTAAAAATAGACGAAATGTTAATGGATGCAGGTGCGGTTTTGTTTTGCAATGGTCTTAGTCTATAAATATTTTAGGAAATGAAACAACTTCTATTTTCTGTAAACTTTACACTCTGTTTTTTCAGTTTATCAATTTGCAACACAAAAGCACAATCCTTTTCTTGGGCTGCAAGTTTTCCTAACTCTGGAATTGGCTCATACTTTTGTGACTCGAGTAATAATATATTTTCAATTGGAGCAGTTAATTCAGCCGTTGATGTTGACCCTGGCCCAAATACATCTATTCTTACTCCTGTTGGTAACTATGATTGGTATGTATCTAAGATAAGCAGTAGTGGCAATTTAATCTGGGTAAAACATTTTGATGGTTCTCTTAATCCAAATGGATTAGTCTTACCTATGAGTTTTACAAGGGATAATGTTGGTAATCTTTATTGTGTAGGTTATTTAAAAGACAGTTTTGATTTTGACCCTGGTCCAGACACTTATTATTTACCAGCAACTAATTCAAATTACCATAGCTCTTTTATTCTTAAACTCAATGCTAATGGTGACTTTCTTTGGGCAAAAGAAATAGAAGCTAATGTTATTAACTCTAACATAAACCTTTTAGATATAAAGGTCTATAGAGGTAGTATTTATCTTACAGGGTCATTCCTTGGAACTATTGATGTAAATCCTAGTTCTTCTGTTTTAAATTTATCTGCAAGTAGTGTTGGTTCAGGTTTAATTGAAAAATTAGATACAACAGGTAATTTTACTTGGGCAAAACAAATTAATGGAGCAGGAGCAGAGTTTTTACAACTTGATTCTTTATCAAATTTATTTTTTTCAGGTAATTTTCAAAATACTGTTGATTTTGACCCTGGTAATGGGGTATATAATATGACATCAAGTTCTGGCCAAGGGTATGGTCTATACTTCGAAAAGTTAGATTCAGCAGGTAATTTTACTTGGGCAAAACAAATAGGAACCGGAATTAATAATGAACATATTCAGAGTATTTATTTAGACAGAAATAGAAATCTATTAGTGACTGGTTATTTTAAAAACACATTAGATTTTGATCCTGGTCCGGCTTTTCAGAATCTTACTGCTAACTCATCTTCTTCCTGTTTTTTATTAAAACTCAACAAAGACGGGAATTATATATGGGCTAATAGTATTGGTGCTCAAGATGGCAGAAGTGTAACAACGGACTCGCTTTGTAATGTTTATACCGCTGGTGAATATTCTTCAATAGCAGACTTTGACCCAAGTGCTGGCATTTATAACTTAATCTCACAAGGCTCTAATGATGTCTTTGTTCAAAAATTAGATTCTTCAGGTAATTTTATTTGGGCTGAAAGCCTTGGTTCGTTGGGTTGGGATATACCTGGTCATATTTGTTTAGATGCTTTAGAAAATATTATTATTACTGGCTTAATTGGTGCAACAAGTGTAGGAGGTTCCGGTGATTTCGACCCTGGTATTGGCGTTTTTACAATGGTGGGCACTAATGCTGGCTTCATCGAAAAACTCTGCGTTACACCACCAACAATCAACATCACCGTGCTTAATGATACTATTTGCGTAGGTGATACTGCTTATCTATCGGTAGATGCTATACAAGGGGCTACTTATGTATGGGGTAAAGATGGCAATCCTATTGCCAATAGTAATCATGATTCGCTTAAAGTAACACAGTCGGGCAGTTATATTGTTGGTATATATGGAGTGGGCTGTCCTTATGGTTCAGATACGGTGCATATTTATGTTTCCCCTGTTCATCATCCTACTATTGGCATTTATGCACCTACATCCGTTCAAATAGGTCAGCAGGCTACTGTATCAGCCAATCT
>CAINUN010000092.1 GCA_903853805.1 uncultured Bacteroidota bacterium
AATAGCAGCACTGCTTTCAAAATGATTAAGATGATGAAAGGTGTGGTTGATTTTGGAACTGGTGCTCGTCTTCGTTATCGTTATGGGATAACTTCAGAAGTAGCAGGTAAAACTGGAACTACTAATAATCAAGCTGACGCTTGGTTTATTGGTTATACGCCTCAATTGATGGCAGGTGCATGGGTGGGTTGCGATGACAGGTATTTACGATTTAAAAGCGAATATTTAGGTCAAGGTGCTGCTGCTGCATTGCCTATTTGGGCTATATTTATGAAGAAGGTTTATGCTGATAAAACTTTGGGAATTGAAGAAGCTGCGAAATTTATTCCACCCGATAATTTCCAAGATTGCGAGTTCTATGACCCTACAAGTGCTCAGCGTGCTGAAACCATTCCATATGGTTCCCAGGGGAATGATTCTTTACATCAATCCGACCAAGAACCAGTGCCTGTTGTTCCAACTACCGAATGGAAATAGTTTTCAATGAGTTACAAAGGAAAAATTATTAACGACCCTGTATATGGTTTCATCAAAGTTCCTGAACAGGAATTGATGGCAATTATCGAACATCCTTGGTTTCAAAGACTTCGGAATATTCGTCAAATGGGTATGGCACATTTGGTTTACCCAGGGGCAGTTCACACACGTTTTCATCATTCATTAGGCGCCTGCCATTTAATGGGTATTGCATTGGAAGAATTGAAGCTGAAAGACGTTCCTCTTTCAAAAGAAGACTGTTTGTCGGCAAGAATTGCCATTCTCATGCACGACATCGGACATGGTCCTTTTTCTCACGCACTCGAACATTCTTTGGTTGATGGTATTAATCATGAAATGCTTTCATTGATGCTTTTGAAACGAATGAATGAAACCATGAATGGTGTGTTGGATGGAGCCATTGAGATTCATAAAGATCTTTACCCTAAAAAATATTTACACCAACTTGTTTCCAGTCAGTTGGATGTCGACAGGATGGACTACCTCAACCGTGATAGTTTTTATACAGGCGTTTCGGAAGGCGTAATCGGTTATGACCGAATTCTTCAAATGCTTACCGTAAAAAACGAAGAGATAATGGTAGAAGAAAAAGGGGTTCATTCTGTAGAGAAATTTATTATTGCAAGGAGATTGATGTATTGGCAAGTTTATTTACACAAAGCAGTTTTGGGTGCCGAAATGTTGTTGGTTAATATTTTGAAACGTGCCAAAGAATTAGCTTTGAATGGACATCAATTATTTGCCTCACCTTCACTTCATTATTTTTTGTACAACAAAATTGCAAAAGCGGATTTTGAATACAATCCTGAAAACCTTTTGCGTTTTTGCGAATTAGATGATAATGATGTGTTGTGTAGCATTAAAGTTTGGATGACAAACAGTGATCCTGTACTTGCCCAACTTTGCAAGATGATGATGGAGCGAAAACTGTACAAAACTATTTTGAGTACGCGTTCATTGGAAGAAATGCTTGTAGAAAAAAGAAAGTCTTTAAAGCAAAAACTTGGATGGGATGATGCCACCTTGAACTACTTTGCTTTTACCGGAACTACCAGCACAAGCACCTATAATGTAGATGATGAAAAGATTACAATAGCCATGAAAAATGGCAGTTCCTGCGACATTTCTGAGATTGAAAATCCATTGGTAAATCAGGCACTTGCCAAACCCGTACATAAAAATTACATTTGCTATTTGCAGCCATAACTAACTTACCAAATTTTCATGCAGTTTACCGCACTACAAATAGCTACTTTTATAAAAGGAAAAATTGAGGGAGACCCCGATGCTAAAGTGGGAAGCGTGGCTAAAATCGAAGATGCTGCAAAGGGTTCATTGAGTTTTATTGCCAATTCTAAATACGAAGAGTTTCTTTATACAACACAGGCTTCTGTCATCATTATCAATGACACTTTAGATGTTACACAAAAGGTGAAACCTACACTGATTCGTGTAAAAGATGCTTATAGCAGCTTTGCTGTTTTATTGGAAAAGTTTAATGATGTTTTCTCTAAATCAGGCAAATATGGCGTTGAGCAACCCTCTTATGTTTCCAAAACAGCCTCTATAGGTAAGGATGTATATATCGGCGCTTTTAGTTACATTGGAGATAACGTCATCATAGGCGACCGAGTTAGAATTCTTCCAGGTTGTTTTGTTGGCGACAATGTTATCATCAACGACGATTCTAAATTATATTCCAGTGTAAAAATTTATGAAGGATGTTCTTTAGGAAGTAGGGTTGTCATTCATTCAGGTACTGTTGTTGGTGGGGATGGTTTTGGTTTTGCGCCGCAAGATGATGGTAGCTATCTTAAAATCCCTCAAATAGGCAATGTGATTATTGAAGATGATGTGGAAATTGGTTCTAACACTTCCATTGATAGAGCAACTATGGGCTCCACAATTATTAGAAAAGGAGTAAAGTTGGACAACCTCATCCAAATAGCACATAACGTAGAAGTGGGTGACCACACAGTTATAGCTGCTCAATCAGGCATATCAGGAAGTACTAAAATTGGTAAGAATTGCGCCATTGGAGGGCAAGTAGGTATTGTTGGACATATTCAAATAGCCGATGGAACAAGAATCAATGCTCAAAGCGGTTTATCGAAGACAATTGCCAATCCAAACACAACAATTACAGGAACACCAGCATTTGATTTTAAAAGTTCGCTGAAAAGTCAAGCAATTTTTAGAAATTTGCCAGAATTACATCAACGGCTCTTGCAACTTGAAGAAACAGTAAAAGAATTAATCACTTTATTGAACCATAAAAACAATATTGAAATTTAGCAGTCTGTTTCCTTTTTTCACGAGTCAATAAATAAATCTAAATCCAGTGCAGCAAACAACCTCTGCCCAAAACCAAAAGACACTAAAAGGAGCCGTTACCTTATCTGGTGTTGGGCTTCATACCGGCAAAGAAGTGACCATGACTATGAAACCTGCCAACCCTGGCTTTGGTTTTCGTTTTCAGCGAATTGATCTTCCTGAAAAACCAGTAGTAAAAGCTGATGCTGATTATGTGGTGGATACTTCTCGCGGAACTACTATTGACTTCAATGGTGCTCGTGTAAGTACTATCGAACATACTCTTGCAGCACTTGTAGGCATGGGAGTTGACAATGTGCTTATTGAACTAAATGGACCAGAAGTACCCATCATGGATGGAAGTTCTCAGGAGTTTATTAATGCTATTGAAAGTGTGGGCGTATTAGAACAAGACGCCAAAAGAATTGTCTATTCTATTGACCAAAATATTAGCTACTACGACCCAGTTAAGAACGTAGAAATGCTCGCTGTCCCTTCCAATGATTATCAAATCACCACACTAATTGATTTTAATTCTCCTGTATTAGGAACACAGCATGCTACCTTAAAACATATTGGCGAATTCAGAGAGGAGATTGCTCCTTGTCGCACTTTTTGTTTTCTTCATGAATTAGAATATTTACTTGACCACAATCTTATCAAAGGCGGGGATGTAAGCAATGCAATTGTTGTAGTTGATAAAGTGGTGAGTGAAGAAGAATTGGCGAGACTTGCAAAGGTTTTTAACAAGAGTAAAATTGAAGTAAAGAGTGAAGGCATACTCAACAACATTCAATTACATTTCCCTAATGAACAAGCCCGACATAAATTGCTTGATGTCGTGGGCGATTTAGCTTTGATTGGTTATCCAATTAATGCTCACATTATCGCCAATCGTCCAGGTCATGCAACAAATGTGGAGTTTGCTAAGAAAATCAAGCAATACATCAAACGCAACAAACACCTTTCTGACATTCCTCATTACGATCCAAACCAACAAATTGTATTTGACATCAATCAAATACAAAGGATGTTGCCACATAAATATCCTTTCTTACTCGTTGATAAAATTATTGAGTTAAGCGACAACCATGTAGTTGGCATCAAAAATGTCACCATGAATGAAGCTTTCTTCCAAGGTCATTTTCCCAACAATCCAGTGATGCCAGGTGTTTTGCAAATTGAAGCAATGGCACAAGCAGGTGGCATTCTTGCATTGAATAATATTCCTGACCCAGAAAATTACGACACCTACTTCATCAAGATTGATAAAGCCAAGTTCAAACAAAAAGTTATTCCAGGAGATACCTTAATCTTGAAACTTGATTTACTAAGTCCCATTCGCCGTGGCATTTGCGAAATGAGAGCAGTTGCTTATGTTGGAAATAAATTGGTAACTGAAGCTGAATTGGTTGCACAAATAATTCGAAAAGACAAAAAATGATTCATCCGCTTACATACATACACCCCGATGCAAAGATTGGGCCTAACGTAAAAATTGATCCATTTACTACTGTTCATAGAAACGTAGAAATTGGCGAAGGCACTTGGATTGGTTCAAATGTTACCATTATGGAAGGTGCTCGAATTGGCAAGAATTGTCGCATTTTTCCAAGCTCTGTTATATCTGCAATTCCACAAGATTTAAAGTTTAAGGGGGAAGATACACTCACCATTATTGGCGACAACACAACAATACGTGAATGCGTGACCATTAACCGAGGCACTACCGATAGAAATCAAACTTCTATTGGAAATAACTGCTTAATCATGGCTTATACCCACATTGCACATGATTGTGTAATTGGTAATGGTTGTATTTTCTCTAACAATACAACGCTTGCAGGTCATATCACTGTTGGCGATTATGTTGTTTTAGCAGGACTTACAGCAGTACAACAGTTTGTGCGCATTGGTTCACATGCTTTTGTAACAGGCGGCTCTTTGGTTCGTAAAGATGTGCCACCCTTTGTAAAAGCAGCGCGTGAGCCTTTATCTTATGTAGGCGTGAATTCTGTTGGTTTAAAACGCCGTGGTTTCAGTCTTGATAAAATCAATCATATTCTCGATATCTATCGCATTCTTTTTGTTCGAGGATATAATACAACCAAAGCCCTCAACATCATTGAAGCCGATATTCCTGTGAGCGATGAACGTGATGAAATCATCTCCTTCGTTCGCGAAACGGGTAGAGGCATTATGAAAGGCTATAGCCATCGAATCAATGAAGATATCACTTGATCAAGTAGGCAAAAAATTTCAACGACATTGGATATTCAAAGACCTTAACTGCATTTTTTCAGAAAAATGCAGTTATGCTGTTTTAGGAGCTAATGGTAGTGGCAAGAGCACATTACTGCGCATCATTGCCGGCATGCAATCTCCTTCAAAAGGAAAAGTATTGCATGAACACAATAACAAAATCATTGAAACCAATCAACTTTACCCCTTTATCGCTTTCTCCGCGCCAGGAATGGAAATAGTGGATGAATTTACGCTTCGCGAATTCCTCCATTTTCATTTTAGTTTCAAAAAACCATTACAAGGTTTATCTGTAAATGAAATTATAGACATTATTGGTTTGACTCATGCTGCTGAAAAATACTTAGACGATTTTTCTTCCGGTATGAAACAAAGAGTGAAGCTTGCTCAAGCTATATTTTCCGAAACTCCTGTATTGATGCTTGATGAACCCTGCACCAATCTTGATGAAAATGGTGTGCAACAATATCTAAGTTGGATGGAACAGTTTGCTAAACAACGTTTAGTCATCATAGCTTCTAACGATGAGCGGGAATATGCTTTTTGCAAGGAGCACATTTCATTGGAAGCTTTTAGAACTGTTTACTAATATCATTACTTGAATATTACAACGATATTGAACGAATTACTTCAATAGTTTCTTTTTCAAAAAATTCCTTCATCAATTCAATCAATGACTTTTCTCAAAAAATAGTTGCTATTTGCAAGCGTTTCCACTAACCACAATAATGGGTAAAAAGATAGAATTATTAGCCCCTGCGGGGTCTTTTGAGAGTTTGAATGCTGCTATCAATGCAGGAGCAGATGCGGTTTATTTTGGTGCATCGCATTTGAATATGCGCGCTAAATCCATCAATTCTTTTAGTCTTGATGACCTTGAAGAGATAGCCACTATTTGCAAAAAACACAACGTACGCACCTACCTCACGCTCAACACAGTGATGTATGATCATGACACGAATCTTATTCGTACTGTTTTAGAATTGGTGAAAAAGCATGGTATCAACTCTGTGATTGCTACCGATTTTGCGGTGATTGAAATGTGTAGGCAAATGCAAATTCCATTGCACATTTCTACGCAAGCCAATGTGAGCAATGTGGAAACGGTGCAGTTTTTCTCTTCTTTTTCCGATGTCATTGTGCTCGCCCGCGAGTTGACTTTGACCCAAACCGCACACATCACTCGCGAGGTGGAACGTCGTAACATTCGGGGGATTTCGGGGGATTTGATGAAGATTGAAATCTTTGTTCATGGTGCTTTATGTATGGCTGTTTCTGGAAAATGTTACTTGAGCCTTCATGAGCAAAATGCTTCTGCCAATCGGGGTGCTTGCACCCAAAACTGCCGCCGACCATACCTTGTAACCGACCTTGAAACCGGCAACGAACTCTTGATTGACAATGAATACATCATGTCGCCTCAAGACCTTTGCACCATCAATATCCTCGACGAGATTATGGATGCGGGGGTGGAAGTTTTAAAGATTGAAGGTCGTGGCAAAAGTGCCGATTATGTTTATACTGTTACGAAATGCTACAGAGAGGCTTTGATGGCAATTGAAGAAGGAACCTATACCCCTGAAAAAATAGAAGATTGGATGGAAACCATGAAGAAGGTATATAATCGTGGTTTTTGGGAAGGCTATTATCTTGGTAGAAACCTTGGCGAATGGACCAAAGACCCGGGTAGTGCGGCTACAGAGAAGAAAATTTATGTGGCTAAAGGGAGCAATTATTTTACAAAAGTGGGCATTGCAGAGTTTGAAATGGAAAGCGGATCTTTGAAGAAAGGTGATGAATTGCTCATAATCGGTCGTGATTTAGGTGCTGAGAAAATCAATCTTTCGGAGTTGTATGTAAACGGAAACTTGGCAGAAGAAGCGGGCAGGGGAGATAAAATCACTTTCCCATTCAGCCGTAAAATCAATAAAAACGACAAGCTTTATAAATTAGTTGCTGCCAATGCCTAAGTTGATTCATTACCGTGCAAAATGTATTGGTTGTGGTATTTGCCACGATTTGCAGCCCGACCTTTGGCGCATGTCGAAAAAAGACGGACTAGCAACTTTAGTAAATGGTGAATTGAAAAAAGACACGCACCAATTGGAAATCAATGAGCAAATAGCAAAGCAATCTAAGTATGCTGTTGAGTCCTGCCCGGTGGGGATTATTAAGGTGATGAAATAAGCAAGATTTCTTTCTCCTCAATTCCTATTTTTACCAACTTAGAAACTTGATTTATGTTTATTGAACCCCATCGGTATGCCCCCGGAAAAGGATGGATTGAAGTAGTATGTGGCTCTATGTTTTCGGGCAAGACCGAAGAGTTAATTCGCAGATTGAAACGTGCCCAAATTGCCCATCAAAAAGTTGAAATCTTCAAGCCTGCAATAGATACACGCTACGATGAAAGCGATATTGTAAGTCATGACGCTTCTCGCATTCGTTCTACTCCTGTTCAAAACAGTCATAATATTTTGTTGCTTACTGCTGATGTGGATGTGGTGGGCATTGACGAGGCACAGTTTTTTGACGAAGGACTTGCTGAAGTAGCTGAACAATTGGCTGCCAAAGGTATGCGCGTTATTGTTGCGGGTTTAGACATGGATTTTACTGGGAAACCTTTCGGTCCTATCCCTGCTTTATTGGCGAAGGCAGAATACATTACCAAGCTGCATGCTATTTGTATGCAATGTGGCGACATAGCCAACTTCTCTTACCGTCATACCAAAGTGGATGACCAAATTCTGTTGGGTGAGAAAGATGTTTATGAACCGCGTTGTAGAAAGTGTTTTCATAAATAGTCACTTCTCAAATAACATTTGACCCTGTTAGATTATCCTTTATTTTTGCTTATGCCTTTTCATTTAATAAACAGGTTTTGGCTCACCATCATTTTCCTTTTTTCCTTTGAATGTTTTTCATTGGCTCAAAATGATGTGTGGACACTACAGAATGCCATTCAATATGCTCGCGAGCATAATCTTTCTATTCAACAGAATGACTTAAACAAGAGATTGGCTGAACTGACTTTATTGCAAAGCAAGCTGAGTCAAATTCCGAACGTCAATGCTTATACAGGTTATGGAAGAAGTTTTGGTCGTTCTATTGATCCTACATCCAATTCATTTGCCAACTCATCTTACGACTATCTCACCATCAGTGGAAGTGCCGATGTATTGTTGTTTGGTTGGTTTCAAAAAAGAAATACCATTGCCAAAAATAGTTTTTCATTGCAAGCTGCGAAAGCAGATTTAGAGCAATTGCAAAACGATGTTTCTTTGAATGTAGCAACCGGATTTTTAAGAGCATTATTAGCAAAAGAGCAAATCAAAATTTCACAGAAACAAGTTGACCTTTCTAAAGCACAATTGTACCAAACAGTGGAGTTTGTAAAAGCAGGAAGATTGCCTGAATTGAATGCAGCACAATTAGAATCTCAATTAGCCAACGACAGCACCAATTTGATTAATTCTTTATCGGTGTACAACAGTTCCATGCTCGATATCAAAGCGCTCTTGAATCTTGATTTCGCCACACCATTCAATATTCAAGAACCACAAGTCAATCTTCAAGATCAAATCAATTTGGCAAGCCTCAATCCTGAAATAATTTACAGTGAAACATCAAAACATTTTGCTGCAGTACGTAGTTCTGAATTAAGAATTGAAGCTGCAAGAAAAGGACTTTCGGCTGCAAAAGGGAACATGTTGCCATCACTTAGTGTTACCGCTCAATTTGGTTCAAACTATGCAACCTCTTACAGCCAAGTTACAGGTTATAAGTTGGGCAATCCCGTTGCTACTGAAGCATTCGTGAAGGTAGACTCAACGGAATATTTAGTGTACCAACCATCATATACTGCTTTAACTAAAAAAATTCCTTTCAATAATCAAATCAGCAACAACTTTAGGCAGACACTAACGTTTGGAGTGAACTTTCCATTGTTCAATGGATGGCAAGCAAATAATTTTAGAAAGCAATCGGAACTCAATTTGCAAATAAGTGAATTGAACCGCGATCAAACTGCTTTGAAGTTGAAGCAAGATGTTTATAAAGCGTACAATGAAGCAACCAATGCTTTTCAAAAATACCAGTCGGCACAACGTGCTGTGGATGCAGCAAGACGTGCCTATGATTTCGCACAAAAACGCTATGAATTGGGCTTGACCAACACTGTTGAATACCTAACTACTCAAAACAATCAGTTCATTTCTGAATCGAACCTTTTGAGTGCTAAATATGACCTTATCTTCAAACTCAAGGTGATTGATTATTACCTTGGTAAAGAACTCAAACTATAACCCAATGCCCACCCACAAAGAAGTACTACTTGATGCAACAAATGCAGCGGGAAAAATTATACAGGAATATTTTCAAGGAAGTTTTAGTGTCACCAATAAAGAAGGAATCAACAACCTTGTTACGGAAGTGGACACCAAATCAGAAACTGCTATTCTCGACATCATTAAGAAAGAATTTCCAGAACACTATATTGTTAGTGAAGAAGTTGGCGAACTTTCAAGTGGCTCGGATTATAAATGGGTGATTGACCCAATTGATGGCACGGTAAATTTTGCTCATGGTATTCCTATCTGCTGCGTAAGCATTGCATTGTTGCATCACAATCAACCCATTCTTGGTGCTGTGTTTAATCCAATGATGAACGAATTTTTCTTTGCAGAAAAAGGAGAAGGCGCTTATCTCAACGATAAAAGAATTGCTGTTTCTGAAAAAAAAGACTTCAACAGAGCTTGTCTCGTTACAGGGTTTCCTTATGCTTGGCCCGATAATACCGAACATCCTATCAAGGTCTTTGAACGCTTTGTATTGAAAGGACTTCCGGTAAGAAGATTAGGCTCAGCTGCTATTGATTTATGTTGGGTAGCCTGCGGAAGATTTGATGGTTTTTGGGAGTATAATTTAAGCTCTTGGGATGTTGCTGCCGGCTATTTAATTGTAGAAGAAGCAGGCGGAACTGTAACCGATTTTGAAGGAAATCCTTACAATGTTTTTGACCGACAAACATTAGCTACCAACGGAAAAATGCACAATGAAATGTTGTGCATCATCAACAATAAAATCAGAATTT
Source organism: uncultured Bacteroidota bacterium (assembly GCA_903853805.1). Lineage (GTDB taxonomy): Bacteria > Bacteroidota > Bacteroidia > Chitinophagales > Chitinophagaceae > JAFIGV01. The sequence continues at coordinate 10,166 of CAINUN010000092.1, forward strand.
AGAATAGTATGAGTGAAGCAAGAACAGAGATTAGTTCTTTAGGTGAATTTGGATTGATTGACCACCTCACCCGCGAAAATGAAACACACCAAGCAAGCACCATTTTAAGTGTGGGCGATGATGCTGCAGTAATTGACCAATTCGGGAAACAAACTGTCATCACCACCGACATGCTTGTCGAAGGTGTTCACTTCGATTTGATGTACATGCCTTTGAAACACTTAGGCTACAAAGCAGTTGCTGTCAACCTATCCGACCTTTGTGCTATGATGGCTACACCAACGCACATCACCCTCAGCATCGCTATTTCCAATCGTTTTTCGGTGGAAGCTTTGGATGAATTTTACAGCGGTGTTTATGCAGCTTGTGATAAGTATCATGTGGATTTGATAGGCGGCGATACCACTACTTCTCAAAAAGGATTTGTCATCAGCATTACAGCAATTGGGGAAGTAACGCCTGACCAATTCATTACTCGTTCGGGCGCGCAAAATAATGACCTGATTTGTGTGAGCGGCGATTTAGGTGCGGCTTATATGGGCTTGCAATTATTGGAAAGAGAAAAGAAACTGTTCTTAGAAAACCCCAACATTCAACCCAATTTGCAGCAAAAAGATTACATCGTTGAAAGAATCTTAAAACCAGAACCTCGCTTAGATGTGGTGGAATGGCTAAGAGAAAATTCAATAGTTCCTACGAGCATGATTGATATTAGCGATGGACTCAGTTCCGAACTCATGCACCTTTGCAAACAAAGCAAAACAGGCGGTGTAGTGTTTGATGATAAATTACCTATTCATGCACAAACCAAAGAAATGGCAGAAGAGTTTGACTTGAACCCAAGTACTTGTGCCTTGAATGGTGGGGAAGATTATGAATTGCTTTTTACTGTAAAACAGGCAGATTATGAAAAGCTAGCAGACAATCAATTCATCACCATCATTGGCTATATTACCGAGGAAGAAGGGGTTTATATTCAGTCACCAACTGGACAAAAACACCAACTTTTAGCGCAAGGTTGGAATGCTCTTAACGGATAAAATTTGAATCAGATTTTGTCAACTCTTTAAATTTTGTACTTTAGGCAAGAAATAACACTGTAAATGAAATTTTGGAAACATTCACTGATTACTGTAGCTACCTTTTTTGCTGTTTCAGGAACCGTTTTATATACATCTTGTGAGAAAGACACTTGTGCCGATTTATCCTGTAAAAATGGAGGCTCATGTGCCGAAGGATTTTGTAATTGTCCTTCAGGTTATGATGGCACGGAATGTGAAATAATGTCGGGCACTAAGTTTATTGGCACTTTTGTAGGCAATCACACTTGTCCTTCTTCTAGCCCAACAAAAGATACCATTCAAATTTGGTTTGCACAGATGCCTAATAAAATGAAGTTTGTGGAGTATAGTAAGAAGACCGATACCCTTACAGGAAGCGCATCCGGTAACACCCTTACATTCGACGCAATCAATAACGGCTCTTACAGACTCTATACTGTTGCTACTTACCTCGACGGTAAGCTTACTGTGTTTATTGACGAAATTTACAACATCAATACTGGCGATAAAAAGACCTGCAATTTTATTGGTTTTAAATAAAGACATTTAGTTGAAAACTTATTAATCATGAAGGCTCCCTCAAAAGGAGCTTTTGTTTTTTTAGTTGCTTTTTCAAAATAATAACAGGATCACTAAATCCTTAAAACTAAATTCGAAATACTAACAACTAATAACTAACAACTAATAACTTTCAACTAAATCTAACATTCAAAAAACCACTGCTCTTCAAGATGTTCTAAAAGATCATCTCGAACACAAGCATAAAAGCCTTTCTCCTGAACGGCAATTATTAGGTCAGAGACCCAAGTTATTCACTTTTCAAGATGCGCTACGCTAACATCTTGAAAAGCAGGTATTGAAATGCCATAGCATATAGAAAAACCGCGAGTGAAAACTCGCGGTTTTTCTACTGATGGAACAATGATTAGAAATTTTTGCTTAGCAAATGAAAAGTTCAAAATCATTGAGCACTATCAACTATCAACTGACAACTAAATCTATCATTCCTTCTTTGTTCCTATCCCTTAGATTGATGGTGGTGGTTTTAGGCATCACGATTATCATTCCCCTCTTTTGGTGGGGTGGTCGTAGACCGGGGTGGTTCAGTTCACATCTCTAAGTTGCAGCACAGAGTTTGCATCGTGCTTGCAATGAAAAAGTAGGAATCAATGCTTTTGCTCAAAAAGCTTATTGACCAATGTTTTTAGTTCATCAATTTGTTGCTGTTGTACATCAATAATTATTTGTTGTTCCTGTATTGCTTTCACCATCGGTGCCATCAAATCGTTGTAGCGAACTCCATACATGCCTTGATCGTCTTTGGAGATAATGCCATTGTTGTCAATGCCGTATTTCTGTAGGGTAGTTTCCAATTCTTGCGCGATGAAACCATACTCTGTTTTGCGGCTTTCATCATTGTTGCGGTAGTAAGAAACTGGACGTAGGTCTTTGATAAAATGCAAACCAAGGTTCGAGTTTTGAATATTGGATTTCCATCTTCTATCGGAAGTAATTGTCCACGCTAATTGAACGCCTGCGTAGGTAACCGCAGTATTGCCTATACGCACTTGATTGTTTGAAGTTGCTGTTGGCACTTGTGCGTTATTACCTATAGCTGTGTTGTTGCTACCTGTTGTAACATTCTGAAGTGATAAATAACCAACAGCTGTGTTACTATTACCTGTAGTATTTGAAAATAGAGCCTGTGTTCCAATTGAAGTGTTATTGTTACCTGTTGAATTTTGTATGAGTGCTGCGTAACCATTTGCTGTGTTTTGGAAGCCAGAAACATTGACATACATAGCACTATCCCCAACTGCTGTGTTTTGGTTTCCTGTGGTGTTGGAATACAAAGAATTTAATCCATTGGCAGTATTAGAATATCCTGTTGTGTTGGAATAAAGAGCTGCATTTCCATTGGCGGTATTGTTATTACCAGTTAGGTTTAATTTAAGTGAGGCATTACCATTAGCTGTGTTGTTAGCTCCAGTAGTATTGGAACTTAATGCATCAACACCATTGGCAGTGTTCCAAGAGCCAGTTGTGTTGGCAGTAAGTGAACTAAATCCATTAGCAGTATTTGAATTTCCTGTCGTATTTGATGATAGAGCAAAACAACCATTAGTAGAATTCCATGAACCTGTAGAATTAGAGTAGAGAGCATTGTTCCCATTGGCTGTATTGAAATTACCAGTAGTGTTATTGAATAGTGCAATCATGCCATTTGCAGTGTTGTTATGACCTGTAGTATTGGAATATAAAGAGCTGTCTCCATTAGCTGTGTTTTGATAGCCTGATGTATTGGAGTATAAAGCTTTAATGCCATTAGCAGTATTGGAATATCCAGTAGTGTTCAGATAAAGGGCATAATAACCATTGGCAGTGTTGTTGGAAGCAGTAGTGTTCGAATTTAGAGCATTAAAACCATTAGCTGTGTTGTTATTACCTGATGTGTTATTTTGAAGTGCACCTACTCCATTAGCTGCGTTGTTATTACCTATTGTATTATACTGAAGTGCAGCAATACCATTTGCTGTATTCTGATTTCCTGTTGTGTTTAAATAAAGTGCATAATATCCATTTGCAGTATTATTGTAACCTGATGTATTTGACTGAAGGGAATGACTACCATGAGCAGTATTGTTAACACCTGTTGTGTTAGAATATAAAGCTGCATTACCGCTGCCGGTGTTATGATCACCTGTTGTATTGGAATAAAGAGCACCATCACCATTTGCTGTATTCCAAGAACCTGTAGTATTTGCCAAAAGTGCTTTATTGCCAATAGCTGTGTTATTGTTCCCAGTAGTATTGGAATACAAAACACTATCTCCAACAGCAGTGTTTAAATTACCAGTAGTATTAGAAAACAATGCATTTACACCATTAGCAGTATTGGAATAACCAGTAGTATTGAAATAAAGAGTAGCATTACCATTTGCAGTATTATTAGAACCACTTGTGTTGGAAATAAGAGAATTATTGCCAATGGCAGTATTATAATTACCAGTTGAGTTGCCTTTCAAAGCATTATTACCATTAGCTGTATTGTTTACACCACTAATGTTTGATAAAAGTGCAGTATTACCTGAGGCAGTATTATACGAACCTGTTGCATTTGAATAGAGAGCTAAATAACCATTTGCAGTGTTCCTTGAACCTGTTGTGTTGGAAAGTAATGCATAACTACCACTTGCTGTATTATAACCACCAGTCGTGTTCATATCTAATGCTTCCTGCCCAATTGCAGTGTTTTCACTACCTGTAGTATTGTTTTCGAGTGCAGACCAACCAATAGCTGTGTTATCAGTTCCATATGTATTACCTTTAAGTGCACCATAGCCATTTGCAGTATTCCAAGCACCTGAAGTATTGGCACTAAGTGCATACCGACCAATGGCTGTATTGCTTAAAGGGTTTCCACCACCTCTTCCCAAAGTAATACTATTCACCGTTAAGTCATTGGTAAATGACTTAGCACCGCTACCTAATGTTTGTGTACTAGTATCAATCACTCCTCCGTGTGTAGCGTCAGCAGAAGTAAGACTTAGTGTACCCGATATTAAAGTAGCCCCATTATTACTTGCTGCGCCAATTGCCCCAATTGAGAGTACGCCTGCTGTTCCTTGTGGACCTGCTACACCCGTTAATCCTGTTGGTCCTTGTGTTCCTGTAATACCCTGAATTCCCTGTGGACCAGTAGGTCCAGGGGTACCACTATTTTCAGCATAAAGTGCATAAGGAACACTCATTAGTTGGCTTGTGCCTACAATCGTATAATTCACACCGCCCGCAGGGTCGGTTTCTGTTTTGATGTAGTAAGGTCCATTAGCCCAGTTAATACCAGCGAAACTACCATTAACCACCGTGCCATTGCCTATTTCAAAACTTGCCAAACCATTCGCGTTTGTTATGGGTGTTTGTGTCTCTTCATACACAACGGTTCCTGTAGCAGAACCTTGCAAAATGCTAATCTTCATCCCTACTGTTGTAGTAGAGACAAGGGCATTGCTGCTATTGCGAATCACCGCTTGGTAACTCATTTTTGGGGGTGCTTGTGCCCATGTTGTTGCAGTAATAAAAAGGGATAACAATAGTGTAATAGTATTTTTCATTGCTTAGTTTTTAATGATTTTAAATGACTTGATTATTTGATTTTCGAGCAGCACTTGCAGCACATAAGTAGCCGCAGCAAATGGTTCCATATTGATTGCTGTTTGCTTATTGACAATAGGTTTTAAGGCTAATTTCTTGCCTTGTACATCTACTAATTCATAACTAAAAGCATTGAGCTTTTCTTGGTCTATCGTCAAGTACAAAACATCGGGTGTTGGGTTCGGATAAACCATCATCTTTAAATCAACACCATTAAAGTCGTTGATAGCATTGATAGAGATTTCATAAGGTTGTTGCACCCCTTGTGCTACTGAACCATTAACTCCATTGTTGGTGGTGTACACCATTTGTCCAACAGAGTAGGCAACACTGCCTCCACTACCAATAGCATCACCTCCTGCCGATGTGGGCGATTGTTGGGCATTTGCATTTTGTGCTGCAATGACCACCAATAGCAGAATCAGTATTAGTAATGATTTGTATTTCATATTGTCCGTGTTTTTTTTCATTGCCTACTCTAAATCCCTTTTCGGCTGCCGGGTGTTTTCTTTTATTGTAAATAATTTTTAAACGATTTCTTTATCATTATCTCAATATTTTTGTTCAACACATAATTGAGTAGAAAGCAGGAGTAAGTAACAATCGGAAAGAAATAGGTGGT
>CAINUN010000093.1 GCA_903853805.1 uncultured Bacteroidota bacterium
AAAATAACAGCTGAAAAGAGGGCAAAAAAGCCCTCTAAAGCAATAAAAGTGAATACAAAACTAAAAATAGCAGCTAAATCTAACTAAAAATAGACGAAATGTTAATGGATGCAGGTGCGGTTTTGTTTTGCAATGGTCTTAAACTACTCTAGCAAGATTTTCCCATTTAGGTGAAATGGCAAACGGCAAGACTGGCAGGGTTTCCCCCTATCGGGGAAAGGGTCACGGGTTACACCGGCAATGTTTTCCCTAAAAGGGGAAGGCTTCAACGGCATGACGGACATGATTTTCCCTGTATTTCAAGACCCCCAAGCGCCTAAAAACTATATTCATTACTGCTAAATGATACCTTTAGGTGAATAAAATTTAAGGTTATGAGGAAAATAATACTCTTTGTAGCGGTGATGATGGAGGTTAAGAGCGAGAAAATAATCTTAAACCATTAAGTCGGAGAGGCGCAAAGTTGTAAAACGCAACTTCAAAATAAAAGGACTACACCTACTATTCAGCTTTGTATGAAGCTAGTTCACAACCACTTTACATCCTTATAAAGCTACACCACCCACAATCCAAAACGCCATAGCCCATTCATGGGTTTGTTGAACCAAAATAGTTCAAAGTCCTCGAGGTCTGCTTGTTCGTAGCTGTCTTTTACTTGTTGTAATGTGGTTGGTTTTGGGTTTTGAAGGCTGAGTGTTGGTAAGATTTGAAGTAGCCAATCTCCTTCCTTCCTCGAGAGTTTTATTTCGCCTTGTTCTTTTTTATAAACAAACTTTAGCGACATCATTTCCCACTGATTGCCTTTCTTCGATTTTATGAAGGCTTCGGTTTGGGGAAGATGCCCAAGATACACCACTCTTGCATTGGGCTTGAAGCTGCTTAACTGCTCTTCTTCCAAGCATTTTTGGATGTAGTCGGGCGCAACGCTTGGCTTGGGTGTTTTAAAATCGAACCAAGTATGCAACGGTTTGTCGAGGCATTGATGATGCATGTAGTTGTGCAAAGATTTCTTTAGTCCGTAGCCAAAGGTTTCGTGGTCGGCACCGGTTGGGTCAATATGTGGCACATCATTGTTTGCGAAGGTGATGACAGCTTCTTGCGCTGCCTTCACTTTATATTTTTCGGGGCAAAGACCCACGGGGCTATGCGCTGTCATCGTAAACAAATGCCAGAAGGCAGATTGCAAAATCCCCGCTTGAAACATTTGCCTTACCATTTCTAAACTATCAATTGTTTCTTGCGCAGTTTGTGTTGGGAAGCCATACATCAAGTAAGCATGCACCATGATGCCCGCCTCGGCAAAGTTGCGGTTCACTTGCGCCACTTGTGACACTGTAATTCCTTTGTTGATGAGTGCGAGCAATCTATCGGAGGCAACTTCCAATCCGCCCGAAACGCCAATGCAACCACTTGCTTTGAGCAGCATACACAGCTCGCGGGTAAAGCTTTTTTCGAAGCGGATATTGGTCCACCAGCTCACCACCATTTTTCTTTTGATGATTTCTAAAGCCATCGCTTTAAGCAAAGAAGGCGGCGCAGCCTCATCTACAAAATGAAAACCTGATTGGTTGCTTTGATACATCATTTCCATCATTCGGTCGCAGATGTCGGCAGCAGTCAAAGGTTCGTAGCGACTGATATAATCGAGTGAGGTGTCGCAAAAAGTACACTTGCCCCAATAACATCCGTGGGCTAGCATCATTTTATTCCATTTGCCATTGCTCCATAAGCTGTGCATGGGGTTCACTACTTCGAGCACATCCATGAACCGTTTAAATTCTTCCTCGAAAATGGGTTTGTTGACTAGGTCTTTTATGCCATAATCGCGGTATGAAATATTATTTTTGTAAGCCACCTTGCCGTCTTCCAACACAAAGGTGCGTACAAGGTCTTCTCGTGTTTTTTTCCCTTCGAAGTAATGAATGATATTTTCAATTGGCAGTTCACCATCATCAAGGCATACAAAGTCGAAAAACTCAAACACGCGAGGATCTTTTAATGAGCGTAATTCTGTATTGGCAAACCCGCCCCCCATCACGGTTTTTATCTCAGGCTTATTTATTTTGATCCATTGTGCACATCGAAGCGCTGAAAATAAATTGCCAGGGAAAGGAACTGAAAACCCGCAGAGTTTAACTTTTTCGAGGTATCCACTGCTTTCAAGAGTTTTTAAATAAAGGCTTTCAAAAAATGTAGGCTCGGCTTGAAGTGCCTCATAAATCTCATCGAAGTTATTGGCACAACGCCCAAGCTTTTCGGCATATCGGCTAAAGCCAAAACGCTCGTCCACGCACTCAGTAATGAGGTCGGCAAGGTCTTCAAGATATAATGTGGCAAAATGTTTTGCTTTGTCGTGAATGCCCATATTGCCAAAGGCATCTTCCACATAATCGAGCTCTGCAAAACGCCCTGCTTCGGGCAAGAAATTTCTTTGAACAATGAGGTGGGTATGGGAATAATCTCTGCCTTGAAGAAATTCGACAACCGTTTCTATACTGCTGCAATAGTCGCTTCGTTGTTGCATTATTCGGCGGCTATTATCACTTATCTTATCGCCTATGTTTTTTTCTATCCAATCAAAAATTTGTGCCAGTCCATCTCTATTAAAAATATCAAGCAGTGTGTCCATACCTAAGTCGGTAGCAATCACTTTATAGCCCCTCGATTGTAAGAAACCTTGGAGGTATTTTATTGCCGGATAGGGTGTATTTAACTGCGTAAATGGAGGCGTGATTAAATGAACTGCGAATGCCAAAATTTTTAAATTATGTTGCTAAAATAATCAGAATTATATGGGTGTGAGTTTTATCTTAACTTTTATAAAAATGAAAATGGTATTACTTCAAGTGAATATTGTCTTTTTATTTTCCCCTACATTTATTGCATGAAAAAACTGCTTCTCCTTTTTGTTGCTACTAGCTGGTCAATAGGTTCTTTTGCACAAAACGATTCATTGCTATTTCGGAAAGTTTCTGATGAAATATTGTTGCGCAGCCCTTGTTATGAAAACTTAAGGGTGTTGTGCAAGCAAATTGGCAATCGGCTTAGCGGAACAAAAGCAGCAGCCAAAGCCGTAGATTGGGGTTTTGATGCCATGAAAGCAGCAGGAGCAGACAAGGTTTGGTTACAACCTGTTGATGTGCCTCATTGGGTTCGAGGAAAAGAAAGTTTGATGCTTCGATTAGATGCCAAGAAAGATTACGAAACAGTGCCCATGCTGTCCTTAGGCAATTCGCAAGGCACAGACGGAAAAGTGATGGAAGGAAGTATTTTAATGGTGAACAATTTTGATGAATTTAATAAGCTAAGTAAGGAAGAAGTAAAAGGTCGGATTGTGTTTTTCAATCATCGCTTTCCGCAAGAATTGGTTAATACCTTTGAAGGATACGGCAGTGCAGGTGCTTATCGTTGGACTGGACCTAATCTCGCTTCTGCCAAAGGAGCGAGTGCTGTAATTATCCGCTCAGTTTCTACCGGTGTAGATGATTTTCCACATACAGGTTCTATGCGTTATGCCGACACCGTAAAACCGATTCCAGCCCTTGCTATTGGCAATTTTTCAGCTGATAGATTAGAAGCGGCTTGCAAAAAAGGAGAAACGAAAGCAAAAATCCAATCGCAATGCAGGATGGTGGATACTGTAAAATCCTTCAATGTCATTGGCGAAATAAAAGGCAGCGAGCATCCCGATCAAATTATAGTTGTGGGTGGTCATCTTGATAGTTGGGATGTGGGAGAAGGAGCGAATGATGATGGAACGGGTTGTGTTCAAAGCATTGAAGTGATTCGCGCAATTAAGGACTTAAAAATCCAACCCAAAAGAACCGTTCGTGCAGTGCTGTTTATGAACGAAGAAAACGGATTGCGAGGCGGACTTGCCTACAATGATTCTGCCAAAGCAAATAAAGAGAGACACATCATTGCTATTGAAACAGATGCAGGTGGTTTTTCGCCAAGAGGAATTGGTCTTGAAATGGATGCAGCTAAAGCACAGTATTTACGAGGTTTCCGCAAATTATTTTTGCCTTATGGTGTTTATGATTTCGAACATGATGAAGGTGGTGCCGATATTTCTCCTTTGCACCGTGAAGGCGTTCCTGTAGCAGGTTTGATGCCCGACCCTCAACGATATTTCGATCTGCATCATACACCAAACGATGTATTTGAAAACGTAAATCATCGGGAGTTGAAATTAGGTGCTGTAATCTTGACTCAGTTTGTTTGTCTCCTCTCGGAATATGGCTTGAAGTAAGTAGGTTTTCTTTATTATTACTTGTAAACGTACGGTTAACTAAGCGCAAAGCTTGTGTTAAGCACAAAGGATTTGTTTTCATCAATGCATAATGTCTGCACTTTTGTGATGTTTAGAAATTGTTACTGTTTATAAGGAGACAATGGATATACAAGGAGAGAGTGGATTTATTAAATAAAGTAACAAAACCGGAAAATGGATTTCACTATACTCGAACGACTTTACACATCTCAGTACAGCTGCCTATTCAGCTACAGTTACTATCTACGAATGGTTATCAATGGTCTAAAGTTAATTTCCCACAATGCCAATACTGCAAAAGATTATGTTGATCAAAAAGCATTAGCCTTTGCCAAAGAGTATAACTTTGAGTTATTTACCTCAAACGAATCAGCATTGCTCAACAATAGTTGCATCTATTGATTTTCATTTACAATTTTTTATTGCCCGAAACGGAATAATGACTTTATTTTGAAGTCAAATTATTGCCTTTTTATGAAAAAAGTTGCAGCCCTTTTTTTGCTGTTTATCACCTTTTCTTCTTGCCATAAAGTGACTTATTTAAGAGATACACTTACCTCCCATTCTTGGCAGATTACAAAATGGTATGAAAACGAAATTGACAAAACTCGTCCTTGCTCCATTGATGATATTTATACCTTTTATCCAAACGATAGTTTTTCACTGAATACTGGCGACCTAATTTGTTTTGCTGGCGAACATCAAACCTATCCTGGAAGTTGGGAAATGACACCAGATGAAAAAAGGATGAATCTTCTCTACGATACCCATAATTTAACATTTAATATCCTAACATTAAATAGCGACAAACTTGAAATCACTTACCAAGAAGATTCAGTTTCTAACCGAATTATTTTTATTCCGAAGTAATTGAACCCTTTTTTTATTCACCAAATGTGGATAGTTATTTGACAATTAACTTCTTCTATTTGTTGCAGGTTCGCGAATGAGTTTAACTTTACCACTCAAATTTTTTATAACCTCCAACTAAATATTTTCAACAAAATGGCAGCAGTATTTAACGATTCTAACTTCGATCAAGAAGTACTTAAGGGAGATAAATTGGCAGTAATTGACTTTTGGGCTCCTTGGTGTGGACCATGCTTGGCTCTTGGACCAACTATTGAAACCCTTGCAAAAGAATATGACGGCAAAGTGAACATTGGCAAAGTAAACGTGGATGAAAACCCACAGCTTTCCATCAATTATGGTATCACAAGTATTCCAGCTGTATTGTTCATAAAAAATGGACAAGTGGTTGACAAGCAAGTAGGTGCAGCACCTAAAAGCGCTTTCGAGAAAAAAATCCAACAACACATGTAGTTGTTACATAATTTTATTTAATAAAAGAGGCTTTCCCTTTCAAATAGAGAAAGCCTCTTTTTATTTCCTTTAAAGATATTACCTATGAGAAATCTTTGCAAACGAAAATGGTATAAAAAATTAACAGTCAATGATTTGGGTGCTTTTTTGTAACCTTGAAATCATTCAAAAGAATATAGTAGTGTAAAATTATGATAAAAAAAGTAATATAAAAGTGGTTGTTCGTGGTGAATGAGAGAAAAATCACCACGAACAATTAGTCTTAATAGGCTCTAGCAAACAATACTCGTTGTTTAGAAGGGGCACCGGTAAGGATACATTTGCCATCTTCAAATGGATTGTTTAAAGGAATGCAGCGAATGGTAGCTTTGGTCATTTCCTTTATTTTGTCTTCAGTTTCGGGTGTACCGTCCCAATGTGCCGACACAAAACCACCTTTGCCATCAAGGATGGCGACAAACTCTTCCCAAGTATAGGCTTTCACAATGTTTTCATTGCGGAAAGCCAAAGCACGATTGTATAAATTGCTTTGAATGTCGGTTAAGAGGTTTTCAATTCTTCCAGTCAAACCCTCTAACGGAATAGAAGTTTTTTCCTTAGTGTCGCGACGTGCCACTTCCACCACATTGTTGTCAAGGTCGCGCAAACCAAGCGCTATGCGTACAGGAACACCTTTCAATTCATACTCTGCAAATTTCCATCCTGGGCGGGCAGTATCATCATTATCGTATTTCACAGAAATGCCCTGGGCTTTCAAAGCATTCATGATTTCCAAAGCTTTGTTGTCAATGCGCTCTTTCCCTGCTGGGTCTTTCACCGGAATAGGTACAATCACTACTTGCAAAGGTGCAATTCTTGGCGGCATGACCAATCCTTGGTCGTCGCTATGTGCCATTACCAAAGCGCCAATCAAACGCGTGGAAACACCCCATGAAGTAGCCCAAACATGTTCAAGGTTATTGTCTTTGTCGGAGAATTTTACATCAAAAGCTTTAGCAAAGTTTTGACCGAGGAAATGAGAAGTGCCTGCTTGTAATGCTTTTCCATCTTGCATCAATGCCTCTATGCAATATGTTTCTTCTGCACCAGCAAAACGCTCATTCGGTGTTTTCACTCCACGAATAACTGGCAAAGCCATGTATTCTTCTGCAAAAGTGGCATACACATCCAGCATTCTTTCCGTTTCTTCAATGGCTTCTTGTTTAGTGGCATGTGCTGTGTGTCCCTCTTGCCATAAAAATTCCGCTGTACGAAGAAACAAACGTGTGCGCATTTCCCAACGAACAACATTTGCCCATTGATTAATAAGGATTGGTAAATCTCGGTAAGATTGAATCCAGTTTTTGTAAGTGCTCCAAATAATAGCCTCGCTTGTTGGGCGAACAATGAGCTCTTCTTCCAATTTGGCTGAAGGGTCAACAATGAGTTTCCCTTTATTGTTGGGGTCGGTTTTGAGGCGATAATGCGTAACAATTGCACACTCTTTGGCAAAACCCTCTGCATTTTTCTCTTCAGCTTCAAATAGGCTTTTAGGAACAAAAAGTGGGAAATAAGCGTTTTGATGACCTGTGTCTTTAAACATTTTGTCTAAGACATCGCGCATGTTTTCCCAAAGTCCATATCCATATGGCTTGATAACCATACAACCACGAACAGCAGAATAATCTGCCAATCCGCCTTTAAGAATTAGGTCGTTATACCATTGAGAATAATCTTGTGCTCTTGTAGTTAATGTACTCATAAAAAGTTGGCATAGTTTTCGATGTTAATCATCGAGGCTAAGTGCCACAAAAGTACTAATTTCACAAAGCAATTTTCACATAAAAATACGAAAGATTATGAAACGCTTTCTCATCATCGGTTTCTTGCTTCTCGGAGTCGGAACAAACTTGTCGTTTGCTCAAAACGATGACATCTACTTTAATAGTAGCGACCTAGAAAGACAGAAGAAGGAAGATCAAGTAAGGTCTGAAGAAGCTATAAGACAAGCTGCACAACAAAGAAGCAGTAATGATCTTTATAATAATTCCTATCAAAGTCGGGGGAATAATTATCAGAACAGCGGTGGCTACCAAAACAATGGTAATTATCAAAACAATAGTGATTATCAGTCGTATAATAAAAGTTATGACAATGATGGCTATGTAGATTATGACAATGACGATTATTACTATTCTACTCGGATCAATCGTTTTAATAACTCGTTCTCAAATATGGGGTATTACAGTTCATTTTATAATCCTTCTTGGTACGATCCTTTTTGGAGTGATCCGTATTGGGGGTGGAGTTGGTGGAATCGCCCAAGCATTTCCATGTCATTTGGAATGGGAGGACCTTATTGGAATTCTTATTGGGGATGGCATACTTGGTATGGCTATAGTATGTTTGGTAGTTGTTGGAATTATCCTTCTTATGGTTATATGTATAGCAGTCCTTATTATTCTGGTTATTGGAATGGATATTATGCAGGTATGTACAACTATGGGTATGGAAATGGGTACTATAAAAAAATTAATTATGGACCAAGAAATTCAACAAACTATCTATACAATAATGGCGTTGTAAATACAGGTTCTCGTCCAACAGGACAAGTTTTTAATAACCCAAATAGAGGACGTCCTGCAAATATTGGTAATGGTCGAGAAACTCAAAACATCAATAGTACACGTGAATTCAACAACACTGTAAGAGACATCAGAAATAATGATTTGCGAGACCAAAGAAATAGCACTCCTGTAAACGATAGAAACAATTTACCTGTAAGAAATAATAGAGTTAATGATGACAGACCTGTAAGAGAACAATTTTCAAGAGAGAATGACAATAGAAATTTTGAAAACAATTCTAATAGAAACGATGGTCGTTTCAATAATGATAACAGAATACCTGATAGACAACAGGAGTTTGACCAACGTCAGCAATATTATCAAGAAAGGAATAATGACCAACCACAGAGAAATATTGAGCAACCACAACGACAGTTTGAGCAACCACAACGACAGTTTGAGCAGCCACAACGCCAAATGGAACAACAACAAAGAAGCTTTGAACAATCACAAAGAACTTTCTCAGCACCTTCACGTAGTTTTTCAGCACCATCTTCATCACCCTCACGTAGTTTTTCAACACCTTCAAGATCAGGTGGTGGAGGCGGAGGATTCAGGAGATAAAAATATTCAAACACAGACCTGTTTTAGGTTCAGCAGGTCTGTTTATTCAAAATCAATTACTTTCAAAATCAATTCAGCAATTTTATGAAACCCCATAAAATCCTTACTCTGATTTCATTGATGACAATTGCTATAAGTTCTTTTGCTCAAGATGAAACAGACGCTCTTCGATATTCAATGCTTTCTCCAATGGGGACAGCTCGTTCCATAGGTTTTGGTGGCGCTCTTGGCTCAGTAGGTGGCGATTTTACGAGCCTTAGTGTAAACCCTGCTGGGTTAGGTATATACCGTCGTTCGGAATTTATGTTTACCCCATCTCTAAAAATGAACAATGTCAACTCAAAATATCTTGGAATGGAGTATGACCAATCTGCCGCGAGACTCAATTTTAACAATATTGGACTAGTAATGACATGGGCTGAAAGAGGCAAACGCTATGAAAATAGTAAATGGAAAACAATGTCATTTGCAATAGGTTATAACCGTCTAGCCGAATTTAAACGTGAGTATGTTTTGCAAGGTCAATTAAAAGACCCTTTTGGAAACAACGGCAGTTTTAGTGAATTATTTGTTGCAGATGCTAGAAATCATCCAAGTAATGTGAACAGTGAAGGTACCATGGCCTATATGGGATATCAATCTTATCTTGTTAATCAAGATAGCCTTGGCTATTTTACGCTCGCAGATGTAAAAACAGGACTTAATCAACTAAAAACTGTTGAAGAAAAGGGAGGAGTTAATGAATTGTGTTTGAGTTTTGGAGGAAACTATGAAGAGAAAATTATGTTTGGTGCAACACTTGGCTTGCCTTCAATTCGATACATCAGACACTTGACTTTCGATGAAGCAGATGCCTCCAATAATGACTCAAATTACTTTTCTTATTTCCGATATAAAGAAGATTTGAAAACAACAGGAAATGGTGTCAATCTAAAGTTAGGCGTCATTGTAAAACCTATAGATGCTTTACGTCTAGGTATCGCAATTCATACTCCAACAATATTTACCATTACTGATGTAAGTAATACAAGTATAGAAACAAACACTGAAAGCTTTAAATCTGTTATTGGCGCATCAGATACTAATCCAATTACCAATGTTACATCTCCGGAGCAACGCTTTACTTATACTTTAATTACTCCATGGAGAGCTGTTTTTAGCGGTACGGGTTTCATAGGGAAATTAGGATTTGTTTCTGTTGATTATGAGTACGTGAATTACAAGTCAATGCGTTACCATTTCGAACAAGAGTTTGCAGAAGATGCAAGACTTAGAAATAATGTTATAAAGAACACATACAAGGCTGCACATAATTTACGTATTGGAGCAGAAATAAAAATGGATGACTTTTTCTTCCGTGGTGGAGTTGGTATTTATGGGTCACCATTTCAAAATGCTAATGCCAAGTTTATGCGTAAGGATTTTTCATTTGGACTTGGCTATCGTTCTGGTGATTTTTTCACAGATGTTGCTTTTGTACATAGTGATGTTGAAACCACTGAGAAGCCTTATTCTTTACCTACTTTATTGTCTCCTACAGCTAATTTGACTTCTAATTTTAACACGATAAGTTGGACGTTTGGTTGGAAGTTGTAAAGCTTGTTATTCAACAGAAATTAATCCATTTTTGTAATTTAGATAAAAGACATGCTCATTTTCTAAATAAAGAAAATCATTGTCTCTAGTCCATTGTGTTTGAATATCAAATTGAGTGAAAGCTGCACCAGCCAAATCATTCAAATGATAATTGAAAATGGTGCCATATTTCTGTAAAAGATAAGCATACCAATAAACTGTTTCATAACCACGGTAAACCAGTTCAGTCGGACGGGCATCCGTGGTTTTTTTGTAGTTGCGAACTAATACTTGAGGCATTGTAATACTGTTGTCAAAATTAAATGCAGCAGTAATCGTCACTATGTAATTCACTTTTTTTTCTTTTAAAAAACTAGCGCCTTTCCATGAGGGCATGCCAAAAAAATGAAAACGATTTTGAGGAAACCATTCTACTATTTGTTGAATAATAGAATCGGCAAGCAATGGATCAACGATAGGTAATAAAACAGGGTTGATACTTGTGTCAAGAAAAGGCAATAGCTCTGAAGAATCTTCCAAACTAACCCAATTGATACGGGGCCATTTTTTTTGTTTTGTACCCGAACAATAATTCAAAGCAATTGAATCTGTCTCATTTTCAAGATTGGTAATGAGCAATACTTTTTTTTCAGGAAACATTTCCATCGCTTTATTTCTAAGGCGGATGCAATGACGGTGCAACGTAGGTTGAATGATGGTGAAAAATGGGTTGTCTTGCACATCTGTAACTGACGGTGATAATGCGGAGACAAAATTGATTTTATATTTTTGGGAAAAGGCAGCAATTTTTCCCAATTGATTGGAAGCTAAAAAACCAATAATCAAATCTGAACCAACAAGTGTTTTAGTCAGTATCAATCTTTCAATGCCTTCTCCATCTTGTGTAATGTCATGAATATATATATCGAAGTTGTAACCTAGCTTGTTCAATGAATCTTTTGCCAACAAAATGCCTTCATAAAACTGGTAACCAGCTATCGCTTTATCGGGTAAATGCTCAAAAACAGGTTGCCCTTCTTCAACCAATTCATCGAGATAAAGCGGAATCAATACATCTATTCTGTAACGAAATTTAACTCTCGATGTGGGGTAGTCAATTGGTTTTTGCTTTTTTGCAATTCTATTGGAATTGTATTCTTGAGTTTTTGACTCATTATTGTTTTCTTTTCGAGCAGATATTCTTTTCCAAAATTGCGCACTTGATTCGTATGGAGACGAAATCAATAACAACAACATCATCATCATTAAACTACGAAATACCATCTTAGTCAAACGTTATTCCCATTCAATGGTTGCAGGTGGCTTGGAACTTATATCGTAAACTACACGATTGATGCCTCTTACTTTGTTTATAATTTCATTGGAAACTTTTCCGAGAAATTCATATGGGAGATGTGCCCAATCTGCCGTCATCCCGTCAACAGATGTTACTGCACGCAATGCTACAGTAAATTCATAAGTACGTTCATCACCCATCACACCCACACTTTGAACGGGCAATAAAATAGTTCCAGCCTGCCACACTTGATGATACAATTCGCTGTCACGAAGATTTTGAATATAAATGGCATCTGCTTGTTGCAGCATCTTCACTTTATCTTCAGTTACTGCTCCAAGAATACGAATGCCTAAGCCTGGACCCGGGAATGGATGTCGTGAAATAAAAAGCTCATCCAAACCTAATTCTCTACCTACTCTTCTTACTTCGTCTTTAAATAAAAAGCGAAGTGGCTCCACTAATTTTAAGTGCATTTTTTCAGGCAATCCACCTACATTATGATGTGATTTGATAGTGGCTGATGGTCCATGAACAGAAACTGATTCAATAACATCAGGATAAATAGTCCCTTGCCCAAGAAAACCAACATCGGTAAGCTGAATAGCTTCTTCGTTAAAAATTTCAATAAATAAACGTCCAATGATTTTACGCTTTTGTTCAGGGTCTGTTATATCCTTGAGCTCACTGTAAAAACGTTGTTTGGCATCAATACCTTTAGTGTTCAATCCAAGATGTTTGTAGCCTTCCAACACTTGTTCAAATTCATCTTTTCGGAGCAACCCATTGTCTACAAATATGCAAAAAAGGCGGTCGCCAATGGCGCGGTGAATTAAGGTGGCAGCAACTGTAGAATCTACACCACCACTCAATGCCATCACTACTTTTCCACCACCTACTTCATTTTTAATTCTTGATATAGTTTCTTGAATAAAAGCTGCAGGAGTCCAATCTTGTTGGCATCCACAAACATCTACCACAAAGTTTTTCAGGAGTTGTTTGCCATCAATACTATGTGTTACCTCAGGATGAAATTGGATGCCATAAACAACATATGTAGCATAGTTTTTTGCAGCTTTAAATGCAGCAACTGGAATGGAATCAGTAGTAGCAATGATATCAAAGCCTTCTGGCAATTGCTTTATAGAATCGCTATGGCTCATCCATACTTGAGATTCATTAGCAATGGCGGAAAGCAATGCTTCATGTTTTACTTGTTGAAGATGTGCCCGTCCATATTCTCTATGAGCAGATTTACCTACTTCACCTCCCGATTGTTGAGCAATTAATTGTGCTCCGTAACACACGCCCAAAATCGGTAAATATTGCGCCATTGCCTTTATATCAGGCTTAGGAGCATTTGGATCATTTACCGAAAATGGACTACCTGAAAGAATAATGCCTTTTAAGCAAGGTTCATATTGAACTGCTTTAGTACATGGTTGTATTTCGCAATAGATGTTCAATTCACGAATGCTACGGGCAATGAGCTGTGTATATTGAGAACCGAAATCGAGGATGAGTATTTTATCGTTCACAGATTAAATAGTAAAAGTCAAATATCAAGGAGTTAAATAGTCATTCAACATCCAAAATTTATCATTAAAATTAACTAAGCTTGTCCAGTAGGACCTGCATAATTGAATGGCAAAGCCACTTGGTCTGCATCTTTGATGTTTCCATGTTGAGCTTCATAGCGCTTGATGTTTTCCACCAATGCACGCATGAGTCTTTTAGCATGTACCGGTGTCATAATCATGCGGCTTTTCACTTTTGCTTTTGGCATGTTGGGCATTACATTTACAAAGTCCAAAACAAATTCAGCAGGAGAATGCGTAATGATGGCTAGATTGACGTAATGGCCATCTGCTATTTCTTCTGTTAGTTCAATGTTGAGGGATTGCTCGGGGTTGGGTTGATTTTGTTGCATTTAGTGAAATTTAGGGTGCGAAAATAGCGAAAGATAATCAGTACTATTTTTCTCTTAGTTTTGGTTCATGCAAAGGCTATTGTTTTTTTCGCTTTTTCTTTTATCAATCACTTCCTGCCGACCGGAATCTTACACACCCAAACCTCGTGGTTATGCTCGTGTAGCTTTCCCTAAAAGAGCTTATCAGCCTTATAATGAATCTGGCTTTCCATACAGTTTTGAAATTCCGGTTTATAGTAATGTCGTAAGAGATACTATTTTTTTAGGCAAAAAACCAGAAAACCCATATTGGATAAACATCCTGTTTCCTTCGCTAGGTGGACAGATATACATCTCCTACAAGGAAATTACTGCACAGCAACCGCTGTCTAAACTCCTTCAAGATTCGCACGAAATGTCTTTTACCGTGCATAGCAAACGTGCCGATTATATTGATGAAAACGCTTTTCAAATGGGCAAAAGTGTTTATGGCATCATTTACGATGTTGGTGGAAATGCCGCTTCAAGTTATCAGTTCATTGCCACCGATTCTGTAAAACATTTCCTGCGTGGTGCTTTATATTTTGATGTTACCCCCAATGCAGATTCTCTAAAACCCATCAACGATTTCTTAAAGAAAGACCTAGAACATTTGCTCCAAACATTGACTTGGCGCAATTAAACCTAGCCCTTACTTTTGCCGCCTTTGGTCTCGTAGTTCAATGGATAGAATAGAAGTTTCCTAAACTTTAGATCCCAGTTCGATCCTGGGCGAGACCACAATCATTTCCCCCCTACTACTTTTTTACTAAAACTCTTCCATCTACTGCTATTAATGTTTGTAGATTTCCTAATAAAGGATTGATGTCTAGTTCAGCTATTTCTGGGGCAGCATCAACTAAGGCACTAAGTTTTAAGATATAGTCTATCAATAAATCTTGATTGACTCCTTCTTTGCCTCTTGCTCCTTTTATTATTGGGTAAGACCGCAATCGTTCAACCATTGAAAGCGCTTCTGCTTTTCCTACAGGAGCCAAGCCGGTTGATACATCTTTAAACACTTCTACAAAAATGCCGCCTAAACCACATAGGATTTGATGTCCAAATGGTGGTTCTTTTTTAGCACCTAAATATATTTCTATGCCTTTAAGTTGTTGTTGCATAATAACTCCATCCGCTTCGGGAAGCAACATTAATCTGTCAAATTGAATTTGAACATCTTCTAAACTGTTGACATCAAGCACAACCCCACCAATATCTGATTTGTGAACAGGTCCCGAAACTTTCATGACCAATGGAAAATCCGTATTGGTTGCAAAAGAAACCGCGTCCTCTCTATTACTAACTGTAAGTTGACTAGCAACAGGAATGCCTGCAGCTTCGAGTAAGCTAAAAACTTTATCTGCTGGCAAATAACCCTTCTCAGCATTGCTAATTATTTGTCGAACTGCAATTTTATTAATGATGGGCAAGGTAGGGTCTTCATAGGGTTCATGCAATTTTTGAATACGCGATAATACATAACCAAAGCTTACTTCATCATTGAAATTGACATGTCCTTGTGCAAGGAAATGATTCACTTCTTCGGCGGCAAGTATTGCTGATGGCAAGATTGGGAAAATGGGCTTCTGACTATTCTTCATTTTTTCATGCAACACTTTATACACATCATCAACCCGCCACATACCTGTTGTGCCAAACACCACCACACTTCCGTCAATTTCATCAAAGTCATTTTCTACTGCATCTAAAATTGTCCCTAATTGCAGTGCATTTCCTGTAGCCAAAAAATCTATTGGGTTGGACACCGAAGAGCCAGGAAACAATTTTTCTAACAATGCATCTGCTTTAGGACCCGACAATCGCGGCACTTTCATGCCCCCATTAATCAATACATCAGTAAGCATTATGCCAGGACCGCCGGCGTGGGTAATCACTGCTATACGATTTCCATTAAGTTGTTTTATGGAAAAGATAGCAGCTACATACACCAATTCCAATCGGCTAGCACAACGAAGAATGCCTGCTTTTCTAAACAAAGCACTTACGGCTGCATTGGAACCTGCCAAGGCTCCTGTGTGAGAGGAGACTGCCCGACTGCCTACATGAGTACTGCCCGATTTTATGGCTGCAATACGACAACCTTTTTGCACCAAAGACCTTGCGTGTTTTAAGAATCTTTTGGGGTCGGCAATTTGTTCTACGTACAATAACTTGATACGTGAACTTGTTTGTGGGTTAAACGTAAGGTCCCAATATTCCAATATGTCTTCAACACCAATTTGGGCACTATTGCCAACCGAAAATATATCGCGCATTTTCAAACCAACTGGAATAGCCGCTTCCAACATATACACCATCGTAGCACCCGAAGCCGACACACAATCGCAACCCAACGGGTCATATTCAGGTACTGGACCTGCAAACACTCCTTTATATCTTCCCGTAAGTACGCCAATGCAATTAGGACCAATAAGACTACCACCCACTTCGTTCACCATCGCAACAATGCGGTTTTCGAGGGCTTCGCCTTCTTCGCCCGTTTCGCTAAAGCCGGCTGAAAACAGAATGAAACCTTTGCAGTTTTTATGATAAGCCAACTCCTTAATCACTACTTCTACATGCGGTGCTGCAATGGCAATAATAGCCACATCTACATCGGGCAACGAGGCGCAATCTTTGAAACAAGGAACGCCTTGCACATCTGTTTCTTTTGGATTGACACCATATAACTTACCCGAATATTGATGTGCAATAATATTGTGCAACACCTTGCCGCCAGGTTTAGAAATGTCGTTGGACGCACCAACAATGACAATGCTATCGGGGTTAAGTAGTTTTGGATGAATCATAATTGTGGAAGAAAAAATTTCAGGCTGCAAAGTAGCGTAGGGTTTGCTAAGAAAGGTTGATTAGAATCAGCGTGTAAATGAGAAGTCAATGCAATTGAAAGTATTTTCCCCCTACTATCTTCAACCTTCATTATTTCTTCTCCAGCTTTCAATATTTCTTGCATCCACTTCACCATGAATCTCCAATGTATCTCCTACAAATAAAGTCTTTCCAACCTCTGAATCTTGTACAAATAAATTGACTGACAAACAGTAAGTATGACCTTTTTCTTCTAATGTTGAATGGTTTGGAAGTGTAGTTTTTCTTTGTATTGCGAATGTTTTAGCAAAGCCTACAATTGATTCTCCACTTTGAGCGTCGCGTGAAGGAACGACACATCTTGCACATGGACTTACACCTAATAACTGCACTTCGCCTATACTAAAAGCTACTGCATTGTTATGGTGGGTAAATAATCTATCTTCCCAAAAAGCTTCCTCTGTTTCTATCTCAAGATTTGCTCTAAATCGTTGACGAGCTGAATTTAAATCTATGTTTGGAAACCAGGTTGTTACAACATGTAAACTTGATGTGCTTAATAACGTAACGCCACTTAAGTCTGGTTCATCCAAAAACCTTCCTGTTGTGTTGAAAATAAAAGATACCTCTTGTTTAAAGAAATCAGACAAATAAGCTTCGAGGTTTTTTCGTTCTGATTCAATGTGAAATTGCTCCCAATTCGCAAAGTCCTGGTGTTTTAATAAAATTATTCCTGAAGCTAAGTCTATTTTAGATCTTAGCAAATGAATTGCTGCATTGGTCTTACCTGTAATTGGCTTTCCCACTTTGTCGACGATAGCATAATTACGGTCGTTTTTCAAACAGCCTCCTTTGGCAATTGAAGCCTGTTGCACGGATATGCCATCAAGTGATTTTACTGGATAAAGAGTAATGTTTCTAAGAATTGACGATGAGGTTGCAATATTTTTCAATTGAAAATAATAGAGAATAAAATTAGGACTTTACGATTTGCAATTTCCAATAATTACCTTGCCCCTTAAATTTAGAACAACATGTTTTCAATAGCAATACACGGGGGAGCGGGCACACTAAGCAAATCTTTGATGGATGCCCAAAAGGGAAAGGAATACCTCAATGCACTGGAACAGGCCTTGGAAGCTGGGAAAATAATTTTAGAAAAAGGTGGTGCTGCATTAGATGCTGTTGAAGCAGCTGTCGTTGCTTTAGAGGATTGCCCTTTGTTTAATGCTGGTAAAGGCGCTGTATTCAATCATCAAGGTGAACATGAATTGGACGCTTCGATTATGGACGGAAATGGATCTAAAGGAGGCTCTGTTGCTGCTTTACAACACATCAAAAACCCTATTCGTTTGGCGAAAGCTATACTTCAAAAATCTGCTCATGTGATGCTTATTGGTGATGGTGCTGAACAATTTGCTAAAGAGCAAGGTTTTGAAACCGTAGACCAAGCCTATTTCTACAATGAATTTCGCTATCAGCAGTGGCAAGAAATAAAAGATGAAGACCGTTTTGCTCTTGACCATTCACTTGCCATCAAAGAACAAAAGAAAGGAACCGTTGGAGCTGTGGCATTGGATATGCATGGAAATCTAGCCGCGGCTACATCTACAGGAGGAATGACTAATAAAAAATGGGGAAGGGTGGGTGATACGCCAATTATAGGTGCAGGAACTTATGCCAATAATGCCACTTGTGCGGTGAGTTGCACGGGTCATGGTGAGTTTTTTATTGAGCAAGTTGTGGCTTATGATGTGCATTGCCTAATGCTCTACAAAAATTTTTCGTTACAACAAGCAACTGAATATATAGTGTTGGATAAGTTGAAAAAATTAGATGCAGAAGGTGGCTTAATTGCCATCGACAACAAAGGCAATTGTTCCTTAGTCTTCAATTCAGAAGGAATGTATAGAGCGCACTTTAACGCTGATGAACAGAAAATAATAACAGCTATTTACTAAACGTTAGCGGAAACACCGTCTTCAAAAACTCTTGTAGCAGTGTTATAACAATTGCCAAGGGTCATGATGTGGACGATTAAATTGGAAATAGCAATCGGCTTTCCGGTATCTGCATCTCCTATGTTGTTGTACTCAATATTTCTTCCATCGAAAATGTAAACGGCACCACTACCTATGGCAGTTATTTGGTTTCCTTTTTCTACAATTACGCCAGTGTCTTCGCTCAATCCTATTCCTATGGCGCCTGGATTGGCTGCTACTGCTTGTGCCAATCTAGGAAACCTTCCACGTTTTTCGAAGTGGGAATCAATGATAACATTATCCATAAAACCCAACCCCGTAGTAATTTTCACTTCTCCTTTTAAATGTGCAGTGGTGGCACTTCCATCATAAATCATGGTTCTGCTCATGGCCATAGCGCCTGCACTTGTTCCTGCAATCACAAAGTGCTCGTTGTGGTATCTATCAATCAATATTTCAAGAAAAGTAGTGCCGCCAAAAATGGAAGAAAGGCGCAGTTGGTTACCGCCAGAGAACATAACACAATCTGCTTTCCTAAGTCGTTCATGCATTTCAGGAGTGTCAACTTCTTTGCGTTCACGAATGCGCATATGCCCCACATTTTTATCTCCCAATTTCTCAAAGGCATGAACATAATTCTCTATCACTTCATCGGCTATAGAAGAAGCAGTGGTCACAACTTCTATTCTTTTTTCACCGCCAATTCTATTTACTATTTGCCTTAAAATGCCGAGCTCAAAAAAGTTCATTCGGTTGCGTTCAATCACCCCTTTTTCTAAGTCAGTACCCTTGTCTTCAGCCCCCCCCACAGGAATCAAAATTCCTTTGATAGCTTGTTGTGTCATGCGGCAAATATAATAAGTGAAGCTGTAAATATTTAATGACTCAATGGCTTGGTGAAATGCTAAACCCTAATTTCTAAATACTTTTCTTTGGTCCATAGGTGCAAAGGCACTAATCTGTTGCGACAAAATCTATCAATCGGTTACGAACACTTTGCTTCATTCGGGAAATTTTCTCAAATGATTGTTTGCGTTGCAAGGGGAAATGGGACGCTACCATTCCCTACTTACTTTCTTTTTTCAAAATAATTTTTGAAATGATAAAACGATTTGTACTTTACGAATCCCACAAAATATTTTCCTCAAAAAAGAAAAAATTATAGCAATGAATATCCTCGACATCAAAGTAATGAAAGGTCCAAACTATTGGAGCATTCGCCGTCATAAACTTATTGTAATGCGCCTTGATTTGGAAGACATGGAACAGAAGCCAACCGATAAAATTCCGGGATTTTTAGAGCGTTTGCAAAAGCTAATGCCAAGTATGTATGAACATCGTTGCAGCGAGGGTTGCGAAGGTGGGTTTTTCATGCGGGTAAAGGAAGGCACTTGGATGGGGCATGTTATTGAACATATTGCGTTGGAGATTCAAACCCTTGCGGGTATGGATGTTGGTTTTGGTCGCACGCGCGAAACGGCAACGCCGGGTGTGTATCATGTTGTGTTCAGTTATTATGAGGAAAAGGCGGGGATTTATGCTGCCAAAGCCGCGGTGAAAATTGCACAGGCTTTGACCGATGGGGTGGATTATGATTTGCATGAGGACATTCAAAACCTTCGTGAAATAAGAGAAGATGAGCGCCTTGGACCTTCTACGGGTTCTATTGTGGACGAAGCGGTGAAAAGAAAGATTCCTTTCATTCGCCTTAATAGAAATTCTTTGGTTCAGTTGGGTTATGGGGTCAATCAAAAACGCATTCAGGCGACTATTGCTTCCACTACTTCGAGCATTGCGGTGGAAATTGCTTGTGATAAAGAAGACACTAAAAACCTTTTAGATGCGGCAGAAATTCCGGTGCCAAAAGGTTTGATTTGTGTGGATTATGAAGACCTTGAAGCGGCTATAAAAAAGATTGGTTACCCAATAGTTACCAAACCTATTGATGGCAATCATGGCAAAGGAGCTACTACGAATATTAAACATTGGGACGATGCTGTTTTGGCTTTTGATGCGGCTAAAAAATACTCGCGTAAGATTATTGTTGAGAAATTTATTACCGGCTATGACCATAGAATTTTGGTCATCAACTACAAATTTATTTGTGCGGCTAAACGCACGCCTGCTACGGTATTTGGTGATGGTGTTTCTACAATTCAACAGCTTATTGATAAGGTGAATGAAGACCCTCGTAGAGGTTATGGGCATGAAAAAGTATTGACTCAAATTAAGGTGGATGATTTCACCAATAAAATTTTAGAGAAACATAATTACACGCTTGACACCGTGTTGCCTAAGGATATGGAATTTTGGCTAAAGCCAACTGCCAATATCTCTACGGGAGGCACCGCGACCGACATTACAGACCTTGTGCATCCTTCGAATATCTTTATGTGCGAGCGTATTGCGCGCATTATTGGTTTGGATATTTGCGGCATCGACATTATGGCGGAAAGTTTGAGTGAGCCAATAACAGAGAACGGTGGTGCTATTCTTGAAGTCAATGCAGCGCCGGGTTTCCGCATGCATTTAGAGCCTGCTGAGGGTTTGCCAAGAAATGTGGCGGAGCCTGTGATAGATATGCTTTATCCTCCGGGAAGTTCTGCTAGAATTCCCATCATTGCAATCAGTGGAACGAATGGAAAGACCACTACTACGCGCATGATGGCGCACATTGCTAAGCAAATGGGTTATAAGGTGGGTTACACGACCACCGATGGTGTATATGTTCAGAATCAAATGATGATGAAGGGCGATTGTACGGGTCCGGTGAGTGCTGAGTTTGTGTTGAAAGATCCTACGGTAGATTTTGCGGTGTTAGAGTGTGCACGTGGTGGTATTCTTCGTGCAGGCTTGGGTTTTCATAATTGCGATATTGCCATTGTCACCAATGTTGCGGCAGATCATCTTGGTTTGCAGGGCATTGATACGATGGAACAATTGGCTCGTGTGAAAGCTGTGACGCCCGGAAGTGTGTTGCCGAATGGTTATGCCATCTTAAATGCCGATGATGATTTGGTGTATAAGATGAAGGAGGAGCTTGAGTGCAACATTGGACTCTTCTCGTTGAATGAAAAGAACCCAAGGATTGTGGAGCATTGCACAAAGGGCGGCATTGCGGCGGTTTATGAAAATGGTTTTATCACCATCATGAAAGGAACTTGGAAAATCAGGATTGATAAGGCAAGCAATTTCCCTATCACATTTGGCGGAAAGGCTGAGTTTAATATTGCCAATGTATTGCCGGTGGTGTTGGCTGCGCATATTCGCAACTTCAAGATTGAAGATGTGAAACAAGCCCTTGAAACATTTGTGCCTTCTGCTGCGCAAACGCCGGGGCGCATGAATATGTTCCACTTCAAAAACTTTACAGTGATGATAGACTATGCGCACAACACGCATGGCTTGATGGCTATTGGCAAGTTTGTGAAGCAAGTGGAAGCGACTATTAAAATTGGGGTGATTGCTGGTGTGGGAGATAGAAGGGATGAAGACACGATTTCATTGGGCGCTGCGGCGGCGGGTATTTTTGATGAGATAGTGATTCGTCAGGATAGAAATCTTCGTGGGAGAACCGAGCAAGAAATAATTGACCTTATTTTGAAGGGAATTCATTCTGTGGATGCTAACAAAAAAGTTGCGGTCTTTAAAATGGAGCGCGATGCCATCAATCATGTTATAAAAACTGCGCCAAAAGGAGCTTTCATCACTATTTGCAGCGATGTGGTGCCCGATGCTTTAAATCAAATTATGGATTTGAAAGAAGAAGAAGGCGCTGTGGTGGTGTAGCATATTTTCAAGAACATCAAGCCTACAAAAACGCCAGTCATTGACTGGCGTTTTTGTAGGTATTGTAATTGTATGCTATCTTTTTTGAGCAGTATCTGGCTTTATCAATTCATCTTTCTTCAAGGATTTGATTTCATAAACATCTTTTGGTTTGATGAGATTTATCTCAGGTTGTATGAATCTTTTATTTTGGCTTATTGAATCTGTTGGTGTTTCTGTAGTATTATCGTCAAGTGAATTGTTGTTATTATTCGACACTTTTGGTACATCATGAACGCTGCCATAAAGAATGTTGAAAAATTGCACAATGCCTATGATTAAGGCAATGAATACTGTAACACGAAAAAATAAAGCTTCTTTACTGATTTGGTTTTCTTCGGCTTCCTTTTTCATAAAATAGTTCTTTTTCAAAAATAACATTCAATACTTGTCAAAGGTGTTAAGTGCATGTAAAAGCTGTATTACATTTGTGCTGTTATTGTAGGCATATGAACAAAGACTTTTTTCTTCCCTCGATTGATGATGACAAACTTAATGTAGCGTTGTCAGCAGAACATCCTTACCACATAATGGAATTATTTGTAGAACCACTACATGAGGAATTGTATCGTCGACAGTCATTTGATTTTATGGAAGAATTGACTGAGGGGCAACAGTTGATTCTTTGTTTCGATTATGTTTTGATGCAGGTGAAAGGTGGCGGTTTTCTTCAATTACTTCATAATGGTTATGCGGGATTACTGATTGACTTACCCGAACAGTTTCAGGCTATTGGTGCGCCCGACATGGCTGATTTGATTGATAAAGCATTGCAATTTTTAGTGCCAAGGAAAGCTATGATTGAACAAGAAATGAGTGTACAAGATTTTGCAAAGCTCTATGAACAATTTCCTGAAATAAATCAACTTGATGAGCGTTTTTTAGCCATTTACATAGATGCACTTAGGAAAATAAATGATTACATCCAACACCATATTCAAGAGTTTATGAAAATTGCGTAAGACTATAAATGCCTTGCGACAACGTTATAAAATAAATTAGCAGCGCACTAAAGGTTTATCACTTTACTTTTATAGAGACTTGCAAACTGCACCAAATTGTTGTTCCGAATGTAATGCTGAGATTTTCCAATTAAGTTATTTATAGGCGTTTTGGTTTTTAGTTTTATTCAATATTGTTCATGTTTCTTATGTATTTAGATTGAAAATATTAATTGTAGGTCAACAAGTTTTTTTCAACAACTGTGAGTAACTTTTTCAAAAACAAGATAGGTTGCAGCTGTTGTGCTTTCATGAATGCACTCTTCATGAGTTATTAATGTTGTTGTATGTTTAACAGTAATTTTCTTTAAAATGCAATAGGGAAAAGGGTTTTAAGCGTATCTCTTGATTTGTTTTATGAAAATTATGGATTATTGAGTGATTATTGATTCATGCAAAATGCACCGTTCGTAAGGTCTTTGAAGATGAAATTTTGATGAGGAGAATCACTGTTTTGTTATTTAAGAATATCCCTACCTTACGGCGTTTTTTAAAAATATTTTATAATGGTAAACACCAAAGAAAGTCCTGTGTCCATCTTGGAAGCAGGCATGAACGAAAACGCTAGAAAAATGTTACAACAAGTAAAAATCGTTACGGTTATTGGCTCGGGCACCATGGGCAATGGCATTTGTCATGTATTTGCTCAGAATGGTTTTCAGGTTCACATGATGGACATCAACCAAAAAGCTTTAGACAAAGCAATGGTTACCATTGGCAAAAACATGGAACGCCAAGTGTCTAAAAACATCATCAGTGAGGAACTGAAGAACGAATCAATGGCGCGTATTACCACCTTTACCGAAATGGTAGAAGCTGTGAAAGATGCTGACATTGTTGTGGAAGCTGCGTCTGAAAACATTGATTTGAAAGTGAAAATCTTTCAACAGCTAGATCAATTGGCTCCTGAGCGCACCATTCTTGCCACCAATACTTCTTCTATTTCCATTACACGCATTGGCTCTTACACAAAGCGCCCTGGAAAAGTAATTGGTATGCACTTTATGAACCCAGTGCCTGTGATGAAGCTTGTAGAAATCATCAATGGCTATGCCACTGATGTTGATACTTCAAATCTAATTCATGCGCTTACACTTCATTTAGGCAAGACACCTTGTATTGTAAATGACTACCCTGGCTTTATTTCCAACCGTATTCTCATGCCAATGATTAACGAAGCTGTGCTTGCTTTACAAGAAGGTGTGGCAGGTGTAGAAGAGATTGATACAATCATGAAGCTTGGAATGGCACACCCTATGGGACCTTTGCAGCTCGCTGATTTCATTGGTTTAGATACTTGTTATAGTATCATGAATGTGTTGCACATGGGCTTTGGCAATCAAAAGTATGCACCAGCTACTTTGTTAGCTAATATGGTTCAGGCAGGATTTTATGGAGTGAAGTCGGGTGAAGGCTTTTATGTACATACTCCAGGAAGCAAAGAGTTAGTTGTTTCTGAAAGATTTCAAAACAAAGGTTGGAAAATCTGATTTTTCTATCCAATTGTTTATAACTATTTAATTTTGAAAAGTCCTCGATTGAGGGCTTTTCTATTTATTGCCAATGAATCAAGAACGAAGAGACAAGCTCAATTTTGTATTAAATAACCGACAACCAGACCTTGCTGTTGTTCTGGAAAATGTGAATGACCCACATAATATTTTTGCTGTTGGCAGAACATGTGACGCAGTTGGTGTGCA
The DNA here is from genome assembly GCA_903853805.1 of uncultured Bacteroidota bacterium. GTDB lineage: Bacteria > Bacteroidota > Bacteroidia > Chitinophagales > Chitinophagaceae > JAFIGV01. The sequence goes on from CAINUN010000093.1 coordinate 24,930, forward strand.
AGACATTTTCATTTTAAATACCAAACTTCCTCCAAACAAAAAGTATGGAAAGGGTAGTAGTGCCAGCGCTTCGAAATGGATAACCATACACCGTTTTGATAATACAGATGCTTGTTTTGCTGCTGTGAAACAGAAATATGAGAAAGTATTGGCGGCATATTTAGATAAAAGCGCTAACACTATTTATGAAACCAATTTTACACAAAACTTGGCTTTGGTTTTTGGTAATGAGCAGTGGGGCATCACAGATGAAACACTTCAACATTGCGATGGAAAATTCATCATTCCACAAGTGGGTATGGTGCCTTCGCTCAATATTTCTGTAGCTTGTGCAGTTACATTGTATGAAGCACTAAGGCAAAGGCAATTGAAGGGCATGTATGGCACATCGAGGATGGATGAAACCACCTACAACCAATATCTTAATAATTGGAAATGATCCTTTTTAGAATTACTTCACTCTTAGATTCAATTCATTATTCAGTGCATCTTCTTCAAGAAGTCCAGTGCTTCGCCAAATTAATTTACCATTTTGATAGAGCATAATTGTAGGAAGAGCATCGATTGCATTTGCTTGAACTAACTCAGGGTTTGCATCAGCATCCATAGGCGCAAGTAATATTTTATCCTTTCGTGCTTCGGCTGCCTTTTCAAGATAAGGAGCCATTATTTTACAAGGCTTACACCAAGTAGCATTGAAATCTATCAACACAAATTCCTTGCTTTGAATGAGTTTGTTAAAATCATCTACCGACATGCCATTAGCCTTAGCTACATTAGATTGAGTTTCTAATTCGGCACCATCATTCCTCCAACTCATAATGCCCGGTATATCGTAAACCGTTTTAAAACCATTGTCACTTAATACTCCTGCAGCAGATGCACTTCTACTACCCGAAAAACAATAAACTATTACTGCTTTTTCTTTAATTAGCTTAGCAATATTGGTTTCGAAATCACTTGCATTTACATCCATGTTTACTGCACCTTTAAGGTGTCCGCTTTCATATTCAGATGCAGATCTTACATCAACAAGTTGATAGTCATTGGATGCTGACAGTAATTTCTTTGCTGCGGCAAGATCCAATGTTTGAACCCCTTTTGGTTGACAGCTTGTCAATAATATAAAAGGAAAGAAAAAGAAGAACGATAACAATGCTTTTTTGAAAATCTGCATAGTGGTTATTAATTGTTGTGTTGACGAATGATTTGAACTAATTGATTTGCAGGAACGACACCTGATTGACGCCATTTAATTTGTCCGTTTTTAAAAAGAATAAGCGTTGGAACGCTTTGCACTTGATATGCTGCTGCTGCTGCTTGATTCTTATCAACATCTACTTTTAAAATTCGTGCCTCATCGCCAAGTGTGCCTGCAGCTTCTTTAAGTATGGGGGCCATCATTTTACAGGGTCCGCACCATTCCGCCGAAAAATCTACAAGTGTGGGTGTGTCAGCATTAATGATTTCTTGAAAACTTGCCATTTTGTGAGTTATTTTGAAACGCAAAGATGGTGTTACTTGATTTAATGCTTTGTGATAAAAGTCCCCGAACTCGTCTATGAGACTATAGAACCTCTATGTGATGATTATCACATAATTCAACTGCAGTTGCTATTAATATTGCTGCCTAAATCGCTTAAAATGAATCTTGAAGATTTGATAAAAAACAATGAAGGCACTATAGTTGATGTTCGAACCACTATGGAATTTATGGGTGGTCATGTAGCAGGCAGTATCAATATTCCCCTCAACGAAATTCCTGAAAGAATGGAAGAATTAAAGCAATTACAAAGTCCTTTGATTCTTTGTTGTGCATCGGGTGGAAGGAGCGGACAAGCTGCGGGCTACTTAGGTTCTTTAGGATTGGATTGCATCAATGCAGGTTCTTGGACAAACGTCAACTATTACCAATCACTTAAATAAACTCGAAGAAATGTTAGGAACTATCAAAAGACTATTAGGCATCAATACGACTACCGTAAATTATGCAGAGCTTGTAAAAAAAGGTGCCATCATTCTCGATGTGCGCACCACCGGAGAATATGCCAACGGACACATAAGAGGCAGCATCAACATTCCTCTTGACCAATTGACCAAGAATTTTTCGAAACTTAAAAATAAAGAACAGTCAATCATTACCTGTTGTGCATCGGGTATGCGCAGCTCTTCAGCCAAAGGAATTTTGAAATCGAATGGCTATCAAGATGTTCATAATGGAGGTGGATGGACAAGTTTGAAAAACAAACTGTAATCTTCTCTTTTCTGTATTCAAGGTGCCCTCATCAAACTTTGGTGGGGGATTTTTTTGCCTGCTATTTTGTTCAATCATTGCATTCCTTTTTTCTGAAAAAAAGGAATGCATAACTTTACTTTGATAAAAACCAATATTTAGACTGTGGGACATTATTTAGTCAAGATTTTAGATGCCGAGTTTATCAATCATGATGTAAAACGATTTATAGTAGAAAGACCTCCCGAATATTCTTTTATTCCCGGTCAAGGCAGCGAAGTAGCAATTGATTTACCTCAATGGAAAAACGAGTTTCGCTCCTTTACTTTTACTAATCTCACTACACAAAACTACTTGGAGTTTATGGTGAAGATTTATGAAGACCATAATGGTGTGACCAAACAATTAGGGAAAACAAATGCAGGTGCTGATTTGATAATTGGCGAACCATTTGGTGCTATTGCCTACAAAGGACCCGGTGTTTTTCTTGCAGGAGGTTCGGGCATCACACCCTTCATTTCTATCTTCAGAACTTTGTATAAAGAGAATTTGATGCGAGGCAATAAATTGATTTACTCCAACAAATCTTCTGAGGATTTTATTCTTGCGCAAGAACTGCAGAAAATGTTGAAGAAGGATGTGATTCCTTTTTTTACGCATGAACGCAATATTGGCTTTGCCCCAAAACATATTGATCGTTATTTTTTAATTGACATCATACACGATTTCAGTCAATATTTTTATTTATGCGGACCCGATGGTTTTGTGAAAGACCTCTCTAAAATCCTACTCGATTTAGGTGCCAATTTAGAAAGTCTTGTTGTGGAAGGATAAGATTGATAGCTACTGCGGAACAGCTTTTGGCTTAAAAAATATTTTCCCTAAAAGCTTTCTTTTTCGAATTTCCTTTTTTAGATTTGTGGAAATTCATTACAGCAGTGAATTACGTAGCCTTAAATATAACTATTGATACTCTTGTAGCCTACAAGCCTACAAGCCTACAAGCCTACAAGCCTACAAATTTTTTAAGCCAAACAAGTTACGAAGCTTCTACCAAAGAACAGCCCCCATTTTTATATGTTGCCACAGTGCCAACGCCTTATGCGGAAGCACCAACCAACACCGCGTTATTGCTCCCGTCATTTGCGCGAGCAATGACGAACACCGCGTTACCAAAAACGCATATTGCGTTATCAATAACGCACAATCGGGGAGTGCTTCCGTGTTCTTCGTTACCACTCCCGCGCTCCGCGGGAGCACTCGCGCAAACCTCGTTTTTAATAACGCACATTGTGCGAGCACTCCCGAAACACCCGTTCATCCTCCCGCAAACCCCGTTTGGGGAGACAACGGAATCAATCCTGTTTTTTTCACCCTTAAAAAATATAATGTAAAATGAAAAAGACGTATCTCCCACGCAGGGAAGCAGACCGAGTAATTTGGCTCAATGGTTTTGCACAAAAAATTGGCTCTTATGCCACACTCTTTGGCATCACGCCAGCCGAGGTTACTGCTATTGGAAAAATGGCAGTGATTTATGCCTACATCATCAACCTCATTGCGCAGGTGAGCGATTTTGGTAAAAACCTCACTAAGTTTAAAAACAACCTGAGTATTGCACCCAATGGCACCACCCTGCCCGCAATACCAACATTGACACCTGCTGCTGCACCGGCATTGACTCAAGCAGGCATTTTTACTTTTATTAATGGCATCGTTGGTCGTATTAAAAGCAATACTGCCAACTATACCGACAGTATTGGGGAAGACCTTGGCATCATTGGCGAGGATATTGCGTTTAAAGAATCTGATTTTAAATCGGTGATAAGTGCCGAGGCAAAGAAAGATTTTGTGGTGGTGAACTTCACTAAAAAAGGCGTGGACGGTGTCAATGTATATAGCCACCCTATTGGCAGCACCGATGCCAATGTTTGGGAAAAACTAGGGTTGGATAATCATCCGCCTTATTATGACAGCCGCCCGTTGGCAAATGCTGGCCAGCCCGAAATTCGTGCCTATAAAGTAATGGGTGTAATCAACGATGAAGAAGTAGGCGAGTGGAGCAATATTGCTACGGCTACTTATACAGGGTAGGATAAAACAAGTATCGTGGGTTGTTGGAAAATAACCCACGATTTTTCTTTTGTAACAGAATTTTTTAGACCTTTAATAAAATTTGGTTTTATGAAAAAACAAGTACTCTACATTATTGTAATGCTGCTGATGGCTGTGAGTGGAGTGATGGCGCAAGCGCCGAATTGGGCTTGGGCGAAATCGTTTGGAGGTGTTAAAGACGAATATGGAACTTGTGTTGCAACGGATAGCAAAGGCAATGTTTATATAGGTGGTTCATTTGAAAGTCCAACTATTAGTTTTGGCACTACTATACTTAATAATCATGCAGTTGGTCCAGATTGTTATGTCACTAAATTAGACCATAATGGAAATGTACTTTGGTCAAAATTAATTGGTAGTAACGGTTGGGATGAAATTGATGATATTGCAGTAGATAAATCAGACAATGTATTTGTTGCAGGCTCTTTTGAAAGCTCAAACTTTGATATTGATGGCATCCATTTAGATTCAACTTATTATGCTAACTTATTTATAGCTAAAATAAATTCAAATGGAAATACCTTATGGGCAAAAACTGCAAAAGGTGGTGTTTCGAGTGTAACCGAATTAAGTGGGTGGAGCTTACATCTTACAGTTGATAATAGTGGCGATTGCTATATAGCTGGCGCTTTCAGGAGCGATTCGTTGAGTTTGGGCAATCTTGTTTTGGTAAATAACTTGCCAGATACCAATGGCTATTCATTCGATATTTTTATAGCAAAAATTAGTTCTTCTGGCAGTTTTTTATGGGCCAAATCATCGGGTGGGCTGATGGACGATTACCCAACTGACGTTACTTTTGATGGCAATAACAGCATATATTTAAGTGGGAATATTAGGAGTTCCATATTTCATATTGAGAACTATACTTTTAGTTGTGATGACGATTTTTTCCTTGCTAAATATGATTTGAATGGAAATAATCAATGGGTAAAAAAATATGGAGGTACAGCATTTAATGCTGTAAGAGCATCTACTGTTGATAAGGATGGTAATGTCATTTTAGGGGGTATTACCATGGATCAATTCAGTATTGATAATTTCTTTATAGCAGGTTGGAATTCATTCATTGCAAAAATAAATCCAAATGGTAATGCAATTTGGGCTAAACCATTATATGCTACTAGCAGTGGTAATATAGACATAGATATAAACAAAATTGCAACAGATAATTTTGGCAATTTTTATTTAAACGGACTATATTACGATTATGCTCAGTTTGACACCTTTCAATTACATGCAATAACTGTTGGTAGTGGTCATATGTTTATTGTAAAGTATGATTCTTCAGGGAAAGCACTTTCTGCTACTTCTGTTGGCGGACATACTTTTATGGAAGCAACGGACATGACAATAGATGCTTTGGGTTCTTGTTATTTTACGGGTGATTTTGATAGTACAAGCCTAAGCTTTGGGAATATTACTATCACTAACCTTAATCCTATTCCAGATAATTTCAATACTTATTTAGCTAAAATAAATGGACCAGTAGGCATCGAAGAACTCCCCACATCTTCCATCACTCTCTCACCCAACCCCACCACAGGCATCATAACTATCACAGGCATCACACAGCCTACGGTAGCGGTCTATAACCTTATGGGGCAAAAAGTAGTGGCTGCGCAAGGTAGTAATGAGGTCAATCTTGCGCAGCTTCCTTCGGGTATGTACATGGTGCAGGTATTCAATAAAGACGGGGAGTTGGTGAAGAGCGAGAAGGTAATCTTAAACCGCTAAGGCGGTGAGTCGTAAAGGCGTAAAGAAACCACTCTTTACAACTTTACAACTTCACGACTTTACAAAAAGACAAAAGGACGTTGGTAAGAGTCAGCGTCCTTTTCTTTTTTAATTGCAACCAATAATGCGTTTACATGCTTTAGTTACTGTGTATTTTCGAATGCGTTTGGTATCCAAAAAAACGAAGCAACACAACAACGAAAAGACAAAAGAATTTGTATTTTTGGTTTTATGGCAGCACAAGAAGAAAACAATCTCGAAAATCAAGAAAGGAAATATACTCCCGAAACAAAATTGCCAATTCCTACCGAAGCAGAAATTAGAGAACGGCTCACCACCGACCCTAAAATCCAAGCTTATTTCTCGCAGTTTACAACAAGCAGTGTAGAGGAGTTTATTAAGTCCTACTGTTTCTATAAAGGACTATGGTGGGAACATGGAGATATGTACACAAGGCATACACAAAATGAAGAAATGCAGTGGATAGTGGACGCCAAAACGCATCTTGAAATCATTCAGCAAAAAAAACTGTTCGATGTGCAATGTCTTTGGCGTGCCGAAAAACTAGTATTGCCCGGAGTAGAGATTTGTTATGATATTCTTCGTTGGGAACGCAAGATTTTTTCCTGCCCTTTTATAGAACCTATAAGCCAAGAAGATGTTGATATGTACATTCAATACCTAAGTGGTTTAAACATAGAAATAGACTTTGGGTTTTTATATACTTGGCAAGATTATGAAGGCATCAAAGAAGCTTACAACGAAGAAAGTGAGGATAATACCTTTCCTGATTGGTATGAATTTCATAATAGCCGAACCGGCAATCAAATGTTATTATCGCTCCCCGATATTAGAGGTGAAAAAGAAGACCCTTATCGAAAAGCCTATTGGGAACATTGGCATGAAGTGAATAAGGAGGTTCAAGAAGCAAATTTAGCAACCATTGACCAACGACCTTTCATAAGTGTTTTTGACACGGAAAAAATGGAGGAATTTATCAGTCAGTTTGAAGACAAGCAGACACAAGGTTTCTATAAAGAATTTACCTACCACCACAATTATCGAGAGGCAGGCGAAGAGTATAACAAAATCATAGAAATGCTCTTGAAATCGGAAAAAGTAATTCCTATTGAAGCCCACTATGATTTTAGAGACGCATTAAAGTTAGCAGCTGAAAAATTTAAGGTTCAGAAAATAATTGAGTTCCTGCCTTTTGCATATGAAGAGTATAAGTTTCAACGCGAAATGGGCTTTGAAGATGAAGATCAATTTGGTGATGAATACCATGTTAATTTGAGAAAAACCATTGTTGACCAAATACTTGAAGGAAGAAAACAGTTTGGCGAACCAGAAGATTTGAATTTTTAGCATTACTTATATGCATGTACAAGAACAAATCAACAACTACATTGCTAGTCAACCCGAACCTAAACGAAGCGATATGCAAACCTTGCATGAGCGCATGCTTCAATTGCATCCTATGGGTAAACTTTGGTTTTTAGATGGTAAAAACAGCGATGGTAAAACGGTTTCAAATCCTAACATAGGCTACGGTTTGCACAATATTAATTATGCCGATGGAACCACAAAAGAGTTTTATCAAATTGGTATTAGTGCCAACACCACTGGCATCTCTGTCTATATAATGAGTATAGAAGACAAGAACCATCTAGCAAATACCTATGGCAATAAAATAGGCAAGGCTAAAGTAAGCGGATATTGCATCAAGTTCAAGTCACTAAAAGACATCAATAGGGATATACTCGAAGCGGCTATAAAATATGGGATTGAATAAGTTTTAGTGTTTTGCTTGTTGTCGAAAAGCCATAGAAACACAATCACAAAATGCCATTCCATAGATAGAAATATGATTCTTATCAGTTTGTCGTTACGATTTTTACACTTTTCCCTCTGAAATTATCCACAATCCAATTATTTCCTTAGAAAAAGGATTGCGTTTTCACAGTGTGCCAACTATCTTTGCGCAGATTTTTATAAAATTCTTCAAATTGTCTCAAATGAATTGGAAACACTACTTTACCACTTCCATCGGAAAGAAACTGGTAATGGGTTTTACAGGGCTTTTTCTCATTGTATTTCTTGTCGTTCACTGCTACTTAAATTCTATGATTTTTGTAAGCAGAGAAGCCTTTAATGCAGCTGCCGATTTTATGGCTACTTGTGTTGCCATGCGTATCCTTGAAGTAGGATTGTTTGCAGGTATATTCTTACACATCATTCAAGGCTTTATGCTAGTACGTAAAAATGCTTCTACTCGTGGCGAAAGATATGCTGTGAGTGCAGGAAACAAAACAAGTGCTTGGTATAGCCGTTCTATGGGTTTACTCGGTACTTTGATTTTTTTGTTTTTGATATTGCACATCAATCATTTTTGGGTGCCTTCAAGAATTACTGGCGGACTAAACCCTACAGAAGTTCACGGTGTAGAAATGCATGACCTCTATCAGAAGATGATAGATATATTCCAAACACCTTGGGTGGTGGCTGTTTATTTGTTAGGTGTGTTTTCGCTTGCTTGGCATTTAATTCATGGCTTTTACAGTGCCTTCCAAACAATGGGTTTGACTATGCCTAAATACAAAGCACTCATTCGTATTGTGGGTATTATTTTTTCCATTGTGATTTGCCTTCTTTTTGCATTAATGCCGGTATCCATGTTCATGGGTTGGGTTTCTTAATTTACTAACTATTATTAACGCCGAAATTCAGATATGCCTCTCGTTTCAAAAATTCCTGCCGGTCCTATTGCTGAAAAATGGACTACTTATAAATCAACTTGTAAGCTGGTAAATCCTGCTAACAAGCGCCAATTGGAAGTGATAGTTATTGGTACTGGTCTTGCCGGTGCCTCTGCTGCTGCAAGTCTTGGTGAATTAGGCTATAAAGTAAAAACCTTTTGCTTTCAAGATAGTCCACGTCGTGCGCACTCTATTGCAGCACAAGGTGGTATCAACGCTGCAAAAAACTACCAAAATGATGGTGATAGTACTTACCGCCTTTTTTATGATACAGTAAAAGGTGGTGACTATCGTGCTCGTGAAGGCAATGTATATCGTCTTGCCGAAGTGAGTGCCAGCATTATAGACCAATGTGTTGCTCAAGGTGTTCCATTTGCACGAGAATATGGTGGGTTGTTAAGCAATCGTTCTTTTGGTGGTACACAAGTGCAACGTACATTTTATGCAGCTGGACAAACTGGTCAACAATTATTGATTGGTGCTTATCAAGCTCAAGAAAGGCAAATTGCTTTAGGTAATGTGGTTCAATATTCTCGTCATGAAATGCTTGAAATTGTTATGATTGATGGCAAAGTACGCGGTATTATTGCTCGTGACTTAGTAACTGGAAAATTGGAACGCCATTTCGGACATGCAGTTTTGTTGTGTACAGGTGGTTATGGAAACGTTTTCTACCTTTCAACCAATGCTATGGGTAGCAATGTGACTGCCATATGGAAAGCTCATAAAAAAGGAGCATTTTTTGGCAATCCTTGCTTCACACAAATTCACCCAACATGTATACCTGTTAGTGGCGATCATCAATCTAAATTGACTTTGATGTCAGAGTCATTGCGTAATGATGGACGTATTTGGGTGCCTAAAAAACAAGGTGAAACCCGTAAAGCGAGTGAAATTCCTGAAGAAGAAAGAGATTATTATCTTGAAAGAAGATATCCTGCATTTGGTAACCTTGTTCCTCGAGACGTAGCAAGTCGTGCTGCCAAAGAGCGTTGTGATGCTGGTTATGGAGTTGGTGCAAGTAAACAAGCTGTTTACTTAGACTATGCTTATGCCATTGAGCGTTATGGAAAAATTGAAGCAAACAAACAAGGTATAGCTAATGCTGATAAAAATACCACCATCAAATTAGGTAAAGAAGTTGTTGCTGAAAAATATGGCAACCTCTTTGAGATGTATGAAAAAATCACTGGTGAAAATCCATATGAAATACCAATGAGAATTTATCCCGCTGTTCACTATACTATGGGTGGACTTTGGGTTGATTATGAATTGCAAACCACACTTCCTGGGTTATACTGTTTAGGCGAAGCCAACTTCAGTGATCATGGTGCTAACCGCCTAGGCGCATCTGCATTGATGCAGGGTTTGGCAGATGGATATTTTGTTATTCCTTACACGCTTGGCAATAATCTTGCTGATGATATTCGTACAAAAGCAATTCCAACAGATCATCCTGCATTTGTTGCTGCTGAAAAAGAAGTAAGCGACCGCATCGAAAAACTCATGAGTATTAAAGGGACGGAAAGTGTAGAAAGCTTCCATAAACGCCTTGGGAAAATCATGTGGGACAAATGTGGTATGGCACGAAATGAAAAAGGGTTGAAAGAAGCTGTTGAAGAAATTCGTGCGTTGCGAAAAGAATTCTGGAGCAATGTTCGTATTCCTGGTGAAATTGAAGAATTCAACACTGAATTGGATAAAGCAAACCGTGTTGCCGACTTTATAGAGTTAGGTGAATTAATGTGTATGGATGCTTTGAACCGCAATGAAAGTTGTGGCGGACATTTCCGCGAAGAATACCAAACAGAAGAAGGCGAAGCTGACCGTCGTGATGATGGTTATATGTATGTAGCTGCTTGGGAATATAAAGGTGAAAGCAATTTTGAAATTCACAGAGAAGAATTGAATTACGAAGTGGTTCACCCAAGTGCAAGAAGTTATAAGTAGTTAAATAATAAACAGAAAACATTCCAATAGATGGAACACTATACAATGAATTTGACGCTCAAGATTTGGAAACAAAAAAACTGCAAAGAGCGCGGACGTTTTGAAACTTACCAAGTAAAAAATATTTCTTCCGAAATGTCTTTCTTAGAAATGTTTGATGTGTTGAATGAGCAACTCATTGCCGAAGGTAAAGAGCCCATTGCTTTTGACCACGATTGCCGTGAAGGCATTTGCGGCATGTGTAGTATGTACATCAATGGTCGCGCACATGGTCCATGGCATCAAACAACAACTTGTCAGTTGCACATGCGCGAGTATAAAGATGGTGACACTATTGTAGTTGAACCTTGGAGAGCCAAGGCTTTTCCAGTGTTGAAAGATTTGGTTGTTGACCGTACCGCTTTCGATAGAATTATTCAGGCAGGAGGTTATATTTCAGTCAATACTGGAAATGCAGTAGATGCTAATGCAATTCCAATTAATAAACAAGACGCTGACGAGTCTTTTGCAGCAGCAGCTTGTATTGGTTGCGGGGCTTGTGTCGCTGCTTGTCCCAATGCTTCTGCAATGTTATATGTTTCTGCAAAAGTATCTCAACTTGCACTTTTGACACAGGGTCATCCTGAGCGTAAATCACGCGCATTGAACATGGTTGCACAAATGGATAAAGAAGGCTTTGGAAGTTGTACTAATATCGGTGCATGCGAAGCAGAATGTCCTAAGGGAATTTCATTAGAAAACATTGCCCGACTTAATCGGGAATATATAGGTGCTGTTTTTTCAGGCAGCGAAGAAAAAGGGTAATTTAAATAAAAAAAGGCTGCTCAAATCGAGCAGCCTTTTTTTATTCTTCTTTGCTTCCTTTCGAAACTTTTTTCCACGAATTATCCATTCGAATGGTTCCTTCAATCAATACAAAATCATCAACGTTTCTTGCTAATGTTCTGAGATAAGAAGGTCCGAAGTGTGCATTATTTACATGGGTTTGTTTGTTGTTAATAGTGAATAAATACTCAATTCCTGGTAAGTCTACAATTCTATTTTCATAAGCAGGTTTTAAGGTGTCTACTCTGTACTTCTCAAATGATGTAAGTAATTCTTGAACTTTAGTTGAAGTAAAGTTTTTTTCGAAAATTCCAGTATCGGCTATAAACCTAATTCCTGTGAAACGAACTAAACCATTTTCAAAAACTTCTATGCTATATGTAGGACAACGACCAAAACAACCAGAGCGGTGCATTTTAAGATAGGACAGGTGAATTTTACTGTTACCCAATTTTGTTTTTTTGTTCTTGTGTGCAAAGATTTTGGTTTGAGAACAAGCGCTGAACATTATTAAAAACATAGTCAGGATTAAAAGGGATTTCTTTTTCATTTAGATTTGAATGTTTAACAAAAAAATTATCAAGAGCTCAAAGATAATGGTGCTTTTGAACCTGTAACACAATTATGTTGCCAAACGATAATCAACAAGAACTTTTTTTTCAGTTAGCGTTAAATTTTGTAAAAGACGTCGGTCCTATTACTGGTAGAGCATTACTAGCACGATTTGAAAATGCTGAAAATATTTTCAAAGCTAGTAGCAAGGAACTTATATCTGTTGACGGTATGGGTTTATCAAGGATTTCCGCAATAAAGGATGTCGAAGTATTCAAAAAGGCAGAAAAGGAATTTGAATTTTGTGAAAAGGAAAAGATTTCGATTGTTACGCTAAAAGGTGCTCATTATCCCAAGCGATTTTTGAATTGTGAAGATGCCCCATTGCTGTTTTTCTATAAAGGGAATGCTAATCTTAATGTTTCTAAAGTCATTTCTATTATTGGTACAAGAAAAAATACTGATTATGGCGACAGGTGCTGTGAAACACTTTTAGCAGATTTAAACGGAACTAAGGATTTGTTAGTTATAAGTGGTCTTGCGCTTGGTATTGACACACTTGCACACAAGTATAGTCTGAAAAATGGATTACCCACTGTAGGCGTTTTAGGACATTCGCTAGATACAATTTATCCTTCCACCAATATTCACCTTGCCCGCGAAATGCTTGAAAAGGGCGGGGCTTTATTGTCCGAGTTTCCATCAGGTACAAAGCCAGATAAGCAAAATTTTCCTGTAAGAAATAGAATTGTAGCTGGCATAAGTGATGTAACAGTAGTTGTTGAAAGTGATCGGAAAGGTGGAGCAATTATTACTGCTTATATTGCTCATAGTTATGGTCGTGAAATAGCAGCTTTTCCTGGTAGAATTTTTGATTCAAAATCGGATGGTACCAATCATTTGATACTAAAAAATATTGCAGCACTTATCACTAATGCCGATGAATTATTAGATCTTATGAATTGGAAAGAAAGAGACACAAAAAAGAGGTCTTTGCAGTCCAAACTTTTTGAAGATTTACTACCAGAAGAAATTCCTTTGTTTGAATTTTTAAAACAAAAAGACACAATCCATATAGATGAATTATTGATGGCTTCTGGCTATTCTAATTCACAACTTGCATCAATACTTCTTCAAATGGAAATGAAAGGACTTATTAAAGCTTTGCCTGGAAAAAACTATAGATTGAATTAAACTATTATCAGCGGAAATGAGCTTATTTGAGGCTGTCTTTTTTTTTGAACATTATAACGCTTTGTTTTCCGTACTTTGTATCGCTAAAAATCATAAAAGTCATGGCAAAAACTATTTGTATTGATTGGGGAAATACCCTAGTAAAGGCAGCGGTATTTAACGAAGAGAATAAGATTATTGAACATAAAAATTTCAATGCAGAAGAAGCTAATGAGCTTGTTATTGCTTTAGTACAAAGCCATAAACCTGGTGGAGTTATTTTATGTTCTGTTTCAAGACAATCTGATGAATTAGAAAAACTATTAAAACAGGTTGTAGATAAGTATATCCATTTGGACAATGATACCCTTTTGCCAATTATGAACGCCTATAGCTCACCTGAGACATTAGGTGCTGATAGGCTTGCACTTGCAGTTGGTGCTTGGGCAGCTTTTCCCAATAGTAATGCACTTGCCGTAAGTTTAGGGACTTGTATTACTTACAATATGGTTTTGAAAAATCGCCCTTTCCGCGGCGGTGCTATTAGCCCTGGTTTGCAAATGCGGCTTGATGCAATGCACGAGTTTACAGATAAACTTCCTGAGGTATCTGTTGATGGTGAATTATTGCTTCTTGGTTATGATACATCAACTTGCATGAGAAGTGGAGCTGTGTTTGGAATGACTGCAGAAATTGACGGTATGCTTGAAGCATATAATAATCAATATCCCGACTTTAACGCTGTGTTAACTGGAGGGGATGCTCCTTACTTTGCTAACAAAATCAAAAGCAAGATATTTGCCGACCCCGATTTATTGATGAAGGGGCTCAACCTAATTTTAAAACATAATGTGCCACAACTTCGCTAAGCACTTAATTCTCGTTTTTTGTTTTTTTACTGTTGCTTTAAATCATTCATTTGCGCAAAACGCAACTAAGGAAAATGCACCTTATTCTCGTTTTGGGATTGGAGAATTTAGGAATCATCTTGATGTTTCACTTAAGGGAATGGGAAGCCTTTCTACTGCTTATTCCAATGCTTTTATCATTAACACCGATAACCCGGCTTCTTATGCTGCTCTAAAACTTTCCACAATCTCATTGGGTGGTGAAGGTAGAATGAGGACAGAGGTTTCTGATAATGTTTCATATAAGACCGGAACTACCACACTTTCCTATCTTACTGTTGGTATGCCTATCACTAAAAACTCAGGCATTGCATTTGGGCTACAAGCCAATTCTCAGGTTTATTATAAAATGACCGACACAATAGATGTTGAGTTTCTAGGGAAATCAATTAGAACTTTTGGTGGTGATGGTGGAACTAACTATGCGTTTCTAGGTTATGGATATAAATTTAAGAAACTAAGTCTCGGTATCAACATGAATTATATGTTCGGTACTATTCATAATGCTAGTGATATTCAAAAACTTTATGACTCTGTAAATGCCATGAATTCTGATTTTTCAAGGTATCAGAAAATAGGTGGGGTTTACTGGAAGTTTGGTGCGTTATATGAATCACCACTCAACAAAAAAGTTTCTGTTCGCATTGGATCTACTCTATCCTTGAATAAAAATATCAACACCACCTTTGATCAGTATTCATTACTTTGGAGGAGTTTTAGCGGTATTACAGTAACAGATACTGCCTACTACAAAACTGGCGAACCAGGAACAATTACAATGCCTTTGAGTTATGCTTTAGGACTTCAGTTTTTTGAGTTAGAAAAGTGGATGGCTGGTATAGATTTTTCAGCCGCGAAATGGAGTCAGTTTCGAGTAAATGGAGCAATTGATTCTACTGCTGACATGAGTTATAAGATTGGTTTAGGAGGGGAGTACACACCTAACTCTTTAAGTGTTAGTAATCGTTTACAAAGAACCACTTATCGCTTTGGTTTTTATTATGGTAAAGATTACATCACTCTTGGTAATAAGAATATGAATTTCTTTGCATTTACAGGAGGCATGACCATTCCATTTCATCGTGCAGTGAGTTTACAGCGTTCTTATTTACATCTTGCTTTTGAAGTAGGCAAACGTGGCATTAATGACCCTAAATACATCATGGAAAACTTTGTTCGCTTTTCCTTTGGTTTTACACTAAATGATAAATGGTTTGTAAAGCGCCGATATGAATAAGCTGTTCACAGCATTTATTCTTTTTTCTTTCAGTTTGTTCTCTTGCAAAAACAAACAATCAGAAATTCAAGACATTGTTAGCAAAAGCATGTTGAAAGAAGATAGAGCTGAAGAAGTAACCATCATTTATAGTGAAGCAGCTAAAGTGAAATTCAGGCTATATGCTGACGAACTCATTCGAAACGAAATTGCTAAGCCACATTATACTGATTTTAAAAAGGGCATTCGGTTGGAGGCTTTTAATGATAGCCTAAATATTGAAAGCGTATTAACTGCAAAATTTGCTCGTTATTATGAGGAGAAGCAAAACGTGCTTATTCGTGACAATATTATTGTTGTAAATAAAAAGGGGGACAGACTCTCGACCGAAGAGCTTGTTTGGAATCAGCAATTACAAAAATTCTACACTTTAAAGCCTGTAAGTATCCATACTTCTACTCAGGTTATTTATGGAGATGGACTTGAAGCAAATCAAGACTTTTCTTGGTATCAAATTACCAATATTAAAGGCATTGTTAGGGTTATGAAAGCAAGTATGCCAGAATAACGGTTGCGCCCAACTAATTTTAAGGCATTTTCCAATGTTAAGAAATCATTACCATTACATTTCCGTTATGTTGGATAATTGTTAAGAAATACATTTGCTAACTACTTTTACTCATTAAAAATCCTTTGTAATGGCATTTTCATCTTTCATCAAAATCTTTCTTCCAAAAGACCGCGTGTTCTATGGTTTGTTTGAAGAAGTGGCAGGTGTGCTCACCGAAATGACACAAGTCTTCACACAAGCAGTTAATGAAACCAATCCTCAAAAAAGAGAAACGTTCATTAAAAAACTTGAAGACCTTGAACATAAAAATGATGACATAACCCACCGTATTTTCATTGAATTAGGAAGAAATTTTATCACTCCTTTCGACCGCGAAGACATTCATATGCTCGCTACTTCGCTCGATGATATTGCTGATTTTCTTTGGGGGGCTGCAAAGCGTATTCATAATTATCAAATTCAGGACAATGATGAATTAGCTAAAGACTTTGCTGATGTAATTACTCGCTCTGTGATAGCGCTTAGCAAAGCAGTAAAAGAACTACGCGACATGAAAGACCTTCGTGCTATCACGGAAAGCTGTGTGAAAATAAACAGTCTTGAAAACGAAGCCGATGAATTGCTTGATAAAGCCATGTTGTCTTTGTTCTCTGCACCTAATATTTCTGCTGTAGAACTCATCAAGAAAAAAGACCTCTACGAAATGTTGGAAACCGTGACAGATAAATGTGAGGATGCTGCCAATGTAATTGAATCCATCATTATTAAGTACGCTTAAAAACAGCAACTCTTAATTATGACTACAATGCTCATCGTCATCATCGTATTGGCGCTTGTCTTCGACTACATCAATGGTTTTCATGATGCTGCCAATTCTATTGCAACAATTGTTTCTACTAAAGTATTGACGCCTTTTCAAGCTGTCCTATGGGCGGCTTTGTTCAACTTTGTTGCTTATTTTATTTTTAAAGACCATGCTGTTGCCAATACCATTGGTAAAACGGTAAGAGAAGAATTCATCACTTTGCCCGTTGTGTTTTCGGGGCTTATTGCTGCCATCATTTGGAACTTAGTAACATGGTGGTATGGCATTCCTTCTTCTTCATCACATACACTTATTGGTGGTTTTGGTGGTGCTGCCATTGCTCATGCTTTTTATACAAAGGGGGTTAATGTGCCCATTGCCGATATCATTGATAGCGACAAGGTGACCAAAACTGTTTTGTTCATCTTCTTGGCACCTTTTTTAGGCATGGTAATTTCCATGTTCATTGCCATCGTTACCATCATGCGCAAAACATGGCTGAAGATTTTGGTCATGTCCATTAGTGGTTTGTTTGCCTATCACATGTTTGACTATTTTGAAGACAACCGTGTAAAGGAAAACATTGGCAAATACTTCATGGTGGATAAGCTTACGGAGCAAGTCAAGAAAGACCCTACTAAACAAGAAGCCCTTGACAAGGCTAAAGCCAATACCGACAAAGCTTGTGCCTTCGCAAAACAATTGGATGAAATTGGTGCGGAAGGAATGGCTGATAAAATTGTTGGTGTAGTATCTTTAAAAGATGTGGAGAAGGTAAAACTCAATGATAAACTTTCTAGGTTTTTCAAGGTAAAGCAATTGAAGAACGACGCGAGTGTTCATCCTGAAGACAAAGCTATTTATGAGGCTGCTAAAGAAAACTATGAACAACTAAAACCATTGATTGGGCTGTATCATTCGGCGAATTATGAAACCATGGTTGACTCTATGTTGCTGCTGCATCCTATGGACGCAAAACAAACCGCTGCTTTCAAAAAAGAACTCAACATTAACGCTAAGAAAGACCTTGCTTCAGATATTGACAAAGCCGACAATTCCATCATAGCATGGGGTGTTGTTGTCACCATCATTGTCTTTGGGTTGTCTTTTATTTATACCGAAAAACTACGCTCTCCAAGTGCTTTCCGCGAAGCCAATATGTATAAGCGTTTGCAATTGCTTTCTTCTGCTGCCTTCAGTATTGGTCATGGGGGTAATGATGCGCAAAAAGTAATGGGCATTATTGGCGCTGCTTTGTTTGCAAGTGGCATTATACCCGATGCTAAAAACATTCCTGATTGGGTGCCTATTGCCTGTTATACCGCTATTGCTGCAGGTACGATGAGTGGTGGTTGGAAGATTGTAAAAACAATGGGTACGCGCATTACAAAGGTTACACCACTCGAAGGAGTGAGCGCTGAAACCGCAGGTGCTTTAACCCTTTTTATGACCGAACAAATGGGAATTCCGGTTTCTACAACGCATACTATTACCGGTGCCATCATTGGGGTGGGGGCTACAAAGCGCCTTTCCGCAGTGCGTTGGGGAGTAACCGTTAACCTTCTTTGGGCTTGGATTCTCACCATTCCTGTAAGCGCTGCAATGGCAGGATTGGTGTATTGGGTTTTTAGATTCTTTGCTTAGAAAAAATAGATTGCTACCTCCACTCATTGCGAGGAACGAAGCAATCTCCACCACGCTATAGATTGCTTCGTCGTACCTCCTCGCAAAGACGCTTAGGAAACATAATAGCCGCTTCATTTCGAAGCGGCTTTTATGTTTCCTACAAACCTTCTAGGTTTTAAAAACCTGGAAGGTTTAGGCATTTAATACTTCTCTTTCAACCAACCCCAACTGCGCAAAACATCCTCAAAAGTATCAGGGTAATTGCCTTCAATAATGAGGCGCAAAGAACGAAGCACTTTCAACACCATTGCTTTTGCATCGTCTTTACTGCCCTTGGTTTTACTTCTGCTTTCACTATTGGTATTGGTAGCACTATAAGCACTCGCGTAGCTTGTTTTCACCCCTGTCCAAAAAGCAGTACCATATTCTTCAGCCCCAAAACCATCGGCGGCAATAGCGCCAATCATTAAGTCGATGGAGAGTTTGCGCTCATCATGGTCCACCGGAAATTTATAGGTTTCACCATATTTTACAATGCCATAACGACCATAATTGGCCACATCATTCTTCTTAAATTTCTTACGGATATACACTTTCACTTCCTTCACTGCATCATCAATACTATCGTCCGAAATGCCCAATGTGGCAGCAAGCGATGACACAGCACCACCACTTTGGCGAGTAGAGGTAAGCCAAGTTTTATACTGACCTACATACACTTCAAACTGTGGTTGTGTGATGTAGGCAACGGTGATGGTGGGATTTAGTTTCCAATTGTCATTGACACTTGTGGCTACGGTCAAAAGGTCGGTTTCGCCTTCAGGCGTTATTCTTTTACGTTTTGGTTTTGGGGGAGTGTTGTTCCCACCTCCGGCCGGGTCGGTAGGAAACAGGTATTTTTTAAACATTGAAATAAAATTTTTATTAGTTATTAAGTTCTTTAGTTCATTGTCTCTTTCTTTAAATTTTATGACAAGTTTCGAGTCGAAACAGCATGAACGCATGCGCGGTTGACAAGTTTCGGATCGAAACAGCATGAACGCATGCGCGGTTGACGAGTTTCGGATCGAAACAGCACGAACGCATGCGCGGTTGACAAGTTTCGATTTTATAACCCGTTCATTTTCAATAAAACTATTAAGTAAAGAGCTAATTTTTTTCATCGCATCCTCCCGAAACGCATTCGGGGAAAAAACTTAGTAAGGTGGCTCCATGGGAATTGGAATATGGGATTTATGATTTAGTTTTTGAGTGTAGATTTTATTTTACAGCAATATCCCAAACATTTCCATAGGAACTATCAACAACCGATTCTTGTCCGTTTTTCCAAAGAATCATAGAAGTGTATAGAATATCATACCTATTGCTAACAGAGTAGAAGTCGTTGTTCAACATTGCCGATGCTTTTACGATTCCGGGGTAACCTAATCCAACTAAGGTGGTGGTAGCACCGTTTTTCCAAACCATTGCAATGTCTTTAGCAGTAGCTGCATAATAAGCATCTCCCGAAACATAAACATCTCCATTCTTTACAAAAACATGATTGGCATTTCCACCATTGGCATATAGGATGGTAGGAATTCCGTTTTTCCAAAGTACAGGCACAGTGGTGTTGGTGTTCAGCGAGCCTGCTGCATAAACATCATTGCCATTGATGTAAATTGAATTGATTTGGCCATGAGCAGTATCCGTAAAAATGATGTTGCCGTTTTTCCATATCACTGGAAAAGAATTGAGCGAAGAAAGCGTGTCCGTAAGATAGCCGCCCACATATACATCGTTACCAGAAATAGCAATAGAAGTTGCATTGCCAGGACCTGAGGGAAGGGGTTTTATAGCTTCATTCACCCAATAAACTGCGTAATAACTACCTTTTCCAGGAGTATAAATAGAACCACAAGCATAGGTGTTTACATCTTGCACACACACATCCATAACGGATCCAACATCACTAGGATTTAGCAATTGTTGAATTAAAGGCGTGCCATTCTTCCAAATTACAGGGGTATAACTAATACTATCGCTGAGTGTACCACCCACGTAAACATCATTGCCATAAATGAAAATAGAAGTTGCATTGCCACCTTTACCATTTGAGAGGTCGGTAGGCACACCATCTTTCCAAAGAATAGGCATAGGTTGACCAGGATTGTAAGGTTCAATATCGCCCACAATATATACACCCGAAGCAGTAGTGCCTTTGTTGCTACTTTTCTTACAAGAAAAAGCAAACATCCCAACAAAAACAATTGCAAGAAGCGGCAATAACTGTTTTCTGTTGCTCATAAAAGTTGTTGTTTTATAAAGAGCTAATTTATACATCTTTTTTCTAAAAAAAAGAAAAGCCATCAACAAGTGACGGCTTTTAGTTTTATTATTTTATTTGGCTTTGCAGCTCATCCATATCAATACCATTATGGCTTTCCTCATAAATACATGCGCCGTTCTTTATCAACAACAATTGAGGGCTTTCATGATGCACCTCAAAGGTCTCGGCAATAAGGTTGGAGATAGGTCGGTAGTTCAATAAATCAAGATAGTAAAACACAACACCTTCGGGTGCGTTACTTCTTTCCAATCGGTTCTTTGCCATCATAGAAATAGAACATCGCGTGCTGTGTTTAAAAATGACAACAGGTTGTTGTTTACTTAGTTCTTTGATGCTTTCAAGTTGGTTTTCTTGGTTAAGTTCTATCCAATTCATGCCACAAAAATAATAGGAAGTGAATAGCTTCTTTTTTAAAAAGAAAAATAAAGAGATAGACAGATTGCGTTTGTCCTTTGACCGAAATGATTTTACTTTCGCTGCAATAAAATTTTAGTAGAAGCTATGAAGCACGCATATATTTTTCCAGGACAAGGAGCACAGTTTTCGGGAATGGGTAAAAACCTTTATGAAACCAACTCACTTGCCAAAGAATATTTTGAACAAGCCAATGAAATTCTTGGTTTTCGCATCACCGACATTATGTTTCAAGGAAGCGATGAAGATTTGAAACAAACCAAAGTGACACAGCCTGCTGTTTTTCTTCATTCGGTTATTCTTTTTGAAACCACACCCGACCTTATTCCCAATATGGTTGCCGGTCATTCTTTAGGTGAGTTCAGTGCATTAGTAGCCAATAAAGTTTTAAGTTTTGAAGATGGTCTAAGATTAGTAGCCAAACGTGCCGATGCTATGCAAAAGGCTTGTGAAATGAATCCTAGTACTATGGCTGCCGTTTTAGGTTTAGAAGATGAAGTGATTGAAAAAGTGTTAGCAGAGATTACTGAAGAAATAGTCGTTCCTGCAAATTATAATAGTCCTGGTCAGTTAGTGATTAGTGGTAGCATTGCAGGCATTAACCTTGCTTGTGAAAAACTAAAAACAGCAGGTGCCAAGCGTGCATTGGTATTGCAAGTGGGTGGTGCTTTCCATTCTCCATTAATGCAGCCTGCGCGTGAAGAATTGCAAGAAGCCATACAAAACACCAACTTCCGAAACCCTACTTGCCCTATTTACCAAAATGTAGATGCGCATCCTTACATCGACCCAACGATGATAAAGCAAAACCTGATTAATCAATTGACTTCACCTGTACGTTGGACACAAATTGTTCAAAAAATGACAGCTAATGGTGCTACACATTTTACAGAAGTTGGTCCGGGATCGGTATTACAAGGACTTGTCAAAAAGATTAACAAGGAAGCTATAGTTGCAGGAATCAATTAGTATTTAGAAGTCGTCCTATTACTGCATTCATCAAAGTTCCTTCCTTAGCCTAGCCACAGGAATGTTGAGTTGTTCGCGGTATTTAGCCACCGTTCGACGTGCAATGTTGTAACCTTTTTCAATCAACAAATCAGTAAGGGTTTCATCGGCAATAGGTTTCTTTTTGTTTTCAGCAGCAATAAGCGATGCTAAAATGCTTTTCACTTCGCGAGTCGAAACCTCTTCGCCACTATCGGTTTGAAGACTTTCTGAGAAGAAGTATTTGAGTTTAAAAGTACCAAATTCGGTTTGCACAAACTTGCTATTGGCCACCCGAGAAACTGTAGAAATATCCAAAGAAGTCATTTGCGCAATGTCTTTCAAAATCATGGGTTTCAGGTCGGTTTCATCTCCGGTCAAGAAAAACTCTTTTTGGAAATTTAGGATGGCTTGCATGGTTTGCACCAAAGTATGTTGGCGTTGTTTGATGGCATCAATAAACCACTTTGCAGAGTCAAGTTTTTGTTTAATGAACATCACAGCTTCTTTCTGTTGTTTGTTCTTTTTATCGCCACGGTCATAAGCCTTCATCATTTCTCTATAACCTTCCGAAACCCGCAGTTCGGGTGCGTTTTTAGAATTCAATGATAGCTCAAGAATACCGTTGTTATTAAATATAAAGAAGTCGGGGATGATATAAGTTTCTGCTTTGCTTAGGCTTGTATAAGTAGCGCCTGGCTTAGGATTAAGTTTGATGATGAGGTGAATGATTTTCTTAAATTCTTCATCATCTAGTGCCAAATATTTTTGAATTTTATCGTAGTGTTTCTTTGTAAACTCGTTGAAGTGTTTGTCAATTATTTCAATAGCGTTGATAGATTCTTGATTGTGAGGAAAACGCTTGAGTTGTAATAAAAGACATTCCTGCAAAGTCCAAGCACAAATACCCGGCGGATCAAATTGGTCTTGAATTTGACAAATTATTTCATTCACTTCTTCAAGTGAAGTCATAATGTTTTGACCAAAAGCAAGGTCATCAACAATTGCACTTGGTTCTCTTCTCAAATAGCCATCATCATCAATACTGCCAATGATTTGTTCTGCCACTCGCAGGCGGGTTCCTTCAAGTTCTAGTAAGCTTAGTTGATCAATCAGTTGTTCATGAAAACTATTTTCAACACTTATAGGCGTTGTTTTTTGTTCTTGTTCGCCGCCATAATAATCATCGCTATAACCGCCATAATCTTCTTCGTTTTTTAAAAAGTCATCAAGCTCAACTTTTTCGGCGTTATCGTCCGTCAAGTCCACTTCATCATCAACTGATGACGTCTCTTCATTATCGCTATCGTTATCTAATTTGTATTCGTCGCCAGAATCGTCGCCATCATTATATTCAAGTGCGGGATTTTCTTCAATCTCTTCCTTTACTCTTTCTTCGAGATTAGCAGTAGGAACTTGCAACAACTTCATCAACTGAATTTGTTGTGGGGATAGTTTTTGTAAGAGTTTCTGGCTCTGACTCTGTCTTAACATGGTGGTTGCGCGTTATTGCAAAAGTAATCAACAAGAGGGTAATTGCTGTTATCAAAGCTGCTTTAATTACTTTATTAAAACAAATTTTTGGGCTTCTTTGTTAAAGACTTTCTTTTTCTAAAACTTGTTTTGTATTTTTCTCCCTAATGAAGCATAGTGGTGATGAGTAAGCGACCAATTATTTCTCCGTCTTTTTCCTATATTCCTCTTGAGGAAACATTGGAAATAATACCTAAACGCAAGCAGTTGTTTATTGGTATTCCTAAGGAAACAACTTTTCAAGAAAACAGAATCCCTTTGACACCTGAGGCAGTTTCTGTGTTAGTGAGCAACGGTCATGAAGTAGCGGTAGAGCATAATGCTGGCGAAGGTTCCTTTTATTTCGACAGTGATTATAGTGAAGTAGGAGCAAGAATTGTGTACGACAAAGCTGATATCTATAAAGCTTCTACCATAATTAAAAGTGCACCAATTGTAGAAGATGAATTAGTGCTTTTACAACCCAATCAGGTGATTATTTCGCCCATTCATCTGCCAATGATGAAAGCCGAAATGATTTCGCAATTGATGAGCAAAAAGATTATTGCTATAGCCTTTGAATCCATCAAAGACGATGCAGGTACGTATCCTATTGTTCGCTCCATGAGTGAAATTGCAGGAAGCTCTTCTATTCTTATTGCTGCTCAATATTTATCGAATGTGCAACACGGCAAAGGAATATTGCTTGGCGGTATTGCTGGAGTTCCACCCGCCAAAGTTTTAATTATAGGTGCTGGAATTGTTGGTGAATCTGCTGCACGTGCTGCACTTGGATTAGGCGCTCAGGTAAAAGTGTTTGACAATTCTATTTATCGTTTGATGCGTTTACAAAACAATATTCACACCAGGTGTTTTACCTCTGTGTTAGACCCTATTGTTTTAGCTGAAGAATTATCTTCTGCCGATGTGGCTGTAGGTGCTTTAAAACCTAGCAATGGTATTACACCCGTTGTGGTAACAGAAGAAATGGTAAGCAGTATGAAAGCCGGTTCTGTAATTGTAGATGTGAGTATCGACCGAGGGGGGTGCTTTGAAACTTCAAAAATAACAACACATGAAAACCCAACTTTTAAGCGCTATGATGTAATTCATTATTGTGTACCCAACATTCCATCAAGTGTGGCAAGAACGGCATCACGAGCCATTAGCAATGTGTTGATGCCTATTGTTATTCAAACAGGAGAATCTGGTGGAATGGAAAACCTCATCATATCTAAGCAAGGCATTCGTAATGGCGTTTATCTTTACAAAGGATGTGTCACTAACGCACCGATTGCCAAGCGTTTCAATTTTAAATACACCGATCTCGACTTGCTTTTAGCATCACACAGTTAATTCCCTGAAACCATGCCTAATCATCGTCTCAACAAAACTATTGCCGGCTATCATCTGCTTATGATTCTTTCTGCTGTGGATTTTAGAATTGGATTTGCCGAAGACAAATACATCCGCGATTATCTTGTGCTCGAATTCCCTTTCCATATTAATCTCGACAAACAAATGGAAATCATTAGCAACCTTCGACCTGATGAATGGGAAGGTCATTTCTTGAAAATGATGGACGATTTTTATGACGATTCTACCGAAGAAGAAAGAAATAGTCTATTGCAATTTGCTATCAACGTCTCAAAGGCTGACAATGTCATTACCAAAGAAGAAAATCATTTCCTCAATTTGTTGTTTGATCATTGGAAGCCTGAAGAACATTGATTTGTTAGCAAAAATTTAAAACATGCGCTCTCTTCCTAAAACCATTGCTTCTTCTCTATTCTTTTTGTGAAAAGAACCTAATTTTATTCGGTTTTGTTTCCATTAAAAACTCGTTTGTCTTATGAAATACATACTCTGGTTACTCAGAATTATTGTCGGTGTTTTATTTATTTTCTCTGGCTTAGTGAAAGCCAATGACCCGCTTGGGCTTAGTTATAAAATGAACGAGTTCTTCGAGGTTTGGGGAACACTTTGGGCAGTGCCTTATTCGCTCACGCTTTCTGTGCTTATGATTGGTTTTGAATTGATTGCAGGAATTGCCTTATTGCTCGGGGCGTTCTTCCGTCTCTTCTCTTTCTTGCTTTTGTTGCTCAATGTGTTTTTCACTTTTCTTACTGCCTATGTTTATTTCACTGATAAAATAAAAGAGTGTGGTTGCTTTGGCGATTGCTTTAAACTCACTAATGCGCAAACCTTTTGGAAGGATGTAATTCTCACCGCCTTCGTCCTAGTTTTATTTGCTTACCGTAACCAAATTAAACCCCTCTTCAACAACAAGATTTCTTTTGCTTTGATGGCAATTACTTGTTTCGGTGTGTTCTTCATTCAGTCTTGGACACTTCATCATTTGCCTTACCACGATTGCCTGCCTTATAAGCTCAACGCTAACATTTCGGAGAAGATGAAAGTGCCTCCAGGAGCCATTCCTGATGAGTATGAAACGGTGATGATTTATGAAAAAGGCGGCGTAAAAAAAGAATTTACCATGCAAAATTATCCTTGGCAAGACAGCACTTGGAAATTTGTTGACAGAAAAGATAAGCTTGTGAAGAAGGGAAATGCAGAGCCTGAAATACATGACTTTGCCATTACCGACTTTGATGGTAACGACCATACCGAAGAGCTACTTACCACCCCCGGTTTCACCTTCCTTTTGTTCATTAAAGACCCTGAAACTGCTAGCAATGAAAACCTCGATAAGCTCAATGCCTTGGTGCTGCAAGCAAGGCAATGGAACATTCCTTTGTACATCATTTCTTCTGCTTCAAAAGAAATAACCGACAAGTTTTTATCGGCAAATAAAATAGAACGTTCAGATGTGTTGCAAGTGGATAACACGGTTTCTAAAACTGCGCTCCGTTCCAACCCTGGTTTAATGCTTTTGGAAAAAGGAACCATTCGTGGCAAATGGAGCTACAAAGACTATCCTCAAAATATTTTTGACGATAACGGCAAGCTAAAGAGCCTGAAATAATAGGTTAGCGAATACCCTATGAAAAATCATAAAGCAGCCGCTGCTTTTTAAAAGCTTTTGAGAGGAGAAAAATTTAGACGTGTAGAAATCTAAATTTCCACGCGTGAAAAATAAAATTTCCACGCGTGGAAAATAAAATTTAGACGAGTGGAAATTTTAAAGCCCTTGAAACAAGGAAAAACTAAGACTTGATATACTCCAAATTTTTGAGCATTTTTTTCAAACGAACGCCCGGAGTGAACAAAATTTTTGAACTAATAACTGATTTAGCATTGACGTCCGCAGCAGTAGCTTCAGGTTTGCTACCCAAAGAAAGACGCATGCTGCCAAGGTCACCAAGTCGAACAATTTTACCATCTGCCAGTTCATCGGTCATTACATCCACAAGGGCATAAAGCACCCCACGGATGTCGGCACCGCTAACTGTGCTTATTTTTTCAATTCTTTTAGTAATTGTTTCCAAATTATCCTCGCCATCATAAATAATAACAGCATAGTTTTTCTTCGGACCAGCAGGAGCGCCGGGCGGATTTGGCTTCTCCATGGCTTTAATTCTTACAGACATGAACTTTAAATTTTTAGTGTTTAAAAAAGGTTTTTTTCAATACTAAAATACTAGTTTTTCAGAAAAAGAAAAGAAAGTTTTTTTTGGGGAAAAGTTTTTTTAAAGGCACTTTAGGTAAAAATGTATTGGCAGGAGATTTTCATTATAGCCATAAAAAAAGCCACCCAAAAGAGTGGCTAAAAATATTTTTAAGGAATGAAGATTAATCTACGATACCTAAGCGAGCAAGTTCTTTATCAGTCTCGCGAGCTTGTTGGCTTTGAGGATATTCATCGCGAATGCGCTTCAAATTCTCAATGGCCTTGTCGTTTTGCTTGTTCAATTCATAAGCAATTGCAGCACGGTAAAGGTAGAGTGGGGTAATGGCATTGTCTTTCTTATCGGCTGCTGCTTTCATGTAGCTTTCTGAGCCCTCTTTGGTGTTGCCCATTTCCATGTAAGCATCGCCCATTGCGCCGTAAGCCATGTATTCAATATCGGTTCCATGAGCATTGAACTCCTTCAAATATTTGATGGCGTTCTTAGCATCTTTCATTTGCAAATAGCAAAGACCGGCATAATAGTTAGCAAGATTGCCAGCTTTCGTTCCGCCATAAGTTTTAATTACAGAAAGGAAACCTTTGTTAGCGCCGTCACCGTTCAAAGCCTTGTTCACAGAGTCTTGCGCAAAATAGGCTTGAGCATGAGCGATTGCTGTCATTGCCTTGTTTTCTTTAGGCTCGGAAAGAAGTTTGTCGTAAGCAAAATAACCTACAATAGCCACCAATAAAATGGTAAGTGCTGTGTTGATGGGTTTCTTTTTTGCCTCATATCTTTCTTGAAGAGTAAGAAGCGGGTTCACTTCTTCAAACGATACTTCTTGTTCTTTGCCTGGAATATTCCTTGCTGAATTTGCCATTGTTATTTATGAAATTGAGTGCGAAAAAAAAGAAAATTCCCCAATCCTGAAAAACTTTCTCGATTAGCGGTTTTAAAATTGTGAATTAATCGGTGATAAATGGATAGTCTTGGTCCACATAAATGTCTTTAAGCAACTCATCATCGCTTGGGTAAGGACTATCTTCTGCAAACTTAACACTTTCATCCACCTGTTGCTTCACACGAGCATTAATGGCTTCAATATCTGCTTCAGTAGCCCAATTATTTTGCATGATGGTTGCTAAAGCCTGATTGATGGGGTCTTTCTCTTTATACTCTTCAAGCTCTTCTTTGGTACGATACTTAGCAGGGTCGCTCATTGAATGCCCACGATAGCGATAGGTTTTGATTTCTAAAAAAGTAGGTCCACCTTTTTCTCTTGCACGGCGAACGGCACGATCAATAGCTTTATGAACTTCTTCACAACTCATACCATCCACCGAATCGGCAGGCATGTCATAAGCATCGGCAAGACGGTAAATATCTAAAACTTTAGACGTACGCGATACTGAAGTGCCCATAGCGTAATGATTGTTTTCGCAGATGAACACCACCGGAAGGTTCCATAGCATAGCCATATTAAAGGATTCATGCAACAAACCTTGACGAGCAGCACCATCACCAAACATAGCAATAGTCACACGGTCATTATCAAGGTATTGATCGGCAAAGGCAATGCCCGCACCCAAACCAATTTGTCCACCCACAATGCCATGTCCACCGAAAAATCTTTTTTCTTTAGAGAAGAAGTGCATGGAACCGCCCTTTCCTTTGGTGCAACCAGTGGCTTTACCATAAAGCTCTGCCATACATTCATTGGGGGTTATGCCTTTAGCAATAGCCAATCCATGGTCGCGATAAGCGGTAATGATGTTGTCATCATCACGAATAGCGGTCATCATTCCAGCAGCAACTGCTTCTTGTCCAATATAAAGATGGCAAAATCCGCGAATCTTTTGCATGCCATACAATTGCCCAGCCTTCTCTTCAAAGCGGCGCAACAACAGCATTAATTCATACCAATATAAATAGGTTTCTTTTCCGAATGGGGTCTGCACAGAATTTCTAAATTTGTAGCGAAATTAATAAAACTTCTTTACTCATTTCCTTGTCGCATATTCTTCAAAGCATATCGCTCATCCAATTCAGGAATTATCATTCGAAAACTTTTCGTTTTCCTACAAATATAACCTGTATTACAGGGCCCAATGGAAGCGGCAAAACCAATCTGCTAGATGCAGTGTATGTGCTTTGTTATACCAAAAGCTACTTCAGTCCTACGCAGCTCAATTTGATTCTTCATGGCATGGATGGCTACCGGGTTTCGGGTGTGTTTCATAATAGGAATGGTGATGAAGAAACTATTGTTTGCAAATGGAAAGAAGGCAAAAAGGAAGTGTTCGCCAACGATGCGCCGTATGAAAAAATAACAGACCACATTGGGCGCTATGCGGCTGTGATGATTGCACCTGATGACCTTCAACTCATTAATGAAGGTAGCGAACAACGCCGCAAATGGCTCGACTCCATCCTTTGCCAAACTAACAAAGAGTACTTTGAACATTTGTTGCATTACCAGCGAGTGTTGTTGCAGCGCAATGCTTGGTTGAAGCTACATGCGCAAAACTCTATTAATGAAAGCGCTGAATTGGATTATTACAACGAACAATTAGCACAGCACGGACATTATATTTTTAGCGCAAGAAAACAATTTGTCCAAGATTTTTTACCCTTACTGCAAGAGTATTATCATCAAATTTCTGAGGGAAAAGAAACCATTTCATTGTTCTACAAATGCGACCTAACAGTACGCCCACACTTGCAATGGTTGCAAGATAGTTTGCAACAAGATGTGTATAGGCAAAGAACTGGACGCGGCATTCATAAAGACGAACTGGAGTTTTCTTTAAACAATGAAAGCCTGAAACAATTTGGCTCGCAAGGACAAAAAAAATGTTTCCTCTTTGCCATGAAGCTAGCACAATATGTTTATCTCCACCAACGACTAAAGCTTTTTCCAATTCTCTTGCTTGATGATGTTTTTGAAAAATTGGACCATTTAAGAATTGAGGCATTGATGCGCATCATTAGCAGCGTGGAGTTTGGGCAGGTGTTGTTGACAGATACGGATGCCACCCGGGTGCGCAATGCTTTTAGCTTAAGTGCCAAAATAGAGGTGCTAGAATTGGATTAATATTCAAAAGTTAATTTTTTAAAAAGAGCATGCACAACACTTGCTAAACATGCTCTTCATCTGAATTTTGTGAATTAACCCTTAATCCATTATAAAATTAAGGAAGCATTATTCTTAAGCTACTTTCACAATATAAATATTTGAACTCAATCCATTTGCTGGTAGCTAAATAGTGTTTTTGCTTAATTAACACCATAGTATTAATGGTGTTAATTAATTTCCCATATATCCGCAATTTGAATTGTCAATATTGTTTTTTTTATTTCTTGCTATAGAAACACATTTTACTTATTTAATAAAGCACATTTTTCCTTTAACATTCTCTTAGCAAAATTGGGAGATGTGTTTGATTTAGTATAGTATTCGTTAACCTCAAAACCTAATTTTATGAAACAAATGAATTCATTTTTTGTAGCTCTATTATTTGTTGTTTTTTCTTGCGTCAACATCAATAAAGCAACTGCATATCAGGACGATTACATCTCCATGCAGACCTTTTACGATGAACTTTCTCCTTACGGTTCTTGGTTTAACGACCCTGATTATGGTTATGTTTGGAGCCCAGCTGCCAGCAGAAATTTTCGTCCCTACTATACCGATGGACATTGGGCAATGACACAATATGGAAATACTTGGGTGTCGAATTATGAATGGGGTTGGGCTCCATTTCACTATGGGCGTTGGACTTATGATAATAATTATGGTTGGCTTTGGATTCCAGGATATGAATGGGCACCTGCTTGGGTTACTTGGCGAAGTGGTGGTGGTTATTATGGTTGGGCCCCATTAGGTCCGAATTCAAACTACAATTATGCTTACGATGACAATTATTATGTGCCTGATTTTTGGTGGATATTTATTCCCAACAATTTCATCTACAGTAATAATTATTACTCTTGTTGGCGTGGTCCAAGATATAATAATAGGTTTATTTATCGTAGTAGGGTGATGCACAATTGTTACAACAATTATTATGCATGCGGACCTTTCCGAAATGAAATTGAACATAATACAGGAAGAAATATTACTATTTACAACCTGAGAAATGAACATGGTAATAGAAGACCGAGAATGACTACAAATTCTATTGGAATGTATCAGCCCAAAGTTAATCAAACTCCAAGAAGCAGTTATAATCAAACAGAAATGCCCAAATCAATTCGTCAATTTGAACGCCCTATTCAGAAGACAGAAGTAGCAATGATGAACCACGATATTCGATCAGACAGAAATATGGCGGGTGATAGAAATGACTATCGAAACAATAATAGAAGTTTTGATAATCAAACTCCAGCTGATCAACCTATTATTCAAAATGATGTTAGAAATAATCAAGTTCCTGACAAACAACCAAGGAATGATTTTGGAAATAGAGATAATCGTTTTGATAAAGGAGGGATTAGTCAACAATCAATTTCTGAAAGGAATCAAGATTGGACACAAAACCAAGCGAGGAATAATCCTCAACAAACAGAAAAAAGAAACCAATCATCAATACAAAATAATACCCCTCAAGTTGAATGGCGCAGACCTGAGCCGCAGCGAGTAGAACAAACACAACAACAATTGCAACCAAGAGTCCAAGAACAAAACTTTCAACAAAGAGAAATGCCAAGACAAGAGAGGCAATATCAACAAACAAGGTCAATTAATCCGCCAGTTCAAAGAAATAGCGAACGTGGCATGCAACAGGGTTTTCGCAGGTGAACAATAAAAAAGAAAGCAACATCATTTTGGTGTTGCTTTCTTTTTTAGTTAAAAAATTAGTTCAAAAAACTAAATTGCAACTTTTATTCAAATTCCATTTACTTGCCGACTACAGCGAACAATCCTGCAATGCGTATTTATCCTTTTCAAATAAAAGGTTCGCACGAAAATATTTATCAAACTAGATTGATGGAAGATGGTAATCATTTTTATCATACTTGCACTTGCCCAAGTAGTCACAATAAAAAGTGTAAGCACATTTATCAATTGTTAGCTGGAGACATTAGTAGTGTGGTTGATTTAGATAAAGTAACTTATCACCACGCTATAGAAGCTATCAGTTCTTTTAAACGAGGAATGCATGCCATCAATAAAGCTAGGGTAAAGAAAAGATTATCTCCTCTATGTAGAGTGTGTAAATGCGAAATGAAAGTAATTCATCAATCAGTTTCATGGTGGGTAAAGTTGTTCGATTCCAAAAGCTCATCAAGGAGAAAATATATTTGTCCAAATTGTAAAGAGCAGACATAGATAACCTTTTTTTATGCAGTACAACCGCTTATTTGATATTGTTACTCAAAGAAAAAAAGAAGATGCAAATAGTGTTATGCTTGCATCAAAAGTTAATGGAAATTGGCAAACAATTAGTAGTGGTGAAGTTTGGAACAAGGCACAATATCTTGCAGGAGGGTTATTAAATCTTCAACTTTCAAAAGATCTTACTAATCCTGAATTACAAGAAAAAATAGCCATCATTTCACCTAATAGTCCCGAATGGGTAATTACTGATATTGCAGTTCAGTTGACAGGCTCTGTACTTACACCAATATATCCCACTATTAGCCCCAGTGAAATTGCGTTTATTTTAAATGAAGCCAATGTAAGAATACTTTTTCTTGCCAATAAAGAACTTCTTGAAAGATTTAAAGCAGTACTTGAAACAATAACTAGTCTTAAATTTATTTTCTCTTTCGATGAGGTGGACGACGTGCCTAGTTGGAATGAGTTGATAGACAAGAAACTTTTACCTGATAATCATTTGATTGATAGAATAAATGAGGATACCCTTGCTACCATCATCTACACATCAGGAACCACTGGAGACCCTAAAGGTGTTATGCTAACGCACAAAAATATTGTATCTAATATTCAGGATTCAATGCCAGCGTTCACTTTTGCAATTAAAGGAGAGAAAGCATTGAGTTTTCTTCCTTTGAATCACATCTTTGAAAAGATGGTGACTTATTTGTATTTACAAGCTGGCATCTCAATTTATTATGCCGAGAGTATGGATACTATTGGAGATAATCTTAAGGAAGTAAAACCATTAGTATTTAGCACAGTCCCAAGGTTGTTGGAAAAGGTCTATGAAAAAATTATGGCTAAAGCCATTGAACTCAAAGGAATAAAACGACTTTTTTTCTTTTGGGCATTAGAGATAGGAAAACGGTATGATAACTCAATTGAAGGAAATTTTTGGTATCGCATTCAACTGTGGCTAGCCAATAAAATTGTATTTAACAAATGGAGAGATGCACTTGGTGGAAATGTGAAGGCAATTGTCACCGGTTCGGCAGCATGCCAAGAAAGATTGATTCGCATTTTTTCAGCAGCACATATAACCATCATGGAAGGTTATGGGTTAACAGAAACTTCGCCCGTTGTGACAGTGAATCGTTATGAATCAGATGGAAGAAGAATTGGGAGTGTGGGTGCATTAATCCAAAATGTTGAAGTGAAAATTGCAGATGATGGTGAGATTTTAACACGAGGTAGCAATGTGATGTTAGGTTATTTTAAAAGACCAGAACTGACAAATGAAGTGTTGAAAGATGGTTGGTTCTATACAGGAGATATAGGAGAATGGATCGATGGTAAATTCCTAAAACTTACTGACCGGAAAAAAGAAATTTTCAAGACTTCAGGTGGTAAATATGTTGCTCCTCAAGTTATTGAAAACAAGTTGAAAGAAAGTGCTTTTATAGAACAAATTATGGTGGTTGGAGCCGATAGAAAATTTGTAAGTGCTTTGATTGTTCCTAATTTTCTTGCACTTAAAAAATACTTGAAACGGCATCACAAGGTCCAAGCAAGTACTAACGAAGAAATTATAGCACAAAAAGAAGTCGTTGCATTAATACAAGAGCAAGTTGAAAAGATGAACATTCATTTCAATCACGTAGAACAGGTAAAGAAGTGTTGCATATTGCCAAATGAATGGAGTGTTGATAGCGGTGAATTAACTCCTTCTTTAAAAATAAAACGAAAGGTGTTGTTGCAGAAGTTTTCAAAGGAAATAGAAGAATTGTATTATTGAACTGTAATTATAAACCAAATGCCCCGCGTTCGACGCGAGGCATTTTTTCATTTTCTCCTTGTATAGGTATTCATTCATATTAAGAATGAGTCATTCTCTCCTTATAGAATATTATTGTTGAGTAGCAGTATAAACTACATCAGTAGCATAAG
>CAINUN010000094.1 GCA_903853805.1 uncultured Bacteroidota bacterium
GACATTTACTGGCATTGAATTGAGAAATATTTGGATGGAGCAAAATGCAATGTATAGTAGTGTAACAATAGACACTGTCACTTATACACCTCGTGATTTGCGCTTCGAAAATGTAAGGTCTGTATCTATTAGCCAGATGCTTATAATGGACATTGAATTGATAGCTTCGAGTGTAAATCTCTATAACTGCCATTCTGATAATCATTATTCAGATACTAATGGCTGGCCCTATCGTATTGATGTGGATGGTACTTCTGCTCTTGTAGCTTATGAGTTAAGGTATGCGAACACGGTATCAGACAATATTTTTGTGAATTCTATTTCTTATGATGGTACAGGATATAATGATATAGCTAATAATCTTCGAATTCAAACTTCTGTTTGGGGACCACTAAGAGTGATAACCCAAACTGGAACAAAAGATATCAAAATATCACAACGATATAACTCAGGGTATTATTGGTATGTTGATATCGCCACAGGTCTTCCTTATACAAATAATGTTATTTCAAATGGTGGAATACTTGATAAAAAGTGTTCAATGTTATCCCTTAATAACGTTGAAGTGTATGATGTTAGTAATTCATTTCTTATCGATAATACAGACGATTTGTATTATGTGTGGTCTATTCATGCCTTCTTGTGTCCAAACAATATAACAGATAGGAAAATGAGTGGCATATAAGTTCGCTTCACGGTGTAACATTAGGTCAGGTATTTTTAAAAGAAAATCAATGGGTATGTTCGTATGGTGTAAAGAAAATGAGTTGTTTACCAGATAATCCATTTGAGTTATTCTTGACATTTAGAATGTTAGGAGGTATTGGAAATGTGATGTTCTGTGATTTTCAGGTTTTGACATTTAGAAATTATTATGAAGCATCATCATTCCTAAACAGTAAAGCGTTTGCAGAAAGTGAGCCAGCTTGTGAAAGAGAATGACAATAATTTACAATATAATTTAAACCTATCAATAATCTTGACTTTCCTTCTGCTAATTTTGATTATACAAACAATTTACTGAAGAAGCAATAACAGGAAGCCAACACCAAGGCATACCGTTTTGATAGGTATA
This sequence comes from uncultured Bacteroidota bacterium, assembly GCA_903853805.1. Classification (GTDB taxonomy): domain Bacteria; phylum Bacteroidota; class Bacteroidia; order Chitinophagales; family Chitinophagaceae; genus JAFIGV01. Next base: position 1,076 of record CAINUN010000094.1, read on the forward strand.
TAAAACAAAGAGAGAACGATACTTCTTCAGTAAATAAGCCTAAATAAAACTGTCAGCAGCATACATAACCCATCAAAACGCATCAATTATGGTGCACAATCGATACCTAGAACATAGAGAAGAGTAAATAACATTGAGCAAAGCGTCAATAATAGTGAGAGAACGATACATAGCAGAGAGAGAGGCATCAATAATGGTGAGAGAACGATACATAGAACTGTGAGATGCGTCAATAAAGTGTACAGATTGATAAATAGTAGAGAGAGATGCGTCCATAGCAAATACATAACGACTAATATTGATGCAAGATGGGTTCTTAACGCAGTAAGATGCGTCAATAATGTGTACAGATCGATCAATAGAACAGCGAGATGCGTCAATAGTGTGTAGAGAACGATTATTAGAACAGCAAGAACGAGTAATAATGAATAGAGCAGCGTAAATAGCTCATACATAACGACAAATATAGATGCAAGATGCGTCCATAGCGTAACAAATAGGATTTAAAATGCATGAATGAGCGTCAATAATGGTGCAAGATGCGTCAATAACACAACAAATAGGATTAATAATGCATGAATAAAGGCTTGCGCTATTTCATTTTCAATAAAAATAAATCAGCAGAAAAGGATTACAGGAAAGATATTTGCACCTCTTCTTTAAAAGAAGTTGACTAAAACATGATAACGACTGTACTTTATGATATGGATGGCTTGCTGCTCGATACCGAACCACTTTGGGGCAAGTGTATGCTGCAAGTGGCTAAGAAACACGGCATTCCCATCACCCAAGAAAAGTTTAAAGAAACCACGGGCTTGCGCATTTTTGAAGTGACGGATTATTGGGCTATAAAATATCCTTGGCAGGGCGCTAGTGCCCATGCTATTGCCGAAGAAATACTCGACGAAATCATTGCCGCCTCAAAAACCCAAGCAAGCATCATGAAAGGCGCGCTCGAAAGCCTGCAAATGCTTCATGAAAACGGCTATAAAGTGGGTTTGGCTTCTTCCTCAGCATCAAGAATGATAAATGCACTGATTAGTCACTTTCAATTGAAGGAATATTTTCATTGCATCACCTCAGCAGACGAGGTTCATTATGGCAAACCCCATCCCGCAGTGTTTTTAAAATGTGCCGAAAACCTTGGCAGCAGTCCGCTGCAATGTGTGGTGCTTGAAGACTCTATTAATGGATTGATAGCAGGCAAAGCAGCAAGAATGAAGGTGGTGGCAGTGCCCGACGAAGCCAATTATCAGAACCCAAAATTTGAATTGGCAGACCATAAACTAAAGAGTTTGGAAGCATTTGATAGCGCACTGCTAACAAGCCTTTTTTAAGTAAGCCCTATTAAAGGACTTCATAAACCGCATGGCTTTCTTTCAGTAGTTTTTCTATAGCACGCTCTTGGCTTCTGATTTTAAGCCTATAAGGAGCGAAAACCCAACGTGACTTCATGCGTTGCAAACGGTCTTTGGGCGGAAGAAACAATAGGCGCTTCAACCAATTTAAAGCCACAAAATGATGAAACACACGGGTGCATTTGGCAAAATAAATAACGGTGGAACTATCAGTATTTTGCAATAATTGTTGCACTTCGGCAACAGGGGTTAAGGAAGAAATGCACAATACACTACCCTGTTTTGCCTGAAAATAATGACTGAGCGACAAGTTGCTTTGCCACTCGGAATTGCTGATGATGCGCGCAGTTCTTTCTTCTTTGTCTAACTGCTCAGGAATATTGAATTGCTGATCGGGGACAAACCGCATTTCCCAATCTTTCTTACCTAACATTTGATGAACACTCCACACGGCATTTTTATAGTAGTTCAACATTTCTTTAGCAAAAGAATTGCCTTCAACCTCAAGCTTTTGAGCCACGTGAAAACTTGCGTACAAATAGAGATGCGAAGCATAAGGCTCGAAGCGTTCAGGAATGCGCACCATGAGTTCTCGATTCTTGGCATAAATCTTCCAAACCACTCGGCGCACATCATCACCGGCTTCAAAGTCTTTATAACTCAGTGGTTCCCCTTCTACCGGGCGCATGTGTTCAATGCGCACATCCATGTTTTCGGTTTTCTTAGGAAAAACAAAGACATCATTGGTGGAGGTTTGTTGGGGTGATTGATAAAAATGACCTTTTAAAGGCTGGGTAGCTGCTAATGAAAACAAGCGAAGCATATCTTCAAAAAACACAAAGCCCTGCTTTAAATCATACTCTTTTACGTCGGGCAATGAAAGTCGGTTTTTACCCGATATAGCCGAACGCCAAAAGCTATTTTCCTTTCTTGTATTGGATAGCAGGCTAAAACTATCTGTCATTTCTTGATGGTCATACACCAATCTTCCTTTAATGAAACCCAAAAAAGGACGGCGCACTTTTTCAATAGAAGCCTCAACATACATACGACTGCTTCGATGAACATCTCTTTCGAAGCGAAGCTGCAAGCCAATTCCTTTCTTGTTTTTCAACCACAGAAAATAGAGCCAAGTGGCAAACGTGCTGAGTACACTTAAAGCCACAATACCCAACACAAACCAAAAAACCATTTTAGCCATCAACAAAATGAAAGGATAAAAAGGCGCAGGGTCTTCATCGGGTTTCGGCATTTTTCGATAAAGCAATTTGTAAGCAAACAATGAAGCAAAGGCACACAAGAACGTGTTGACCGTAAACGGAAAAAACTGCATTGCATACTTAATTTGCCACTTAATATTCTTTAGCTTCATCTTGCTATTGTTGCTGCCAAGTTATTAAGGGATTGAAGAAAAGCAGTGTTAAAAATAAGCTTAGCGCAATCTTGTTTGCTCGTTCTTTAAAAGCCATTGCGAGGTTTGCAGCCAAGAACAAGCATTGTGACGCATTTGCTTGGCTTGCTGAGGGAATTGAGTTGAATAATCTGTCAAGTCGTTGTGTCGGTAACGATAGAGTTTTTCACCGCCATCGGTTCTAAAGAAGTAAAGCAAGCTGTCATTCATGCAAGCCAACTTATCATCTGCAGAAAAAACAATACAGTCATGCTTTTCCTTAAACAAATTAATGCCAAAACTATTGTTGATAAAGGAATCGGTAACAAGACTCGTTACGGTAGGGAACACATCGGTTTGCAAAGCTAATTGAGGGAAAGATTTTGCCATAGTAATGCCCGGTGCAAACACCACAAAAGGTATATGATGGTAACTAAGCGTTATGTCATAAGTATTGTCGCCCCAATTGGCACCATGATCGGCAACGAACACAAAAACGGTATGGTTGTACCAACTTTGTTGGGAAGCATATTCCAAAAACTTCCTTAAAGACCAATCGGCATAAGCCACTATTTGCAAAGACTCTTTTTTCTTAGGAGGAACAAAGCCATGATCTGTAGGAATGATGTGAGGGTCATGGTCGGAACCAGTCATGAAAGCAGCAAAAAACGGTTTGCCCTTAGCAGAAAGCGCATTCAATTTAGGAATGGAAAACCGAAACATAAATTCATCGGGCACGCCCAAGGTACTTTTAATCTCAGCAGATGGATAATCCTTTTCTCCCACAATCGTTTCCACATCATTAGCCGATAAGAAGCCCGACATATTGTCGAACATTTCATCGTGGGTAGTGAAGAAAATGGTATGATAGCCTTTACTTTTCAAAGTATTGGGAAAGCCCGCCATCCGTGGAATCGTAACCAACTCCATGGTATGCTTTTTCATCAAAGCAGGATGCGCAAAGAGACTAGAATAAATACCATTGTAGGTATGTAACCCGGCACTAAACATGCTGTCAAACGACCAAGAAACATTGGCCAAACTATCCAAAAAAGGAGTGATATTGTCTTTGCTACCAAAGCGATTCATCTTTGCCGCCGACATACTTTCCATTATTACCAGCACCACATTTCTTCCTTTACAAATTGCTTCGTTGTATTGCATTCTTGCAATGGGAGAAATAGTATGGTAAGTAGGGTCATGATGCAACATTTGCGCCATGGTTTTCAAGGCATCTTGTTCATCCAACCAATGTAAGTCACGGTTTTGAGGGTCATTGCTATCTAACCAGCTTCTTAGCAAGGTAAATACAGGATTTAACCCCAATTGATTGATAAAAGGATTGTTAGAGAAATAAGCAGTGCCTACTAAAATAGGCGATTTTTCAGCTGTTCTTCCTCTAATGCCCAAGAAATCTAAGGCAAGCAATAACAAAAAAGCAACTATCATGATTTCGGTTTGTTTCATTGACCGAACCTCAAACTTAGATGGTAAATATTGCTCGTGTCGCTTTCTTATTTTCTTTAAAAGCCAGAGATAAAGTCCACTTATAACAAGAAAAACGAAAAAGAACAGGAAGAACCGAGGCTCGTCTAATACCATTCTAAATCCAAATCCTGCATGCCCCATCCAATTGAAAATAGTATCGTTCAATCGGGTGAAGAAATAATGAAAGAACGGAACATCTACACTGCAAATGAAAAAACCAACCGGAAACAAGATGCCTATAAATACATAACCCGCTCTCAGCCAAAAGCTATTGAGTCTTTTCAATAAAAACAAAACTCCCCAAACCAACAAAGGCAAGGAAAGAAAGTAACAAGAAATGACGGTATCAAATCGAATACCCATCCCAAAAGCCTGTAGTAACAGACTTGTTTGGTGTTCGGCAATTGAATTAAGTTGTTCGAGATTGGTTACTACGATGAGGACACGAAAAACACAGAAGAACAAAAGCCCAAATAGGTAAATGTTTAGGAAACATCGAAGTTGAGCAACTGCTTTTTGCACGTACGTCATAAACCGCCAAAGATATAAATTGACTTATGGTTTCAATTAGATTAAAAACAAAAATTCCAAACTCCTTGTGGAATTTGGAATTTCTTTCTTGCGAAGCAAAATTTGAATGTTAGAATATGTATTTATTATTTCTTACCTGCAGGTGCTGATTGTTGTGCAGGAGCGTTTTTAGCAGGCTTAGCTTGTTGAAATTCTTTAGGAGTAGAATAAAAAACCACACAAACAATGCATATAGCTGCAATTATACCCATAGAAACCCAAGTTCCTTTTTCCATTACATCACCTGATTGCTTTACCCCCATTACCTGATTGCCAATACTTCCGAAAGCACCTGTTAATCCCCCACCCTTTGGGTTTTGAATTAATACAAAGAATGCTAACACTAAGCAGGCAATAATTATCAATACGGTTAAAATGGTTGTCATGATTCTATTTGTTTATTTATCTGATCTATTTTGGCGGCAAAGTAAGCCTTTTTTTGAGGATTGTGCAAACTTAATTTCTTGTACATATCTATCGCTTTATCCAACTTACCTTGTTTGTGCAAAACATCTGCAAGTGATTCACTAGCAAGGTCATCTTCCTTTGTAATAGAGTTAACAGCCATGTTAAAAACATTCTCAGGAATTACTTCATTTTCTTCTTCTAAAGCTGCGGCTAACTTTTCTTTTTGCCACATGGATTTGATGGCCTTTTTATCTTCTTTTTCTTGTCTATCTCTTTCGTTTTGAGTCTTAAAATGCATCAACCATTCCGAAAAACTCATCATTACCATCAAAGACTTATCTATTGCAGACTCTTCTTTATTAGGAGTGTTATTTTCTGGAATTTCTATACCTTGATACAAGAAATAATCTTCGGAATATAGAGGTTTGAGCAAGTCATCCGATTGTTTTACTTCTTTTACATGTTTTATTTCAGGCAAAACATCAGGCACAATGGCTTCTTGTTTTACTTCAATAATTTGTTCTTTATTTTCTGGAGATGGATGTGACGTAAAAGGAACTTCTTCAAGTGGCTGACCTTGTGCCATTACTTCCACTGGAATAATTTCGGAATGTGTAGCAAGTTGAGTAGCATTAGGAACAAAGGCTTCCATAATTGTTGCTTCTTCTATTTCTGGACTTTCCGATTGTAATACAGGTGTACTAGAATTATTTTCGTTTTCTGGCGCAGTAAATTCAACTATTTTCTTTGTTGAAAAAACTTCACAAGCATCAAGGTATTCGTAAAACAACAGCCAGTTGCCTTGAAATAACTGCATGGTACTCATCATGCTAGGTTCAAAAGGAAGCTGCTTATGTTTATTGGCTGCTTCTACATATCTAGCAGGTGAAAAATAGGGGTATTTACCAATGAGATTAGTGAGTTCCTCATTGTCGTTCTCCGTGAAGGTATCAGGCTTATTAAGCCATTGTGTAATCAACGCTGATTTGTCCATAAATTTATTTCACACTACCAATTTACGAAAGCTTTATTAAAAATATCATCTGCCAACTGATTTCCTATTTCTTCAATCAATTGTGTTTCCACTGCCTGTAATGATTGTGTTGCAGGAAAGTCTGCAAATCTGCTAAAAGTTTGTGTAAAAGAAGCCTTTTCGTCGAGTCTATTCTTAAATTTTATTTCAACACCAATAGTTAAACGATTTTGCGAAGCTGCAGATCCACTTGAAACACCAGAAACTGTAACCTGATAAGTATTGATAGCACCAGAAATATCATAATCCGATGTTTCAGTATTTACAGGTGCTAAACCAGACTGAGAAAGGATTCTACTTTTTATTTTTACAGTAAGATTTGAACTAAGACTCGGAACAACATTGGGTGCCTTATTTTCGAGGGTGTGCATGTTGAGGGTTTTACCTTGAATAGACGCACCTGAAAAACTATATACTCCGCAACTAGAAAAAAAAATTAAGAGTAGAAAGCTCACAAAATTTAAGTTGACTTTCTTATTCTGCAATTTCATATTCTTTTATTTTACGGTAAAGTGTTCTTTCAGAAATGCCTAATTCATTGGCAGCATCTCGCCGGCGACTTTTATGTTTTTTCAACGCTTTGATGATAAATTCTTTTTCACGGTCGGAAAGCATTAAAGATTCTTCCACGTCTTCATGATGGTCTACTTTATGAGGTTCGTTACTTACTAAATAAGGTGTATTGTTGCCAATATTTACAGGAGTAATATTCCTTGTTTCTTGCGAAGGAATATAGGTTGGCATCATGCTTTCAGGCATTGATGCAGCTCCAAAACCTTGATGATGCGACATTTCGAAAATATATTGCTTCATATCGTTCATGTCTTTCTTCAATTCAAAAAAGAGCTTATACAATATATCTCTTTCTGTATCTGAAAGCGGATTATTTTTTCCACTTTGATTGCTTAAGGCTGGTAAAAGGGAAAGTCCACGTTGCTGATTTTGAGGAATGAACGGTTGTAAACTCTCAGCACCAACAATTTTATTGATAGATAGAACAGAAACTTGTTCCGCAATATTTTTCAATTCACGAACATTGCCATACCAGCCATAATTTACGAGCAATTGCATGGCACTTGCATCTAATTGTACTGATTGTGTTCTATATTTTTCGGCAAAATCGGAAGCGAATTTTCGGAATAACAAAGGAATATCTTCTTTCCTATCTCTTAATGAAGGCACCCGAATAGGCACAGTACTTAAACGATAATATAGGTCTTCGCGAAACTTGCCTTGCTGCGTAAATTCTAAAAGATCTTTGTTGGTGGCTGCTATAACACGTACATCTGTTTTCTGCACTTTTGATGAACCTACACGAATAAATTCACCTGTTTCTAAAACACGAAGCAAACGCGCTTGTGTTCCCAAAGGCATTTCTCCAATTTCATCTAAGAAAATAGTGCCCCCACCTACAGTTTCGAAATAACCTTTACGGCTATCCACTGCACCTGTAAAAGCTCCTTTTTCATGTCCAAACAATTCACTATCAATCGTTCCTTCAGGAATAGCACCACAGTTAACAGCAATAAAAGGGTTGTGTTTACGCGCAGAAAGCATATGAATGATATGCGAGAAAACTTCTTTCCCTACTCCGCTTTCTCCAACTATTAATACAGTCAAATCAGTTCCAGCTACTTGCACTGCAGTATTCAATGCATGATTGAGTGCCGGTGCATTACCTATGATACTAAACCTGTTTTTGATACTCTGAATATCCATTTTTTTACTTTTTTGTGGCTATGCAACAATTGTTCCAATCAAAGTGGCAGAAGTGGCATCCAGAATGATTACAATTGCATAGTGTCCTTTATCAAGTTGGTAATTCCCTTTGGGAAAGACAACCATTTTATTTTGTGTATTTCTTCCAGCCCAATGAAGGTCGCTGCGTTTGCTATTGCTTTCTATCAAAACTTCAAAGGTTTTCCCAATATCATTTAGATAACTTTCACGACTATGACCATTTTGCAGTTTGATGATTTCTTCGAGCCTGCGTTTTTTCACATCTTCAGGTACATCATCTTCAAATCTTCTTTCGGCAAGAGTTCCTGGTCGCTCACTGTAAGAAAACATATACGCCATATCAAAACGGCATAGTTCCATAAGACTAAGGGTGTCATTGTGTTCTTCCTCTGTTTCAGTACAAAAACCTGATATAACATCCGTGCTTAAACCACAATCGGGCATGATTTCGCGAATGCGTTTCACTTTATTCAAATACCATTCTCTGGTATAAGTACGATTCATCATACTAAGCACACGAGTATTTCCGCTTTGCACAGGTAGATGTATGTATTTACAAATATTATGGTATTTAGCCATTGTTTCTAATACATCATCTGTAATGTCCTTGGGATGTGAAGTACTGAAACGAACTCTTAATAATAATGAAATCTGAGCAACTCTTTCCAACAACAATGCAAAAGTCACTTCACCATGCCAATAACTATCTACGTTTTGACCAAGCAGTGTAACTTCTTTATAACCTCTTTCAAAAAGGTCTTGACACTCAGCCAATATACTTTCAGCATCTCTACTACGTTCGCGTCCACGAGTGAACGGCACCACGCAAAATGTACACATATTATTACATCCACGCATGATGCTTACAAATGCAGTCACTCCATTACTATCTAGACGAACTGGCGATATATCAGCATAAGTTTCATCGCGACTAAGCAACACATTTACTGTTTTTTGTCCGCCTTCGGCATCGCTAATCAATTGTGGCAAACTGCGATAAGCATCTGGTCCTACTACAATGTCCACTAGCTTTTCTTCTTCTAAGAATTTTGCTTTCAATCGCTCAGCCATACAGCCCAAAACACCTATCAATGTTCCTGGACGTTTATCTTTCAATTTGCGAAAAGTTGTCAGCCGGTTGCGAACTGTTTGTTCTGCTTTTTCGCGAATAGAACAGGTATTGAGGAGGATTAAATTGGCTTCTTCAAAGTTGCGCGTAGCACCAAAACCTTCTTCATGAAGAATTGAAGCTACTATCTCGCTGTCACTGAAATTCATTTGACAACCATAGCTCTCGATGTAAAATTTCTTAGGGTATTGATTAGGGTCTTCGACAAATGGAGCATACGCTTCTCCTTGCCTTGTTTCATCTAAATCTTTCTGCAGCAAATCTGCCATAATTACAGGAAACTGGTTTTAGCAAAAGTAATGGGTATTATACAATTAGACAATTCGGTGTGAACAGGTTTATGATTTCGGATTTATAATTTTAGATTTTACCTTAGGTTTGCCGCCATATTTTTTAGTAACATGACTTTATTCGATAAAATTCAGGAAACCGCAGCGTTTATTCTATCTAAAATCAATACACAACCACAAGTGGGTATTATTCTTGGCAGTGGGTTGGGTGGGTTAATTGATGCTGTGACCATCGAAACTGAAATTGCTTATGGCACTATTCCCAACTTCCCAGTGAGCACGGTTGAAGGACATGCAGGAAAATTGGTTTTTGGAAAATTGGGTGGTAAAGAGGTGATGATGATGGCGGGTCGTTTTCATTATTATGAAGGATATACCATGGAGGAAGTTACGTTTCCTGTGAGGGTGATGAAGGCGCTTGGTGTGCAAACATTGGTGGTTTCAAACGCAGCGGGCGGCATGAATACTGCTTATAAAGTAGGCGATTTGGTTATTATTCACGATCATATCAATCTGTTTCCCGAACATCCTTTGCGCGGCAAGAATGATGCGCGCCTTGGAGTAAGGTTTCAGGACATGAGCGAACCTTATGATTTAGCTTTAATTGCAAAAGCAAAAGAAATTGCAAAAGCAAAAGATTTGAAAGTTCATGATGGCGTTTATATTGGTTTGCAAGGACCAACTTTTGAAACCCGCGCCGAGTATAAATGGCTTCATATTATTGGTGGTGATGTGGTAGGTATGAGCACCGTTCCTGAAGTAATTGTTGCACGTCATGGTGGCATGAATGTATTTGCAGCAAGTGTGGTGACAGACCTTGGCATTCGGGATGAACTAAATACTATCTCGCACGAAGAAGTGCTTGAAGCAGCTAATGCAGCTGCTCCAAAACTTGCGGGTTTGGTGGCAGATTTGGTAGCTGCGATGTAATTGAGTGTTCAACAACAATTTGCTCCTCTTTTTGATTCGACATCAATCTAACCTTTGTAAAAGATCCTGAATAATATTTCTGTCTGCTACCTTTTGGTATTTTTTAAGAGCGGCAGAATGAAACTCTGTTGCCCCTGTTATATTTTTTAACTCTGAAATATTATCTGGTCTCACACCACCACCAGGAATCATTACAATTCTTTTACTAGCTTGTTCCATTAAACGATGAATGTTGATAGCACCTTCTATTGCGGTTGTTTTTTGACCTGAGGTCAGCAACCTGTCAAAACCACAACGAATAACAGTTTCTAAAGCATCTGCAATATTTTCTACTTCATCAAATGCTCTATGAAAGGTGCAACTCATGGGTTTTGCTAATTGAACTAAAATATAGCAACGAGTTTCATCAACCCTACTATCTGTAGTCAATATGCCAAAGACTACGCCATCTATCTTATTTTGTTGGCACCATTCTAGCTGTTGTTTCATTTCCTCAAACTCTTCCTCAGTATAAATAAAGTTGCCACCCCTTGGACGAATCATGACAAACATCGGAATGTTTACTTGTGCTTTTACTTGTAAGATGTCTTCATAAGAAGGGGTGATGCCTCCAATGGAATAATCTTCACAAAACTCAATTCTTGAAGCTCCCGCTTTTGCAGCAATAATGGCCGATTCAAGATTAAAACAAGCTATTTCGAGGATGGAATTATTCATGAACAGTCAAGATTGCTTACCACAAATGTTTGGCGTCGCACAACTCATTATTAATCTTATTGGAATGCACTGCAAAGTTGAATCCATTTTGAAGGGCATAACCGCCAAACTCTCCATGTTTGTTGATAGCAATAAATCCAATTTGCATTTCCTTTACGTTCTTCGGGCTTTTAGAAACTCTTTCCACCGCAATACGACAAGCCTCTTCGGGTGAATGTCCTGCTCGCATCATTTCTACCACCGTATGCGAACCGCAAACACGGATCACTTCTTCACCTGTTCCTGTTGCTGCTGCTGCTCCTACTTCATTATCTACAAACAGTCCGGCTCCAATAATTGGTGAATCGCCTACACGTCCGTGCATTTTATAAGCAAGTCCGCTTGTAGTGCATGAACCCGAAAGATTTCCTGCTGCGTCTAAAGCTATCATACCAATCGTGTCATGATTTTCTACATTGATAATGGGTTTGTATTGAGCCTTTATCAACCATTCTTTCCATGCTTTATCTGCTTCCGGTGTTCTATCAAAGGTTTCTTTAGTAAAACCATGATTGAGTGCAAATTTCAAAGCGCCATCTCCTACAAGGATAACATGCGGAGTTTTATCCATCACCATTCTTGCGACCGAAATAGGGTGTTTGATATGTTCTAAACAACAGACGCTTCCACAATTGCCTAGTTCATCCATAATGCAAGCATCGAGTGTTACGTGACCATCTCTATCAGGTAATCCGCCAAGTCCTACACTTTGATTCTTTAAGTTTTCTTCGGTGTTCATCACCCCTTTTTCCACGGCATCAATGGCTTTGCCATTTGCTGATAATATTTTCCAGGCATCTTCATTGGCTGCTAATCCATGTTCCCATGTAGAAAGTACAATTGGTTTTTCTGATGAAGTATGAAGACGTGGACTACCCATTGATTTTCCAACAGATAATAAGGCTGCGCTAAATGCCGAAAACTTTATAAAGGTTCTTCTTGATGTCATAAAAAAGGAAAAGCAGTAATCAAAACAACTCAATCAATTTCAGTTGAGTCTGTAACGTTTCAAATATACGTTCTTTTCAATGTTTTAGAATTGAAAATCTAAGAAATTAATGGGAAGAATTATCTTCGAAACCATGAAAATGTTCCTCCACGTTTTTTTGTTCACACTCATTGGATTTATACCAGAAGTTCAATCGCAAACTAATCATTCCACGTTTCGTGTTATTGGCTATTATAGTGGTTCTCCAACTGCAATTGATAGTTTTAAAATAGAGCAACTCACGCATCTTATTTTCTGCTTCGGACATTTAAAGGGTAATAAATTTGAGATTGGTTCAGCGGCAGATAGCGCTACCATTCAACGTATGATGACGTTAAAACAACAACGTAACCCACTATTGATAGTCATGCTATCGCTTGGAGGATGGAGTGGCTGTGGCACTTGTTCCGAAGTATTTAATACCGAAGTTGGCAGAAAAGAATTTGCATTATCTGTTAAAGAACTGTCCGATTATTTCAAAACGGATGGTATTGATATTGATTGGGAATATCCTGCTATCAAGGGTTTTCCCGGACATACTTATAGAAAAGAAGATCGGGATAATTTGACGGGTTTATTGAAAGAGATTCGGGAAGTGAATGGTGCATCCTTCCAACTTAGTTTCGCTGCAGGTGGTTTTACGACTTACATAGACTCTTCTGTTGATTGGAAAAAGGTGGTGAAATACACCAACTTCATCAATATCATGTCTTATGACTTGGTGCATGGATATAGTAAGTTTAGTGGACATCATACCCCACTCTTTGCTACACCGCATCAAAAAGAAGCTACTGACAATGCCGTTCAAATGATGTTGAAAGCAGGCGTTCCTGCTGCACAGTTGATCATTGGTGCAGCATTTTATGGAAGGTATTTTCAAGTGGATAGTGGTTATCCTGTTGACCTCTATCAGCCTGCACATTTCGAGCATGGCTTTTCATGGAAACACCATCAAGATTCTCTTTCAAAAGGCAATGGGTTTGAGGTTCATTGGGATAAAGTGGCACAGGCGCCTTACGCAATCAATAAACAAAGAAGGTTATTAGCTACTTACGATGACCAACGTTCTATTTCGCTCAAAACAAAGTATGCAATTCAAAAACATCTTGGCGGCATTATGTTTTGGCAGCTTTGCGATGATTCTTTTCGTGATGGGCTTTTGAATGTGATGGATAAGAGCAAGTGACATCATCTCCTTTTTCCTAAAGCTAGTGTTCAAGTAAAGTTTTAGAAATTAGGATTTAGAATTTAAGGTTTTGCAGTTTAGAAAGAAATGATGTTGCTTATTGTGGTTTGTTACTTTAATCACCAAACTCCTTGTTGATACCCATCATCTTTGCATCCTAAAGTTTAAAAACCAAATGAAATATCTAATTGTAGGAGCAGTGGCAGGGGGTGCAAGTACAGCGGCACGTCTTCGTAGAAATGATGAATTTGCAGAGATTATTTTATTCGAGAAAGGAGAATTTATTTCTTACGCCAATTGTGGGCTGCCTTATTATATTGGCAATGTCATTCAAGATCGCAATAAATTGTTTGTTCAAAAAGCGGCTTCTTTCCGTCAACGGTTTAATATAGATGTAAGGATAAAACAAGAAGTGCTTTCCATTGACGCTGATCAAAAAAAGGTGTTGGTCAAGAACCTGATTACAGGAAATGATTATGTAGAAACTTATGACAAGCTTGTTTTGTCGCCTGGTGCAGCACCTATTCGTCCACCTTTGCCTGGCATTGATCTTCCTGGTATTTTCACGCTGAGAAATGTATATGATACGGATAGGATTAAGGAACACTTAGTAACTAAAGGCATTAAACATGCTGTTGTAGTTGGTGCAGGTTTCATTGGTTTGGAAATGGCAGAGAACATTCATCATCTTGGCATTCAGGTTTCGGTAATAGAAATGGGGAACCAAATATTAGCTCCTGTAGATTTTGAAACGGCTGCAATTGCCCAACAATATTTACGCACAAAAAACATTGACCTCCAACTTAATACTGCCGTTGAAAGTTTTGAATCAAATGACAATTCCATCCTCGTTCATCTCAACAATGGAACAATATTGACAACCGAAATGGTTATCCTTTCTATTGGCGTAAGACCCGATAGTAAATTGGCTGCCGAAGCAGGTTTAAGTCTTGGTAATTCCAAAGGCATTTTAGTGAACAACTATTTGCAAACAAGCAACAAAGACATTTATGCAGTAGGCGATGCTATTGAATTCCCAAATCCTATAACAGGACAAGTGATGCCAACATACCTTGCTGGTCCTGCCAATAAACAAGGAAGAATTTGTGCTGATAATATTGTGCATGGAAATCGTCATAGTTGGCAAGGTTCTATCAATACCGCAATCGTAAAACTCTTCGACATGACGATTGCTACTGCAGGCATGGCGGGTAAATTCATGAAGCGTGCGCAGGTTCCATTTGTTACTTCCACAACGATTAGTGGTTCTCATGCAGGCTATTATCCTGGGGCACAAACCATGACTATTCGTTTGGTATTCGACCCTGAAAACGGAAAACTATTTGGTGCGCAAATAGCTGGTTTTGATGGTGTGGACAAGCGCATTGAAATGCTCTCGGAAGTAATTCGTAGAGAAGGAACAGTATATGACTTAACTGAGTGGGAACATGCTTATGCACCACCTTATTCTTCTGCTAAAGACCCTGTGAACATTGCAGGATTTACTGCAGAAAACATCTTGTATCATCGCATGATTCCTTTTTACAACACCGATGAAATGCCTTTGGGGGCTACGTTGATTGATGTGCGCACGGTCAATGAGTTTGATAAAGGACATATTCCGGGTGCCATCAACATTCCTGTGGATGAATTAAGAGACCGAATGAAAGAATTACCACAAACTACACTTTATGTTTACTGCGAAGTGGGTCAACGGGGTTATCTTGCGCAAAGAATTCTTCAACAACATGGGTTCGACACGTTTAATCTTTCGGGCGGATATGCCTTGTGGAATAAAGTGCATGCTGAACAAATGTTGCAAGAAGCAGTGCTTCATTAATTGAAATAAAAACACCAATACACAAAGATGAACTCCGACAACGCTACGCAAAAATGGGATGAACGTTATGCTGATGAAACCTATGCCTATGGCGAAACGCCTAACTTGTTTCTTCAGGAACAACTGAGTTTATTAAAGCCTGGAAAAATATTATTTCCGCTTGAAGGTGAAGGCAGAAATGCGGTGTATGCAGCAAGAATGGGATGGGATGTAACGGCTTTCGACCAAAGTATTCAAGGAAAACAAAAGGCAATTTCTTTGGCTGCTAAACACAAAAAAGCCATTCAATATAAAGTGGGTGATTTTAATGAAATGAAGTTTGCCGACTATAATTTTGATGCTGTGGCATTGATATTTGCCCATTTGCCAGCAGTATCTCGAAAATCTTTTCATCGCCGATTGGTTTATAGTTTAAAATCTGGAGGCACCCTCATTATCGAAGGATTTAGTGTCAAACACCTTGCATATAATGCTCAAAATGCTTCGGCAGGTGGACCCAAAGATGCTGAATTGCTTTACACGCTCGATGCCATTAGCACAGAGTTTCCAAACATCAAATTTCATCTCTTTGAAGAAGCGGTGATTGATTTGGAAGAAGGAATTTACCACAATGGAAAGAGCGCTGTGATAAGGGCTGTTGGAACAAAGAAATAGGTAGGCAAACTGTTAAATCTTGTTGGGTTGATTGTATTCTTAATGTTGCTTTCAAACCAAATGCACTGTCCCTCTGTCTTCTCCTAAAAACCACTCCATCATGCGCACTAAAACCGCTTTCCTCATTCTTGCAATGATTGCATTGGGCACTATCACCGCCTTTGCACAAAACCACAAAGAAAACAACACGCCACCTTCTGCCAATAACAATGTGGACGAAGCATCGGTATTAATTCAAAAGCTGAGTAAAGACAAATTGGTGAATTAATTTGAAGGATTTTTGGTGGAGAAAAAAGACAACAAGCTCTTCATCAATGGCAAACAACAAACCGAGGGCATAGCCGACAAATACCTTGCTTCTTTAAAACAAGAAAGCATAAGAGTGGAAGTTTTTCCTTTTAAAGAAAGATTTAAACAACACCCCAATGCCAATATCCTTCAATTGCTAACACCCGTTTTGTTTTCCTCTCCTTGCATTAAGAAAACGACGAAAGAAGGTTGTTGAGATACGGCTAAGTTGTTAAAACATAAAGTTTCATTTAAGAAAAGACCACAAAACATCAATGCTTTGTGGTCTTTTTGTTGTTGTGTTGCTATGTGTTTTTGAAACCATTATTCCTTCAAAAAACCAAAGAAACAAAAACACATAAACACTTATCTTACAACAGCTCTACTTCATAACTGCCTTCAAAATCGGTGGGGTTATACACGTTGAAGAAATGATTGTTGGCAAAATCGCCGAAATCCTGAATTGGGCGAATAACTTCTTCACCTGCATTTACGGTTACAAACACTGCGCCTACAGCATCTCCAGCATTCTTGGCACAAAAAAATTGTAGCGGACCAAGTTTGTTGTTTTTAATGCGCACCTTATCGGTAGGGTCTAGTGTTCTTTCAAAAATATTGAGGAGGGTCATTGGCTTCAAAAGCTTCTTCACCCATTTGTTTTGCTCGCCTCTTTGAATTTTTGAAATGTCGAAAAAGCTACCCGCTTGTTTTAGGTCTTTGTAATATTTCTGCATCAATCCGCCAAGCACATACTGCAAGCCATAACACACTTCGAGGCGTTGGGTTTCCACAGCCTTGCTGTTAATGCTTTTGGTGCTTTTTTGCCCGCCGTGAGTGTTAAAAGCAGCGTTGAGCAATGCGTAATAATTATCAACATCGGTTTTGGTGGCAGCAAGCCCTGCAATGCCCGTAAGTTTATCGCCAAGTTGTTTCACCGCTTCCACCCTATCTTTTTGCGAACCACGCAAAAAGGGTTTATGACCATTTGCGAAAATGCCTTTATAACTGGCATTTGTTTTTAAGCCACCATAAAAATTAAGGATTGCCGTGTCCCAAATGTTTGCTTTATCAGCCATTCCTTTGAGCAATTGTTTCAATGAAAGCGTGCCTCCTTCCGAAATGTCTGTTTGTTCTTTCCAAGCGTTATAGACCGTTTGATAAGCAACAAAAAGGGGATGAAAAAAATTGTAAAGTGCCAAGATTGCCGCATCGGCTTTGGCAGCATTAAGCGCATTGTCGGTAAACACAGCAAGCTGTAATGCGAGTTTAAAATTGCCTTTGGTAACGCTTAAGAAAGTGTTGACTAAAAGGCGGAAGATTTTTTTAGCCATAATTGAAATGATTTAAAGTTTAAAAAAATAGATTACTATTATAAAGGTAATAAAAACTACTATTCAAAATAGTTTTTAATAAAAATATTTCTTGAATAAACTGTATCCATCCACTTGCAATTAACAATGGCATGAAGTTCAGGAACTCAGCCCACTTACAATTAACAATGGCATAAAGTTTAGGAACTCAGCCCACTTACAATTAACAATAGCATAAAGTTCAGGAACTCAGCCCACTTGCAATTAACAATGACATGAAGTTCAGGAACTCAATCCACTTACAATTAACAATGACATGAAGTTCAGGAACTCAGCACACTTACAATTAACAATGGCATTGAGAATGTTTTTTTGATGGGGAATGGGGGGGGAAATTCTTATTTTTTAAATTGAAATAGCGTTACTATGATTGAATTCTTTGCCCTATTTTTTTTAAAAACCCGCTAGCGAGCACGCAGCAAAGCAATGTGGGAAGGGTGCTCGTGCTCCGTTCTCCATAGCCTATCAAAACAGTTTGGTGAAGATTGCGTCTTCGTCTTATGCTGTTAGAAATAATAGTTATAATTCAATCTTGCTAGAATGACTGGAAAAAAATCGTTTAAAAAATCTTGCAATTAAAGCAGCTCCAGCCCGCAGCATGATAGCACAATGAATTAAAATCAAGAACACTCTTGAATTGTTCGAAGTAAAATGTTTGGTCGCAAAAATTGCCATTGTTTTATAAAAGGTGATGATATTTTGTACATCGTATTTGGTGCTCTTTCCTTTGTAATGAATAATGCTGCTTTCGGCGAAATAATAATTTTTAAAACCTGCTAATTTGATGCGAAAGGATAAATCAATGTCTTCGCCATACATAAAATAAGACTCGTCTAGTAAACCTACTTTATCCAAAGTTTCTTTTCTTAACATCATATATGCACCACTCAATACAT
Source organism: uncultured Bacteroidota bacterium (assembly GCA_903853805.1). Classification (GTDB taxonomy): domain Bacteria; phylum Bacteroidota; class Bacteroidia; order Chitinophagales; family Chitinophagaceae; genus JAFIGV01. The sequence goes on from CAINUN010000094.1 coordinate 19,390, forward strand.
CCACTTCATGGTTTTTATTTTTATCAAGATAAGTGAGATGGTATTGTCCAAATTTTTTGGATTGAGGGAATAGTTTTGCCAAGCCAAACAACTTGTAAAATGCTACTGAGGGTTTTGGGAGTCCTCTTTTACTTTCAGGTAGAAAATCTCCATCGCCATTAAACATTTTTATCCCGAGTGCGCCAGCATTTTTGTTAGCTTCCATAAAGATGAAGGATTTTTCTAGTGTATCTTCCTGTAGCACTGTGTCGGGATTTAAAAGTAAAATATACTTACCCGAAGCAATTTTTATAGCCTGATTGTTGGCAGCAGCGAAACCTTTATTGTTGGTGTTGGCAATTAATTTTACCGAAGGAAATTTTTCTTTTATTAAGGACAAAGAGCCATCCACTGAATTATTGTCTACAACAATAATTTCAATTTTCAGATTTTTTGACGCTTTCAAAACAGAATGAATGCATTTCTCCAAAAAATACTTGACATTGTAATTGACTATACAAATAGAAACTTGCACATGACGAAAGTAAACAATAAGAATATTCAATTCATTTTTTTGTATCAGCATCTGCTTCGTCCTAATCATCCACCCCACCACGTCATTGCGAGGCACGAAGCAATCTCACACCACACGATAGATTGCTTCGTCGTACCTCCTCGCAATGACGAGCGCGAATTGTACCTCTGTCTTTGCACTAAAAACAACTAAGAAAAAAAACAGACACCCTATGGTTCAAATGATTATTTTTGAACACTTCAAGCTGTTATTTTTTGTTGACTTTTTGCTGTCAATTTATTAATGAACAATACTTACACCGACCTCGTTAAACAAACCTTCGATTTTCCTCAGGAGGGATTTCAAGTTTCCGACAATTATTTGCGCTTCAATGGTCTTGATATGAAGCGGCTTATTGAGAAATACGGAACGCCGTTTAAACTTACTTTCCTTCCTAAGATTGGGATGCAAATTGCCAAGTCGAAGAAGCTGTTTAATGATGCCATCAAAAAGCACAGGTATGAGGGCGAGTATTATTATTGCTATTGCACCAAAAGCTCGCATTTTTCCTTCATCGTAGAAGAAACCTTGAAGCACAATGTGCATCTTGAAACATCATTTGCTTACGATATTGAAATCATCAAGCAGTTGTTTAAGAGAAGGAAAATCAATAAAGAAACCTTCATCATTTGCAATGGTTTCAAAACCCGCACCTATACGCGCAACATTGCGCAACTCATCAACGCAGGTTTTAGGAATGTAATTCCCGTGCTCGATAATAAGAACGAGTTTGAAGATTACAAGAAGTCTATCCGCTCAAAAGACCCGGTGAAGATTGGTATTCGCATAGCCTCGGAAGAAGAACCAAGTTTTGATTTCTATACCTCACGTCTTGGCATTCGCAGCCGCGATGTGTTGGAGTTTTACATTGATAAAATCAAAGGGAATGAACGTTTTCAGTTGAAGATGTTGCACTTCTTTATGAACAAGGGCATAAAAGACGACATTTATTATTGGAGCGAATTGAACAAAGTGGTGAATCTTTATTGCCAATTAAAGAAGATTTGTCCTGAGCTTGATGGCTTGAATATTGGTGGCGGGTTCCCTATCAAACACTCCCTTGCTTTCGATTATGATTACACCTACATGGCTAATGAAATCATTAGCAACATCAAGAAGGTATGTAAGAAGAACAAAGTAGCAGTGCCAAATATTTACACTGAGTTTGGTTCGTTTACAGTAGGCGAAAGTGGTGCTGTTGTATATTCTATTCTTGATGAAAAGATGCAGAACGACCGCGAGATTTGGTACATGATTGATAGTTCGTTTATCACTACCCTACCCGACACTTGGGGCATTGGCGAAAAGTTCTTGCTCCTGCCCATCAATAAATGGGACAAAGAATATCAAGAAGTGCACCTTGGAGGATTGACTTGCGACAGCCATGATTTCTATACTTCCGAAGAACACATCAATGCCGTGTTCCTTCCAAAGCTTGAAAAAGAAAAAGGCTCGGAACCGCTTTATATTGGCTTCTTCCACACAGGCGCTTATCAAGACCAATTAGCGGGTTATGGCGGTATCAAGCATTGCATGATTCCTTCGCCAAAGCACGTTGTGGTGGAATATGACAAAGAAGGCAACTTGGAAGATTGGCTTTATGCTAAGGAACAAAGTCCACAAAGCATGTTGAAGATATTGGGGTACATCAAGTAGTCAATGCTGCTTTTTTACTAAACTTAAACAAACATCAGCTTAAGGCTTTCTAATGCTAAACTTATGTTTAGTATTAGGCTACACATTGCTTCTATCAAGGCAACAATAACACCATTATTTCATCGTTCTACTAACAATAATCATCGTTAAGATAACCTCAATGTTTTAGTTTTGCAATCGTAATTCAAAATTTTATGGAAAGAAAAATGAAACCCGAAAGTTTAATGATGTCTTATGGCTACAAACCAGAACTATCGGAAGGCGCTATTAAATGTCCAATATTTCAAACCTCCACTTTTGTGTTTAAGAATGCAGAAGAAGGGAAAGCATTTTTTGAAGTTGCTTATGGTTTAAGAGAAAAAAATGCAGGTGAAGAACTTGGGCTCATTTACAGTCGCATCAATAACCCCGACCTTGAAATTCTTGAAAACCGATTGACACTATGGGATGAAGCGGAAGATTGTGCCGTATTTGAAAGTGGCATGTCGGCAATTACTACCGTTCTTTTAGAGTTTTTGTCGCCAGGCGATTTAGTCTTGATTAGCAATCCACTATATGGTGGCAGCGATCATTTCATAAAGAAGATACTTCCAAAATTTGGCATCCATGTCTTATCGTTTAAAGTAGGACAATCAAAAGAATCAATCATAGACTTAGTATCACAGTCAGGCTTAGCAGATAAACTTGCGATGGTGTATATAGAAACACCTGCCAACCCCACAAACGATTTAATTGACATTGAAGGCAGCAAAGAGATTTGTAAACACTTTTCTACAAAAGACAAAGAGGTTTACCTATCTGTTGATAATACTTATCTCGGTCCACTATGGCAACACCCATTGAAACATGGTGCTGACCTAGTTCTTTACTCAGCTACAAAGTACATTGGCGGACATAGCGATGTTATTGCAGGAGCTTGTTTGGGTTCTAAGGCATTAATTCAGCGAGTAAAAGGATTACGAACATTTTTAGGAAACATGGCTAGCCCCAATACAGGATGGTTGCTTATGCGTAGTCTCGAAACTTTGAAAGCAAGAATGGATGTTCAATCTTTCAATGCCAATAAAGTTGCTGAATATTTAAATGAACATCCTAAAGTTGAAAGAGTCTATTTTCTTGGAAACTTGAAAGAAGAAGATGGACATCTTTATTACATAAAAAACAGACAATGCCTTAGTAATGGCGCCATGATTTCGTTTGATGTAAAGGGAGGGGAACAACAAGCATTTCATGTGCTTAATAATCTCAAACTCATCAAACTTGCTGTAAGTCTTGGAAGCACAGAAAGCTTAGCAGAACACCCTGCTACCATGACTCATGCTGATGTAGATGCAGACACCAAAAAAGAATTATCCATCACTGAGAAAATGATTCGATTGTCAATAGGCGTTGAAAACTATGAAGACATTATTTATGACCTCGAACAAGCTTTTCATAAAATCTAACTTTCATTTACTTGCATGATTCAACCATTTAAAGTCGGTGATGAATTAAGCTTCAGTCATGTAGTTGTACAAGATGATATAGCACGTTTTGAAATTGGCACTGTTCATCCTGTTTACTCCACCTTTGCGTTGACTCGTGATTCTGAATGGAGTGGTCGATTATTTGTATTGAAAATGAAAGAAGAAGATGAAGAAGGAATTGGCACGGGCATACAGCTTATGCATCAATCTCCAGCATTAATTGGGCATGAAGTGATCTTTACAGCAACTTTAATTGAAGTAAATAAGAATGAAGTTGTTACTGAATTTATTGCAAGAGTTGGTGAGCGAACAATTGCGACAGGAAAACAATGGCAAAAGATTTTGAAAAAAGAAAGGCTAGAAAAAATCTTTGAAAAACTATAGTAAACGGAAACGATTACTTATTTTTAACCGAACACATTTATTTCAAGAACACAATCGTTTCTAATGAGCGTTATTAAAGAATTTCGTGCCTTTGCAATGAAAGGCAATCTTATTGACATGGCAGTAGCCTTTATCATGGGTGGAGCTTTCGGAAAATTAGTCACTTCATTTATAGATGGCATTGTAATGCCTATAATTGGCAAGCTAACTACTGGAGTTGATTTTAAAGCCATGAAATATGTGATAGGCGATGCAAAAATCGATGGAAATGGTAAGGTAATTGCTGAAGAAGTATGCATAAAATATGGTGAGTTTATTACCGTATTCATTGATTTTGTTTTGGTAGCATTTGTAATGTTCCTTATTGTAAAAGCAATGAACAAAGCCAAGGAAAAGTTAGAAGAAGATATAAAAACAACACCACCCCCTCCAACAATTTCTGAAGAACAAAAACTACTTACAGAAATTCGTGATTTACTAAAAAAATAAACGCTCTATTGTTGTGTTGCAGTAAAAACAACATCGGTTGAATAAACTCCAGATGGGTAAATGAAACCAGGAGTTGCTTTGTATTTGATGGCAAATTTTTCGAGGTAACCGTTATTAGCACCCGTAAGCAGATTGCTTGCTGTAGAAGATAAACTACTGTAAGTAGAATTAGAAAAACCTTGACCAATCGTTCCACCAGTATTGTTGGCAGCAATCAATATTGCCAAAACAGATGTAGGCATATTAGAAGGTGTAGTGACACCATTATTGGTAACAAAAAAACTCGGTGACAAAGTATTTACTGTTACTGTAAAATGTTTATTTGAACTTACACTTAATTCTTGGTCTGTACTTTCAACACCATTTGCATAATCATTTACGTTTGAAAATGGCAATGTAACCGTAGTTCCAATTGAAGTATTATTACTAGTAAAAGCAATTTCAATAGTATTGGTGAGATTGAGTTGCACTATTTGATGTGCCGTCTCTGTTACAGTTGTTTGACTTAATCCTAAAGTTGCCTTGGTTAGTATCAATAAGACAACCACTAATTTCTTCATAATAATATTGTACTTCGTACAGTTCTCCAATGCGAAAATCAATTTCAATTTACATTTCAATTCTCATTGTTAACGTTTTAACAATCGATTGACAAATGGACACTACTAAATTCACATATTCCAACAACATTTAAAACTCAGGATAAAGACTTAAACTAAATCTATTTTCACATCAACAATGAACAATTTACTTCAACAAATACGTGCAGAACTTACTCAACTTGCCAACAAAGAGATTGAACAATCAGCACACCGTTTTTTTAAAGAAGGCATCAAATTATACGGCATTAAGACGCCTGTTGTACGTGCTTTGTCAAAAAAATATTACCAACTTGTGAAGCATGAAAGCAAGGAAACCATTTTTGCATATTGCAATGAGTTTTGGAAGAGTGGCTATCAAGAAGAAATGGTTTTTGCAACCGATTGGGCATATGCACAACGAAAAAAATTTGTTGCTGATGATTGGACACTATTGGAAAGTTGGGTGATGAATTACGTAAGTAATTGGGCAATGTGCGATGGATTGTGTAATCATACAATTGGATGTTTTATCGAAAAATTTCCAGAAAGAATCACTACGCTTAAAGCATGGACACAATCTAAAAACATTTGGTCAAGAAGAGCTGCAGCAGTAAGTTTGATTGTACCAGCAAAGCAAGGAAAATTCTTGGATGATATTTTAGAGATAGCAACATTGCTCCTACACGACAAGGAAGATTTAGTGCAAAAAGGTTATGGTTGGCTATTGAAAGAAACCGCTGAGGCTCATCAAAATATTGTCTTCGATTTTGTGTGCAAGCACAAGCAAACTATGCCAAGAACAGCTTTGCGATATGCTATCGAAAAGATGCCAAAAGACAAAAAAGAAATAGCAATGGCGAAATGAGTTCGTACTACTTCACAACAATTTTTCTTTGTAGTTGAGTTGTAGAAGAGTTGAGTTTAACTACATAAATACCAGATGCTACTTGTGCTAAATTGATGTTCAAGAAGTTGTCATAATCAACATCGGTGCCGCTTATTTCATACACTTTTCTACCTATCAAATCATAAACACCTAATGAGAATGTTTCGCCTTGCTTTCCTATCCATTGAACAGTGAAAGTATTATTTACAATTGGATTTGGAAATAAGTCAGCCGATTGATTGAATTGGTCAGTTGCAAATAAATGAAACCAAACTTCAGATTGATTGAATACCCTTGCTTGAGCATAATAACCAATATCGTATGGTACCCAATTGATATTAATTGTATCGAATGTTCTGTAGTTCCCACTCAAATTATTTAATAGTGAGCCATCAAGATATTCAACTGCAACATCAGTGTATTCCAGCATGTTCATACGATAAACGTCTGGAGATTTATTACAAGAGTTGCAATTGTTGTCATTTATCATTTGCAGAAACTCATCGTCTGTAATAAACAATTTTACACCCACTGAATTATCGGAAGAAATTGGAGATGGAGGTGCATTCACTACAAAGTTTCTTGGAAAGAAATACTGTTTGATATTAGGCTGAAAGCTATTATTGTGATGATAACTTTCAAGACTTCCAGTATCAGCTGTTGAAGAAATTATTTCACCTAGAATTTGATTATTGTTTACAAAGTTTTGAGCAATGTTGTGTTGCATTGAATTTGTAACTCTCAATGGACTTTCATTGCAAATCCCATACAAGTGGTCGTAGATATGAATGTCGTCTATTGCCACACCATCTTTATTCGTTCCAGCATCTGAATGAAACACAAATCTTAACTGAATTGGACTAGTTGATTTTGGAAGAAATACACTTGCAACTCTCCATCGAGAATCTGTTCCTTTCCAACCATTAGGGCTATTGAACCAATTGATAATGCCTCCACCGGGTGGGTTTAATGATAACCATAAAACACCGTCGAAACTATATTCAAGACTTAGGTAATCGCAAACATTATTGCCACAGTCTTCAATGTCTGTTGTCAGACTAAAACTCAAAGTAGGGTTGCTCATTTTACTTATGTCGTAACAAGAAGAATAGAGGAAAGAATGTTCATTGTTGTTGTAGTTTCCTTCCAAACTTGTTGCCCAAGCAATGTGTCCACTAGCTGCGTTTTTGATTTTAGCACCATTTGGTTTGCCATACTCCCAACTAGAGTTTTTCCCATCAGCATACCAATCACCATAATTGTTTTCAAAGTTGTTTAATGATGGGAAATCTTTTACTATTGCTTGTGTCCTAATTTTGTAATTCAATATACTATCGTTTGTATGATAGCTGTCCAAAGTGTCTTCCAACCAAATATTAAGTTTGTTCAACTGAGGGGCGAGTAACTGAGCAATCTTGACATTAAAAGTAAACAACAAAGTGTCTTTAGCAGCTATGCTATCAATGATGGCTTGTGTGATAATTGAAGCACCATTCAATTGGTAATGAATCTTGAAATTCTTTTGGGGCAGATTGTCGCTGTTGTAAATTTTTACTGTCACTGGAATATTATTTGCAACGTCGCAATAAAAATTATCTGGTGACACCACACTTACTAATTGCAAATCGTTGCTCACACTGTAGAGTTTGAAATTATCTATTGTCAAACCATTACCGTAATCATTCATCGCAATAACTGATGTATCGTTTTGATTTATCCCTATTTGAAAGGAGGAACTGAATTGCTGATTGTTTTGGAGAAGAAAATGGGTGAGTGAAATAGAGCCGGTGTGCTGTACAAACCCTAAGTTGGTTGCAGTTGTATCAAAATGAAAAACAGAAATCCAATTGGCTGTGTCATTACCTCGAATAAATATCTGATTGCCTGTTGTAAACTTAGGTTGACCATGAATCTTACAATCCAATTCCATTCTTGCTTCTGTATTAGCTGCGTCATAAGCTGAAAGATTGAACGTGCCTGTAAGAAAATTTTCTCCTGTACCATTTTGAAATAAATCCAAACTCAAAGAACCATTGCCAACAATCAACACATCTTTGCTCACATAACTTCTTAATCTTCCAAGAGTGGAATTACAATGATAATCCCAATGAGTATTGTTTGTAAATCCAAATGTGTCTTTAGTTATGGTAAAAACAGAATCGTTCTCAAATCCATCATTAAAGCCTGCTTGTAAATCTACTAAAGGGTTGTTTAACTGATTGATATAAATGGTTGCACTATCATTTGATTTCACCACATCATTTCCTTGAATATTTTCTATAGCAACACGAATCTTGTAAAAGCCAAAAGACAAAAGATTTAATCCATTAAGACTTACCTTTTTGCTTTGTAAGGGAGCCATTGGATTAGTGACAGTTTGTGTTTGCCAACTTCCATTGTTGATACTATAACTTAGTTTAAATAATGAAGCTGAACTGTTGTCAAGATTTTTAATGGATAGAGAAAGACTAGAATTGTTACTCAATTCTGTTGAAGTGAGTTTTCTTCCTGAATGAGGACTCAGGATAGAATCAATCATCAAATCATTGTCAGAAATGCTTCCAAAGCAATTACCATCATTTGGGCGACGAATAACAGCCATACTCCGGTAACCTTTCGTACCATTTATTATTGGGCGAACAGCAACATAATAAGTGCTGTCTAATGCCAAGCCCGAAAATGTATAATGAGTTCCATTGACAGAAGCAACAGAAAGCATATTCGCACCTTTCTTTTGCATCACTTCATAACTATTAACACCTACGATATTGTTCCAATAGATATTGATGTAACCAGGGCATTGATTGGTATCTAATAGAACATTTGGTTGTGGTGCAATGGTGAAGGCACCCGAAACAGCTTGTTGGCTTCCTCTCGTTACACGAACAACAGCATTGGAGGTAACAATATTGGGAACATTCCAAGTAAAATATTTTTGAGTAGCAGGAAGATTGGTCACTAAGTTATTCCAACTACTGCCACCATTATCCGAGTATTCAATCTTGATGGGGTTATTGTTATCATCCGAAGCATCCCAATAAATTCTTGTTGTGTCATTTCCTGCAACAGGAACATCTTTAGCAGGAAATTTAAGTTTAATACCACTCGAAATATAATCATAGGCAACTGCAAATCTTTGACTTGATGTAGTAACCAACGAACCTTTAATTGTTATTGTATAATTTCCAGTTGTTGGGTTGTTGATGACTATTTGCTCAGTGTTATTTAAAGTATCAACACCTTCAATTGCGTTGTTGCCAACGCCAATTATTGAAGACTTTAAAATTAGTGGATGATGAATCGTATTGTTGGGTTCTTTCACTTCTACATCAAGGTTATTTACCAAAGCATCATTTGCTAAAGAAGAAGCAGGCATATCTATATAACAAAGCGTCAATTTTAGTTGGGATGTATTTGGAGTAACCGTGATTGAAAATATTTTTTGATTGCCATTACTTACACTGTCTTGAATGTATTTTCCATCCTTCAACATTTGAACAGATTTTTGCACATTCATTAAACCGAAACCATGTAAATAATCAGGTCCCGGATTACCTAAATCATTTGCGCCATTAATCATTAATGCTTTCAATAAATCCGCACGTGGATTGACATTACCATATAGTTGATGATACTGTTCACTCAACAAAGCCAAACCTCCTACCACTCCTGGACAAGCCATACTTGTACCATTGATAGAAACATATTGATCGTTATTGGTACAAGAAAGAACACCCCAACCAATACTTAAAATTTCAGGTTTCAATCTTCCATCTTTCACAGGACCTCGAGAAGATTTTTCAGCCAAAACATCATTCTTGCGAATGCCACCAACTACCAAATTGTTTTTCGCAGGTTGATAGCCACCGGCAACTGTAGCATAGCCTTGTACATAGCCATTACAAGTCATTAATCCATCATTGGCAGCAGCAAATACATGCAATACCTCAGGATTTTCGTAAGCCATTTTATCCAGCAAGTTGGCATATAAATCGTAAGTACCTGCATAACAGCAATCGCCGACTACCACCGCATAAGAATTGTTGGTAAGCGTCATGTTGTATTGTGGCAATAAATTTTCAGTTTGCATCCAGCTATTATCAAAATACAAACCAAGCACTTGTGCATCATGTGCCATACCCATTGCACGAGGATTGACAATACCTTTACCAGCACATGTACCTGTTGTGTGAGAACCATGTTCTACTCCGGGATATGGATTGAAATTGATAACTCTGTCGCGAGTGTCGGCATGATAAATTCCCGCACAATTATCGCCAATGCCTATCGTAATTCCTTTTCCAGTAAGACTATCCGAAAAATTTGGATTCAACACTGCTACACCACTTGAAGCACGAACATCATCATTTAAAGTAATTGGTGTGCGGGCAAGATTGATGTATTGTACAAAAGGATTAGCTGCTAGAGAATACAATCTGTTGGCAGCAATATTGATTTCAATTGCTCCTTCTGACTCAAACTTTTTATTGATTATTGAAGCACCTGTTTCTTTTAATAAATTCAAAGCATTTTCTCTAACAATTTCATCTTTGTAAAAAGCAACTAAAACATGAACGCTTTTATTGGATTGTTGTTGCAATAACATGTTTGTGGATTCATCCATCTTCCATTCAGGTTGTAACGGAATAATACTTCTCAATCCAAGTTTAACTGCTAAAATATTTGCTTGCTTTAATTGAATTAAGGTAATGAATGCATAATGTGGCAAGTAGTTTTTTAAATTAAAGCCAGCATTTTTCAAAGTTTGTTGTTGGATTGAAGTGGGCAAATCATTGAATTGAACAATAACTTGTATCATTTCATTTTTTGAGGCGCTTTTGGCAAAACTATCTAACCATTGTTGAGCATTTTCAGTTGGGAAGATCTTAGCTGACTTCAGAAAAATTGAATAATTTGTAGGTGTAGGTTGCTGCCCATTTACATTAGTTGTAAACAGTAATAACAACATGATCTGTAAAATATTTTTCATTTTTTCTACAAAAAAATTTATTGAAATACAAAATAAGTAACTGAATTGCAATAATTCATGTATTTACAAAATGAAAAATGCGCTTTTCAAGCGCATTTTTTCATTTTCATTGTTTAATGAAATTTACTCAACAATTACTTCGTCTTTTGAAACATCTTTGTTAGTTTGAAAAAAATACCTCAACCCAATGTTCATACCATAAGAAAAATTAGTTGTTTGAGTAATGGCATTTAACATTGTATTATATTCTCCAACTTTATTTGTAATCTGGTAATTGTTGTTTGCTTCATTGTTTTTAAATGATTGCTTCATAATAAAGAAGCCAGCAAGTAATGAAATATTTTCGTTTATCTTGTAACTCAAAGAAGGTTGAATAATCCATCCAAGTGCACGTGGTTTAAATTTAATACTTCCAGAATTATAATGAGTGACATTCAAACCCACATTCATTCCTTGAGTGTGAAAACCATCTATCTGACTAGCATCAAATTTATCTTTAGTTATCAATAAATCATTTGAAGACGGAGTTGGGTTTGGATCAAAGACTGCTACGGTATTGTTATTATTAGTTACATACTGATAAATAGCTTCATAATCAAATGAAGCATTAGCATCGTATTTACTAGTATTATTGATAGTGAGCAAGAATCCAGCATCTAGGTTGAAACCTAATTTTGGGAAAAAATTCTTCTGGTATTTCAAAAGAAAAGGAACTGATAAATTAGTAACTTTTACTTTTTCAGATAGTACACCGTTAGATGTCAAAACTTGTCTAAAAACATCATTATTGTTATCCATTGATTGATATTCAATATGAAAATTATTGATAGCCAAATCAAATTGTTTGGAGGAATACATAATCCCAGAGCCAATCCCCCAAGTATGTTTTGAATCAAAGAAGTATCCAAGCTCTAAATTAAATCCGGACATTTTTCTATTGTTACAAGTTAATTCACTAATGCCTTCATTCAAGTGATTATAATACGCTGGAGCGAAATTTATTTGCTTAATACTTTGATTGAATCCACCTGTTATGAAATTTAAGTCAACCGTAATTATGGGTTTTACTTTTTCAACAGGTTTATTTTGGGAATATAAATTAGGCGACAACGTGCTTAATAGGAATATTGAAATCAGTTTTTTCATGAAAAAGCTTTAGAAAGTTGAAAATTTTTTCTTAGTTTTTGATAAATCTTGATGAAATCATTCGAATACCATCTTGATAATAACTCAATATATAAACCCCTGAAGGCAATTCTTTGATATTGATCTGAGTATTTTTATGACTAATAGGTACAATTGATACTGCTTTTCCCATTAAATCATACAACTTTATACACGACTCTTGAAAGGAGCTATAATCCAATGAAACATTAAGCACCTCGTTTGCTGGGTTTGGAAAAATGTTAAGGTTGTTGCCTTTTTCAGGAGTTACAAGAATTCCTGCTGGTTGTGTATAGTATGTTTTTTGCCAACAACCATTTTTTGTAGTGATTACCCAATAATATTTGTTAGTAAAATCTGGATTTGGTTCATAATAATTTTGATGGCTTTGGCTTGGAATTAATGTTGAGTCAAGTGTCTTTACATCATCAAAACCCCAATAATAATTATCAACATCATTTTCAAGGCATATAAAATAATTATTATGATAAACCATTGTTGGTACTGTTGAAAGATTTGATGCAACATCTAAATCGAAACTGACATTATTACTACAACTTGTTGCAATGGTAGTATTGGATAATGTGACGACAGAATGAGCAGCATAAGGGAAACTGATTAAACAATTCAAATTGTATTTCCCTGAAACCATTACATTTCCATTCAATACTGACCAAGTAAAATATCTGTCAGGTCTGAATGGAGTCAAGGTTCCAAAATTTTGAAATTGTGTATTTGCACAAAGATTTAGTGGAGAAGCAATATCAATTGTTGGTTTTTGAGGAAGTGAGTTAACTGTTATTGTAAAATCCTGAAGTGTACCAAGACAATTATTAGCAGTAGGAGTAACTGATATAGTAGCAATTGAAGCAACAGTATCGTTATTACTTCCTACAAAAGAAGGAATATTTCCATTACCACTTGCCCCTAAACCAATAGTTGTGTTATTATTTGTCCATGAATAGCTTGTACCTACTACAGAGCCAGAAAAATTCACAATTGCAGTAGAAACGTCTTTACAAATTGACTGATTTGTTGGTTTTATAACATTAGGAGCTGGATTTACTCTGTAAGCATAACTTACTGTGTCACCATTACATAATTCAGCTGTAGGAATAATATACACACTTGAATAAACTGGATTTACGCCTAAATTGATTGCATTAAAAACAGGTACATTTCCAGTCCCAGAATCAGCTAATCCAATTGAATTATTTGCATTATACCATGTGAAATTTGTAGATGCAACATTACTATGAAAATTAGTTATTGTTGTGAGTGCACCATTACACACTATTTGATTGATAACTGTATCCATAATTGGTGTTGGTTTTACAGTTATTGAAAATGTAAAGGGGTTTCCTGGACAACCATAATAATCTGGAGTTACTGTAATATTAGCTAACTCTAGTACATTTCCCGTATTAATAGTATTGAAACCAAATAGTTTTCCTGTGCCTGATGATGGCATTCCTATAGTAGGATTATCGGACACCCAATTATAAACAGAATTAAGAAGATTTCCATTGAAATTTACATTATCAGATTTCACACCATTACAAACAAATTGATCACTAACTGAATTAACTATTGGAATTGGATATACCTTCATAAAAAAACTTTGTGAAACTCCAATACAACCATTTGCTGATGGGTTAACAGTAATTATTGCATTAACAGGTGTTGTTTGGTTTGGATTAGGAGGTGCAAAAGTTGCAGTAAAAGAAGGAATTGTATCACTACCAGATGAGGCAAGACCAATACTAGTTTTGTTATTGGTCCAGCCAAAAGTACTTCCTGCTACAGCCCCAGATAAAATTATAGGAGAAGTAGCTGTTCCATTACACAGTGTCATATCTGATGGGATAGTAACTGTCGGTGTTGGTTTAATTGTGTAATTAAACGTTTTCGTTGCACCAGCGCAATTATTCAATAACGGTGTAACTATAATAGTCCCAGTATTAAATGTATTAGTAGTATTGGCACCAACAAATGGTAAAATATTTCCTGTTCCTGATGCTGCAAGTCCAATTGAAGGATTGCTATTAACCCAATTAAATGTTGTATTTGGAATTTGACCTGAAAAAACAGTAATTAAAGTTGATGTGTTGTTACAAACTGATTGATCAAGTATTGCATTGAGAGTCGGTGAAGGATTTACTGTAATATTGAAATATTTAGGGTTTCCAGAACATCCATTTAAAGCAGGAGTTACTGTTATTGTAGCATAAATTGGTGCTGTACCAGGATTCGTAGCTGTAAATGATGGCAAATTACCTACTCCAGATGCTCCAAGACCTATTGCAGAATTACTATTTACCCAACCATAGGTAGCACCACTTGTACCATTGAAAGAGATTGGGTTAACAGTGGAGTTATTACAAACAGTTTGACTTGGTATTATTGGCAATGTTGGTGTTGGATTTACGGTATAGGTAAAATTATGGGGTGTACCAGGACAGCTGTTTGCAGAAGGTGTAACATTAATTGTGGCAGTTACTGAAGTAGCCCCATTGTTCAATGCATTAAAAGCAGAAATATTTCCCGAGCCGTTTGCAGGTAATCCTATAGAAGATGCACTGTTTGTCCAATTAAAAGTTGTACTGCTTACTGTACCTATAAACGTAACAGCAGAGGTTTGAGTGCCATTACACAATGTTTGGTTGGAAGGTGTATTAACAGTTGGCGTTGGATTTACTGTGTAAGAATAGGTTTTAGACGACCCTGTACAGCCATTCAAAGTAGGGGTAACCGTTACATTGCCAGAAGTTGGAATGATACCAGCATTTGTACAAGTAAAAGAGGCGATATTTCCAGTACCAGAAGCAGCTAAACCAATTCCAGTATTTGAATTTGACCATGTGTAAGTAGAACCAACTGGTGTACCATTAAAATTTACAGTAGTTGAAGAAGAACCATTACAAATGGATTGGCTAGTTATATTATTAACAGATGGAACTGCGTTAACAATAATAGGAATACTAGTTGATTGAGACCCACATGCAACAGGAAGAGTGTAAGTAATGGTTGCAGTACCGGCTGTTGCTCCAGCTGTAACCAAGCCAGATGAATTAACTGAAGCAATTGAAGGGTTATTAGAAGTCCATGTTCCCCCATTAACTGCATTTACTAATGTAGCTGTTTGAGTAGAACAAAGGGTTGTTGTAGTACCGTGAATTGGAGCAGCATTTCTAATTGAAACACTCTTGATATAGTGCGCACTTGCTTGTGTATTTGATGTACTTGAAGTAAATCCAAAATAGCCTGTAGGATTAGGCAATGTAAAATTACCCGTTATTTGAGGAGTAGCATTGTTATTCAAGTAAACTTTTAATGTACCTGAGCTATAAGTTAATTCAACATGATGCCATGTACCGTCAGTCATCCAACTCTGATTTGTTTGAACAGAACCAACCAAATTGGTAACGTTTGATTCAGAGTACGATGCTGTATTATTAAACCCATAAAGAGCAACTAAAGGATTGTTGCTATTAGCATCGTCATCTTTTGTATCTAAAATCAAAGAAATACCATTAAGAGTTGTAGATGGCAAGCCAATTGCAGCACCGGTTCCACCACTTGAAAATGGTGTTATTGGGGATGATAAAAAGAAAAACGTCAAACCATTTGCACCAGAACCTGAAATTTTAAAATCAAAATTCACTGTGAAATTAGGACAAGAAGTAGTGTTGTATGTTGATGCGTAATAAATATACCCATTTTGATTAGTTATCGTAGATGTCAATCGCATTGTGCTATCTACAGCTGTAGCACTTCCACCATAAGTCCATCCTGTAAGATAAGAACTTAGCGGATTCCCCTGTAAATTAACGACTAATTGGGAAAATGAATTCCAAGATAACAGACATCCTAAAAACGAAAGCAGTAGTGTCTTTTTCATAGATAACTTGTGTTGTGTTTAATAAATAATCACCTCTTTTTTTCAAAGAGAAATATTCAAACGGTAAGTTTTGCGACTTTGCGAATATAATAATCTTTCTTTTCTCAGGAAAAGCATTTTACTAACAATCTATTTTTCTAAAAAAATCATTCTAATTTTTTGCAAAAGATATTTTGATACTTTGCTAAAATAAAGACAAAGCAATCTACCATTTTAGTTGGTAGTATTTACGGTTATTTGATTTCTAGTAAAAAACTTTTTTGAATTTCCCTTATTACTTTTACATTTGCGCCCTCAATCTCAAGATTGCTCTTTTTAATTAGAAGGCATTGGGAGAGTTGATTAATTTTTTAACTCGTTAAAACCAAAAAAAAAGAAATGGCTAAAGAAATCAGCGGCTACGTAAAGCTGCAGGTTAAGGGCGGCGCTGCAAATCCCGCACCTCCAATCGGTCCTGCTCTAGGTTCCAAAGGTGTGAACATTATGGAATTTTGTAAGCAGTTTAACGCTCGTACACAAGACAAGGCAGGAAAAGTACTTCCTGTATTGCTTACTGTTTACACCGACAAGTCTTTTGACTTTGTTATCAAAACTCCTCCGGCAGCAGTTCAATTATTGGAAGCTTCCAAAGTGAAATCAGGCAGTAAAGAACCAAACCGCATCAAAGTTGGAAAGGTATCTTGGGCACAAATTGAAGAAATCGCCAAAGACAAAATGCCAGACCTTAACTGCTTTACCCTTGACAGTGCTATGAGCATGGTTGCTGGTACTGCACGCAGTATGGGTTTGACAGTTGAAGGACAAAAACCAAGTGCTCAATAATCCATTGATTCACCCAAAAAAAACTTTGTAGCAATGGCTAAATTATCTAAGAAAAGAAAAGCTGTAGAAGCTAAACTCGATAGCAATAAATCATACTCTCTTACCGAAGCAGCAGCAATGGTTAAGAGCATAAATCTCACCAAGTTCGACAGTTCTGTTGATGTGCATATTCGCCTTGGTGTTGACCCTAAAAAAGCTGACCAAGCAATTCGTGGAACGGTATCTCTTCCTCACGGAACTGGTAAAACTAAGCGTGTATTGGTGCTTTGTACTCCTGACAAAGAAGCTGAAGCAAAAGCAGCAGGCGCTGATTTTGTTGGTCTTGATGAATTTGTTCAAAAAATTGATGGCGGATGGACTGATGTAGATGTAATCATCGCTACACCTTCTGTAATGCCTAAAATTGGTCGTCTTGGTAAAATCCTCGGACCTCGTAACTTGATGCCAAACCCTAAAACAGGTACTGTAACCAACGATGTTGCTTCTGCAGTTAATGATGTAAAAGGTGGTAAAATCGCTTTTAAAATTGATAAAGCCGGTATCATTCACGCTTCAATAGGTCGTGTATCTTTTGCTCCTGAAAAAATAGTTGAAAATGCAATGGAGTTAATTAATACGCTTGTTCGTATGAAACCTGCAACAGCTAAAGGACATTACCTTAAAGGCATTAGCATGGCAAGTACCATGAGTCCGGGATTAATGATTGACACTAAATCTGTTGGTCACTAAAAACTAAAACAATTGTTTCACCGATGCGCCTCAAGCACATCAGAAAATTGAACAAAAAATGACACCTGCTCAAAAAAATGAAATCATAGAAATGCTGAAGGGAAAATTCTCTCAGTATAACAACTTCTACATCACCGATACAGAATCTTTGACTGTAGCTCAAGTGGGCAAACTTCGTCGCCATTGCTTCGACAAGCAAGTGGAAATGAAAGTTGCTAAAAACACACTCATCAAAAAAGCTCTTGAAAGCATTGATGCTGAAAAATATAGTGGCGTTATCGAATCATTGCACAACGTTACTGCGCTAATGTTCAGCGAAAGCCCTAAAGAACCAGCTTTAATTCTTTCTTCTTTCCGCAAGGAGACTAAAGGAGAAAGACCTATTCTTAAAGTTGCTTTCATCAATGGTGATGTGTTCGTTGGCGATAACCAATTGGCTAACCTTAAGAACATCAAAACTAAGAATGAACTTATTGGCGAAGTTATTGGCTTGTTGCAATCTCCTGCTAAGCGTGTATTGGCTGCATTGTTGCACCACCACGAAAAGCAAGCTGCTGGCGTTGAAGCTCCTGCAGCCGAAGCAACAGTTGCTGAAGCACCTGCTGCTGAGTAATTTAGAATTATATCATTAAAATAAACCAATGCCTTTGAGGTGTAAACAAGGCAATATTCGTTAACCTCCCGCCGGAGCAAAAGCAATGAAGGCGGTTTAAAAGTAAAAATTATGGCAGACGTAAAAGCATTAGCCGAATCATTAGTGAACCTTACAGTGAAAGAGGTTCAAGAACTTGCAGAAGTTTTGAAAGCAGACTACGGTATCGAACCAGCAGCAGCAGCAGTTGTAGTTGCAGCAGGTGGCGACGGTGGCGCAGCAGCTGTTGAAGAGAAAACTGCATTTAACGTTGTATTGAAAAGCGCAGGCGCTTCTAAATTGAACGTTGTAAAAATCGTTAAAGACCTTACAGGTCTTGGCTTGAAAGAAGCTAAAGAACTTGTTGATGGCGCTCCTAAAAACATTAAAGAAGGTGTTACTAAAGCAGAAGCTGAAGACCTTAAAGCTAAGCTTACTGAAGCTGGTGCTGAAGTTGAAATCGCTTAATTGCACTTCTTCTCAAAAAATAAAAAATGGCTGTCCTTGGGCAGCCATTTTTTTATTGCTTAATGTTTTTGGGGAAAGGGGTAATTTTGGAGGAAATGAAAATAAAAATCTGATGATTCAATTATCAAATAAACTTTTGTTCGGCATTTACACACTTTTCATCAGTACAATTTATAGTGGAGATTTGAAAAAGATACATGGCAATAGATGGATACAAATACACTCAATAATTATTTTGGCGTTTGTTCAAACATTGTTAGTTTTTGAAGTTCTATTAAGCATTTTATTTGCTATCTCATTAAAAACCACTATACCTGTTTTTGTTACATTTTCTTTCCTTATAATTCTATATGTCATCTACTATTATTTTTATATTGTAAAATCGGAGTTTACAAAAATCATTAAAAACAAACCATACTTTTATAATAGCAGGGGAATTACATTATTAATTACTATCTGCTACATTTTAATCTGTTTTGTTCTATGTTATTATTCAGGCAATTTTATAAGAAATTTTATAAAAAAATAAAATCCCGTTGAGCGAATACTGCATCTTCGCTCCCCCCGTTAAGCGTAGCTTCCATCTTCGCTCCCCAAAAAACCCAGTTAAGCGTAGATTGTATCTACGCTCCCCAAAATCTCCGCCACTACCTTTTCTAAAAATAAAATACCTACTGGGGTTCCCCCACTGTGCGTTTAAAAAACAAAATATACAATGGGGTTCCCCCACTGCCCGTTTTAAAAACAAAATGACCACTGGGGGAGCCCCACTACACGTTTTAAAAACAAAATATACACTGGGGTTCCCCCACTGCCTTTTTCAAAATCAAAATGACCAATGGGGTGTTCCCCATTGTGTCAAAAACCTGATAAATATCATTTTTTAGTACCATTTCTTTCCTCAATTTTGATGTTGACATTCTATTTATTCATCTAAAACAACTAATGAAATGAATCGTTTTCAATTTTTCCCCACCGACACGCCTTCGGGCAACAATTCGCAACCTGAGCATCATAGCACTCCTATTTTGCCGTCAAAAGATGCCGACCGTGCTACGTTGGGCGTGGCGGTTGCTGCTGCTTGGAAAACACACCCTCAACTCACGCTTATTTGGATTACACAAGCGGTTTTTGAACAAAAAGCAAATGAATTTGATACGGTTTTTGGTCAGCGGCTTACGGCAGGCTCGGGCAGAAGTGCTCAAACATTTGATTTGAAATCGAAGGATAAAGAAATTGATGGAAACCTTAAGTATGTAAAAGGCTATATTCTTGAAAAATGGAAAGATGCTGCAGCAGCAAATTATCCTCGCTATGGGATGCAATATAGAAATGAGGCTTTCGAAATTCCGCGCGACCATGATAAAAGGTTGGATGCATTGAAGCTATTGAAGCAAGCTATTCATGATGATGGTTTTGATGCGCGAGAGTATGGAAAAGTTTACTGGGAAAAAATGTATACCGATTATGATTTGGCATTGAAAGCTGCCAAAACATCAGATGCAAGTGTAAGCGGTTTTGTGGGCGATAAAAATGTTTTGCGCGAAACAATGGAAGAAGCATTGACGGCAATTGTTCATTTAATAACAGCCAACTATCCTAAAACCTATCCGCAAAAACTGCGAGAATTTGGTTTCCAAAAAGAAGATTATTAGAAAACAAAAACAAAGGCTACCCGAAAATGGTAGCCTTTGTTTTAAACTTTTGTTAGTCTATTCCCCAACAAATATTTTCTTCGCATCCCCTACCCCCTTATTTTCGCAGCCCTCTATAAAAATCTATTCAACAGTATGATGTCTTTTGCGCCGCAGGTGGCTTTAAAATTGGGTATTCAAGAAAAGAATGTGTTGTCGGTATTGGCGCTTTTGGCTGAAGGTGCTACGATTCCGTTCATTGCTCGCTATCGTAAAGATAAAACAGGTGCGATGGATGAGGTGCAGATTCAAAACATTGAAGAAGAAGCCAAGTTTCAAAAAGATTTTTCGGAGCGCAAGGCTTTTATAGAAAAAACCATTGAAGAACAAGGCAAAATGACCGAGGCATTGCAAGCCAAGATAGATGCTGCCACTACCCTCAATGAGTTGGAAGATATTTACCTGCCTTACAAACCCAAGCGCAAAACCAAGGCTCAAACTGCAAGAGAAAACGGACTAGAACCGCTTGCCTTGCTGCTGTTGGAACAAACCTTTATCAATCCGCTTCAAGAAGCAGCAGCCTATTTAAATGATACTGTCAAAACAGTAGATGAAGCCCTGCAAGGTGCCCGCGATATCATAGCCGAAACGGTGAACGAAGATGCCACCGTAAGGGCAAGAATGAGAAGATTGTTTGAAAACACCGCCACCGTTCAAAGCAAGGTGATGGCAGATATGGAAGAAAAGGGCGCGAAGTATAAAGACTACTTTGAATTCTCGGAACCAGTATCTAAAATCCCATCTCATAGGGTGTTGGCAGTCATTCGTGGGTTTATGGAAGGCGTGTTGAGAATGGTGATAGCTCCTGCGGAAGAAGATGCAATTGAGGATATTGAAGACCTATACATAAAAGCCGATAACGAAGCAGCCGACCAAGTGAAAAAAGCGATTAAAGATGCCTACAAACGTCTCTTGCATCCAAGCTTGGAGAGCGAATTTAGAATGAGTCTTAAAGTAGCTGCCGACGAAGAAGCGATTAATGTATTTGCTGAAAATCTTCGTCAGTTATTGCTCAGTTCGCCGTTGGGAGGTAAGCGAACTTTGGCAATAGACCCGGGTTATCGTACTGGTTGCAAAGTGGTTTGCCTCGATGAAAAAGGAAATCTATTGCACACCGACCTAATTTATGTGCATGAAAACAACTTCCGCCTTACAGATGCCGAACAAAAGATAAAGAGTTTGGTAAAAGAATATAAGATTCAGGCATTTGCCATTGGCGATGGCACTGCAGGCAGAGAAACAGAACAATTCATCAAGAAACTGCAATTGGGTTTGCCTTTGTTTATGGTGAATGAAGATGGTGCTTCAGTCTATTCCGCATCTGCTATTGCAAGAGAAGAGTTTCCAGATTATGATGTTACGGTAAGAGGAGCGGTGAGTATAGGAAGAAGGCTGATGGACCCGCTTGCCGAATTGGTGAAGATAGACCCGAAGAGCATTGGTGTGGGACAATACCAACACGATGTTAATCAGGTAAGATTAAAAGACCGCCTCGACCAAACCGTGGTGAGTTGTGTGAATACCGTAGGGGTAAACCTAAATACTGCAAGCAAACATCTATTGTCCTATGTCAGCGGCATTGGTCCTTCTATAGCAGAAAACATTGTGAGCTACCGAACAGAAATAGGCGGATTCAAATCGCGCAAACAACTCTTGCAAGTACCAAGACTCGGCAACAAAGCCTTTGAGCAATGTGCAGGATTTTTAAGAGTGAAAGAATCGGATAATCCTTTAGATGCTAGTGGTGTGCATCCTGAAACCTATGAGGTCGTTACCCAAATGGCAAAAGACCTAGGAGTTGCGGTGAAAGAAATGATTGGTAATAAAGACATCATCAAACAAATCCCCACGAAGAAATACATTTCAGAAACCATCGGCGTTCATGCCCTAGATGATATCTTAAGAGAACTCAACAAACCCGGTCTTGACCCACGCAGCGAAGTACAGGCATTCGAGTTTGCCAATATCTTTAGCATTGAAGATGTGTATGTAGGCATGATCGTTCCGGGAATCGTTACCAACCTCACCCGCTTTGGCGCCTTTGTGGATATAGGCGTGAAGCAAGATGGATTGGTGCATGTATCTGAAATAGCCCATAAATACATCTCCGACCCTAATGAAGTATTGAAGCTCAACGACCAAGTACAAGTAAAAGTAACGGAAGTGGATATTGCAAGGAAACGCATTGCGCTTTCCATCAAACAAACGATGGATATGCCCGAAAGAAAAGCTGCGCCAAAGCAAGATAATAAGCACAAACAACCCACTACTCCTCAAAAAGAAACAACAGTAAATGATGCATTGAATTTATTGAAGAAGAAGTTTGGGAAGTAAACCTTCAAGCTAAAATATTGAATATATAGTCATAAAAAAAGGGCGGTAACAAGAAGTACCGCCCTTTTTTAAATCAATATCAATCTACTATAGTTTAATAAACTGTTGAGAAATTTTATCGTTATCAGTAATTACTTCAATAGTGTACATACCCATAGGAAGATTATTTACAGGAATGGTTAATTGACTGTGTTGAACAGTTGGAATTTCGGTTGAATTCATAACTTGACCAGTAACATTAATAATTCTTACAACAGCTTTAACATCTTTACCATTCATCACTAAATTGATGAAATCAACAGCTGGGTTTGGAGAGACGCTCAACACAAGAGAACCATCACTACCATTGCCAGATAAGTTTGATAAAGTATTAGAGTTACCAGCATTACTACCATCATCATCATCATCACCCTCAGGTTTGAATGATGCTGTAGCATTTGGAGAAGCAAGTTTATCTGACTCTACAAATGTAATAGCTGCTGAAGCTGCAGTAAGGCGTACAGCAAAAACAGCACACATTGGAATGCTAAGGCTACTCCATGAACTTGATGCTCTCGCTTTAAACGAATTGGTAGAGAAATTATAGGTCCAAACTGTATCACCAATATTAGTCGCAGTATTCAAAGGATTAGTCAGTTTAACACCCGATGGATATGGATTAGGAACTAATACCAAAGAACCGCTTGTTCCGTTTAATGTAATGGTTTTAGTACCCTGATTAATAGGTCCTGTAAAATCAACAGTATTTGCACCAACTGCTTTGTAAACTCTTGCTACAGAAGTTGTAGCCCAAAGACTGCTTAGATTAGCAAAGTCTCTGTATGATGAACTGCTGAGGAATGAAGAAGCTGTGGAAATTGCAGTGAGTGAACCATCAAAGTACCAAATATTTTGACTTCCACCAGACACTTCTAATGCAATATTGTCGTTAAGCATTCCAAGCGAAATATCTTCGCTGAATGGATGTCCCAACAATCTATTACCAGCAGCATTAGTCATAGCACGTTCAACATTTACATCTCCATTTACAACTCCATAAATAGGATTAATAGCTGAAGTACTTGTAGTATCACTTTTCAAGATAAGATATCCATTTGTATTTAATGTAGCATTACCATTAGAAGTACCAACTGAAACAGTTCCATACTGTCCACCACCAGTAATTCGAACAGTAGATTTCAAATTAGCTGTTACACCAGTGCTTACAACAAGATTACGCATGATGTTATCAGTAGGTGTCAGGTGAATATTATTTGTTGTACCATTTCCGTATAAATAAATTGAAGAAGTAACACCAGTTGAAATGTTACCATGACCTAAATCATTATCAGTATAAAGCTTACCGTATAGCTTCAAATTTCTGTTACTGGAAGAAACAAAATCATAAGTAGCACCGTTCTCAATATTCATAGCATTGGTAACGTTTACAGTATTTAAGGTTTGTGTTGCAATTCCACTAATGATATTTAAATCACTGAATGAACCATTATTGATTGTATTGCTACCGATAATGGTATTAGAGAATGGTACAATTTCCAATGAATCTAAAGCAAGCGCATCTCCCAATTGACCTTCATGACTAATCTTAATAAAGAATGTAGAGAAATTAGGAATATTTAAACCAGTAAGTGACGCACCACGAATTTGAGTCGGAAGTGAGTTAAGAATATTGAGCGTTCCTTCTGCAAGTATAGTAGTATCAAGTGAGTACAACGTAGCATTATTATTGTTTTGGTACGTTAAACTTGAATCAATTACCCAAGTTGCTGGTGTTGAAGTTAGGTAAATATTTGGGTCGTTAATTGAATAGGCGTCTTGAGAAAGGTAAAATCTTAGCTTATCCAAAGTAGCATTGCCACCTAATCCCCATATCGTTCTTCCGGCACCTGTTCTCCACTGAGAACCTTTATAACGAATGAGAACACTTGTAATTGTTTTACCGGTACTGTTTTTGAATTTTATACCAACACTATTGTTACCAATCATTCCTAACGCTCTGTTTTCACTAGAATAATTTCCACCACCAAAATGATAAACACCATTAGCAGCTGTTGCTCCAGAATTAGCATCTATAGAAGCATCTGTTGACTCCCAACCATCAGGTAAACCATTTGTAGCGATTGAATCAAATGTTTGAGCATAAGTTTGCCCAATCTTACTTAAAGTGTAAAAATTAGATGTTGTCTTTTTATTTGCTGACGCAGAAGCTACACCGTACATATTCGGATTTACACCGTTATATTCATAAACACGAACATAATAGGAAGTATTAGACAATAGATTAGATACGGTAACAGATGTATCGCTACCATTATAAACAACGAAGTTTTTATTGGAAGAATAAGTAGCGTTATTAGAAAGTTTAACTGTATCACCTGAACCAAAAACTGAATTAGCAGTATAGATTACATTGTTTTGAGGGGTACAATTAAGATTGCCCATTGCGCGCATTACTACAATTCTATTATTACCGTTTCCATTTGTCCAATGAACCTTGAAACTTGTAGCAGCAACATTATCTATAATAATGTTTTTAGCTGCTGTGGTTGGTACAGTTAAACCTGTAGTAGTGTCGCTTAATACCATATTGTAACTTAGATAATAAGTTCCATCACTATCCCATTCATAGGCTGCTAAATAGTAGTGTGTTCCAGATTTTAAATCAGATAAAATAAATGTCTTTATTGCTGAAGTGCTATAAGGATTTTTATAAATCACTTTAGCACCATTAATTACTGAAAAAGAATCATTATTAAATGAAATTGTTGGTGGATTAGACGTTACAGTATAGTAAGTTGAGCCATTATAGTTAACCCCATTTGATGGACCGGTAGAAATTGGTGAACCCTCCTTAACTAATACAATTGCACCTCTACCATTTCCTTGAGTAAACTTAATTGACATTTTTTTAGGACTTACACTTGTGTAGCTTAACCCAGGAGTTGCAACAGTAACATTTGGATAAGATTGTTTATAATTTTCAAATCCATCAGCACCATTATATTCAATAACACCAAAATTATAGCTTGTAAAAGGGCTAAGACCAGTAATAGTAACCGAACTATCCGTTCCATTATAAATTACATAATGCGTACCAGAATAAGGAGCTGAATTTGCTTTCTCAACTGTATCTCCTGAACCGAATATTGCATTACCAATGTAAGTTATACTGTCAACAGGAATAGCGGTTAAGCCACCGTTATTAATTCTTTCTTTAGCAATAACCATTCGTTTTAAGCCATTTCCATTGGTCCAGTGAATTCTACATGAAGTAGATGAAAGGCTATCTACTTTAATTTTCTTAGATGCTGTGCTTGGTGGACCTAAAAGTGTTTTGGTCTCTAAATGCAAATCAGGACGATAAGCATATGTATTGTTTAATGTGTCCCATTCATAAACCTCAAAGTAATAGAAGTTGTCAGCAATAAGATTGGCAATATTAATTGTGTAAAAAGAAGGATTTACAGACCCTGGTCTATTTCTCCTTTCAAACAATGCATATGCATTACCTACTTTAGGTGCAGTAGTTGTGTCGAATAAAACATTTTGATCACTTGGAGCAAGATAATCAATTCCATTTGTAGGTGAATCTGATATTGAAACAGAAGGTCTTGCTAAAACCAAAACACCTTTTTCTGCTGATGGATTTGTTATCTTAATCTGCAAAGTATATTTTGACCTTAAAGAAGCAATAGTAGCAGAAGTTCTAAATGCTTTTTCAACAGGTACAGAATTATAAACAATTCCAGCACCTGCACCATTATATTCAAAAACACCCAGAGTATATAACCCAAATGTATCTAATCCTGAAAGATCAAATGTTGTATCTGTGCCACTATAAATAACATAAAGATTATTAGTTAATGAATCTCCTAGACCAGGCACTGGATTAGCAATATACTCAATACCATCAACAGGTTGAACATTAGCTAAAATTGAATCATTAGTTTGAAGCACAATCATTCTTCCATGTCCATTACCTGGAGTAAAATGACCGTTGACTCCATCCTGCCAAATATTGGTAAACTGAAGATTAGATGGTGCAACTGAAGGTGCATTTGATGTAGTTTCATCACCTACAAGACTTGCCACTTTGTAGTAAGAAATCCCATCAGAGCTTGTGTCATATTCATAAACTGTGAAGTAATAATGTGTTCCATAATTTAGTCCACCTAAGTTTAATTCAACAGTACTTAATGTACTCATAGAATTATATATCACTTTTGCATTTCCTAAAGTTGAAAGTCCAACATCATTAATGTTCATTGAAGTATTATCTTGAGCATTGTATGTGATATTACATCCAGGCTCATCTGTAGCAGGGTTTGATTCACTTGCTAAAACTAAAACACCTTCACCATCTCCTCTATCAAAATCAAAAGTTAGTGAATCAGAATAAATATTAACAGTTGTATAGTTTGATGCTTCTGTCGTAGGAGTTTCAAAAAGATTCAATGTTGAAGTTATTGGAAGTGTATTAACACATCCTGCATTATCTAAAATTGAAAGAGTGAAATCACCAATATTAGCAACGGTAGGATTTGACAAAATACCATTAATAATAGTGTCCCCATCAGAATTTGTCCAGAAATAATCATATGGAGATTGACCACCACTTGCATTAGCAGTAAATGAAACAGGGGTACCAGGACAAGTTCCATCATTCCCTACAATCGCAGTGATATCATCTAAAACATTAACAGTAGTCATAGCGTTATTACTAATACAACCATGCTCGTCAGTTACAAGTAGACTATAATCTCCATTATCTGATGGAGTTGCTCCTGTAATAACTGGGTTTTCATCTGTTAAAATACTAAGGTCAGGTGTAGTCCATTCATAATTCAACTGACCAAAACCACCAGTTAAAGAAGATGAAAGAGTAACATCAAAGCCATAACACAAAGCATCATTCGAAACAAATAACAATAAAGGATCATAAACATTGATATTTGTAAAGGCTGAATCGCTTTTACAACCCATATCATCAGTAACAACAATATTATAAACTCCTACTTTACTACTATCCGCATTAGAAATTTCAGGATTCTGATCATTAATAGAATATAAATTTGGTCCATACCAATTATACGCTGCATAATTTCCGGAACCACCTGTGGCAGAAGCTGAAAGTATGATAGCATCACCATTACAATAATTCGTATCTGTTGATGCAGTCACATTAATTTGATCTAGCATTGTTATATTAACAATATCTGATGAAGTACATCCTAAATCATCTGTAGCAGTTACTGTATAATCCCCGTTTTCACCAGGTGTAGCAAATAATATTTCACCTCCTGCTAACGGATCCGTTGCAGGGTTAATCCATGAATAAGTAATAGGATTAGTTCCTCCAGTTGCCAATGGTGTAAATACAACATGCGTACCATAACAGTAAGTAGTATCATTTCCAGCATTCACATTAATTGCATCATTTATATTTATTGTAACTTGATCTTGAATACTACTACAACCAGCATCATCAGTTACTATTAAAGAATATAAACCAGACTCATTTGTTGTTGCATCTTGTATTTCCGGGTTTTGATCATTTAGAACTGTAGCATTAGGTGTTGTCCATTCAAAAGTATAAGTACCAGAACCACCTGTAGCATCTCCATTGAAGTTAAATGTAGTACCATAGCAATAAGTTGTATCAGACCCTGCTGAAGGAATTATTGGATTATTTACTGAGATAGAAACTGAAGCAACAGGACTAATACAACCAGCATCATCTGTAACCTGTAGTTGATAAACTCCAGAATGAATAACATCAGCGCTATTAGTTACTGTAACATTTTGTGTATTATCTGAAAACCCATTAGGACCATTCCAACTTAAAGTTGAAAAAACACCACTTCCACCAAAAATAGAGCTATTAATTTTAATAGTAGTACCTGGGCAATAAGTTGTATCATTACCTAAATCAACAGAAATTGGGTTTAATACAGTTATAGTCATTGTATCAATTCCTAAACAGCCATTACTATCAGTGGCTGTGACAGTATAAATTCCGTTATGAATGGTAGATGCTCCAAAAATTGTATTGGAAGAAACAGGATCAGAATTAAAATCTTTCCATGAATAAACATATGGAATTGTGCCACCTGATGCTGAGGCATCTAAATTTATATCAACTCCATCACAATAAGGAGAAGCATTTATTGCTGTAGCAACAACAGGTGTTGAAACATCAAGAGTAACAATATAAGGTGCACTTACGCAGCCGTAATCGTCTGTAGCTACAAATTCATAATTACCACTGTTTAGTGATGTTGAATTTGTAATTATTGGATTTTGGTCGATGCTGTTAAAACCATTTGGACCTGTCCATGAATAAGTATAGCCATTTCCTGTTCCACCTACTGCATCATCTCCTGTAAAAGTAATTGTAGCATCATTACAATATATCGAAGCATCTGAAATTGCTAATACAGCAATCGATCCCATGACACTTATGTCTCTTGTGGCATCCGCACTTATACAACCAAAATCATCTGTAACAATCAAATGGTATGTTCCAGAATTTGAAGCACTTGCATTTGATATATTAGGATTCTGTAATGAGCTAGTGAAAATGTTATTATCAGTCCATTCATAGGTATATCCTGTGTTACTTCCACCTAAAGCATTTCCAGTGAAATTAATAATACTACCATCACAATATAGTGTTGTATCAGAGCTTGCTATTGCAACTAGAGGCTCATAAACAGTAACACTAACTGTTTCATCTCCACTTGTACAGCCATGATCATCAGTAACTACTAAATGATATGCACCACTGTTTGAAGCAATAGCATTTGATATAACAGGACTTGCATCTGAACTAGTATAACCATTTGGTCCAGACCAAGCATAGGTAGAATAGGTTCCTGTGCCTCCAACGGCATTGCCACTTAAAGTGATAGTTCCATCATTACAATATACAACCGCATCGGCTGATGCTGTTGCTACAACTGCATCATAAA
>CAINUN010000095.1 GCA_903853805.1 uncultured Bacteroidota bacterium
GACATTTACTGGCATTGAATTGAGAAATATTTGGATGGAGCAAAATGCAATGTATAGTAGTGTAACAATAGACACTGTCACTTATACACCTCGTGATTTGCGCTTCGAAAATGTAAGGTCTGTATCTATTAGCCAGATGCTCATAATGGATATTGAACTGATTGCCTCAAGTGTGAATCTTTATAATTGTCATTCTGATAATATCTATTCATTAACACCTAATGCTTGGCCTTATAAAATTGATGTAGATGGTACATCAGCACTTGTTGCCTATGAACTAAGATATGCAGGTGAAGTAGCCGACACTATTTATGTCAACTCTATTTCTTATGACGGTACAGGAGATATTGCAAGTGTGCTTACAAACCTACCAATACCTAATACATCAATCCCTACCTCCGTTTGGGGTCCATTAAGATGTGTAAATCAATATGGAACTTATGATTTGAAAATATCACAAAGATTCTACAAATCCGGTCCAAGAAAATTTGAAACAGTAAACGGAGTTTCAGATGTTAATGGTTATAACCAAAATGGCGGTATTCTTCTAAATGAGTGTATTGCTTTAGATATTCCTGCAAACGATGAAATAAGAAGCACCGATGACGTATGGACATTAGACCCATCTGGCGATTGGGGTAATTATTATGTTTGGTCAATTCATTCCTTTGCATGTTTAATTGGTGATTTAGCTAATTCAGTAACAGGGGTTATAAAAGCAGATGATGGAACTTGCCTTGGTCAAGTTTTTTTCAAACAAAACCTATGGGCTTGTTCTTATGGTGTAAAGAAAATGATTAATAACCCTGTTAGTAAGCACATGTTTATTTATTTATCTGGCGGGCATGTGGGTGGTTCTATTATGCTATGCGATTATCAAGTGGTAAGATTTGATAATTATTACGATGCCTGTTCTTTCCTTAACAGCAAGGCTTTCGCAGATGGTGACCCTGCTTGTAGAAAAGGATAATAATTAGAAATTCAAGAAAACAGCAAAAGCGAACCGTGTGGTTCGCTTTTCCCACTGGCGCGGGTCTTCCCGTAGGGGCGACCCGTGCCTGAATAAGCAGCCAGTTTCCTAACTGGCAAAGCCCAATCAGAGGCTAAACTGCTGATAACTTTGCGAAAACAGTTAAACCTATAATTCCAAGATAAAAGCATCGTTTTATGATTACTCACTAAAGGTATCAACTATTTCATCACGTTCACTACTTCCCAAAAACAATGATTTCTATCATCCCTAACACTCATCACCGTCATCATTTATATCAATCGCACTTTTTTATTTTGTCGAAACAATAAAATCATACTGCTATGACAAAGCTGCAAAACGACAAAAATGAAACCCTCGCAAGAATAAAAAAATTCCTTTCTAAATACGCCACCGACCTTGCCACTATTATCGAAGCTGCTGTTGAAATTGCAACAATCAACAATAGCACCACCATCATCACCAACGCTGCACAACTGCAAGCCGACCCTGTGGGTGATGCCGCCGATGCTGCCGAAGTTGCCAAAATGGCTATGGGTAATTTGTTGCATAAATTTGCGCTTCGTGCCGCCATCAAAGCAAAGCAATTGGGCAATGTGGAACTAAGCGGCAAGTTGAGGCAGCCAATTTCTTTCTACACCCTAGCAAGCAAAGGCTTAGCGGTGCAACGTTGTAGTCAAATAAAACAATTGATGTCTGATAATGCAGCCATCCTCACCAATATTGTGGCTGCCAATCACACCGATATGGCTGCTGCCATCACTAAGTATAACGACCTTAAAGAAGTACCCATTCAAGAAATTCAAAACAAATCGGCTAATGCTACCGATGTATTGCCCGATGCTTTTAAAGCAGCTTTTGATGCTATTGATAATCTTTATGATTTGGTGTTTAGCTACTTTAACGATGTTGCTGCTAAGAAAGCAATCGTTTCGGAGTTGGCACTTGCCAAACAAATTATTCGCACAGGTGTTCATTACACCGGCATTGCAGGAGATGTTACGGTTAATGGACAAGAAGTGGAAGGGGCTATTATTGAAATTGTGGGCACTAAGAAAAAGGCAGTTGCCGATTTTCATGGGCATTACAGCATTCTAAAAGTAAAAGCAGGGTCTTACCACGTAAAAGCCACTTTGCCATCTGGCCAAACCTTAACGATTGATATTGACATAGAAAAAGGACATACCGAAACCCTCGATTTTCATTTCTAAAAGATAGTTGTAATTATAAAAGTATTGAAGCAGCAAGTTGATAACAAGACTTGCTGTTTTTTTTGTGCAAGCATCACCAAACAACCCTTAGCTTATTCTTTTGCAGCAGTTAGTTGCTGGTTTTAAATACCTTATTCCTTCACCACTTTTACAGTCTCCACAGCGCCATCGTTGCTGCTGAACCTTAGCAAATAAACACCCTTGGCTAGCATGCTAATATCAATAGCTTTTTGGTAGTTAAGCGGAGTCGAAGCTTGAAGGAGGACACGACCTGTAAGGTCTGCAAGCACAAGGCTGCCCGTTTGTTGGGATTGAATGTAGAGAGTGTTGGTGGCAGGATTAGGAAAGATGAGGAGTTGATTGGGATGGTTGATGCTTTCAATGCCATTAGTGCTATGAATATACCAATAGCCCGAAACAGTAGTATCATAACAAGGGGCTTGCACCACAAGCGAGGCATGGATGGTATCTATACCCAGAGTTTTGGTGTAGCTTAAAGAAGAACTGTTGGTGGTAAA
>CAINUN010000096.1 GCA_903853805.1 uncultured Bacteroidota bacterium
CTCTTGCCAACGTCCTTTTTCTTTATGTTCAAATTTGAAGATTTGTTACTGCAATGAAATTCTTCTAAAAGTTGCGTTGCAAACGCGAAACCGTTGAATCCGCGTTACAAACGCGGACTAGGTGGGGTTTTTATTTATTATGTCTTCTTCTAATTTATTATTTAGATCACTAAACATAAATGAATGTCTAATCACTGCAGTCAACCAATTCATTCCACCTAGCCAAAGAAATGCAAAAAGTCCAACGAACCACAATTTTGAAAATAAGTAGAATAAAAGTCCAGCAATAAAACCTATTACCAAAGTTACCTTAAGCGAGAAAGAATATTCAATCTCAATTTCCTCATTTTTATCATTATTAATGACAAGTATTCCTTTATCAACAGGAACCATTATATTCCAATTATTAATGAACTTAAAAAAATTATTATTGAACCGAACAGTATTATTTTCAATTCTTACATTATCTGCTTTACGGTCAATGAATTCTTTTTTAAAGAAATTTAGAATCTCCGAATTATCATATATCAAATATTCTTTTATTTTTATTCTCTTTTTTAACTTAACATCAAATGGAAGCATCGTTTCTCAATTTTATATCTATTCAATCTCAAGATAGCACTGAAGATTTGTTACTGCAATGAAATTCTTCTAAAAGTTGCGTTGCAAACGCGAAACCGTTGAATCCGCGTTACAAACGCGGACTAGGTGGGGGTTGCAAACGCGAAACCGTTGAGTAAAGTTAGTTTTTTTCTCAAAAAAATAATGGACGTTGACTCTTGCCAACGTCCTATTTCTTTATGTTCAAATCTATTTTTATTCTCTTGTTCAAGATGCGCTGCGCTAACATCGTTGGACAGCGGGTGTTTTATGCTACCCTTTTTTTGCTAAAAGTTTGTCTAAGTACGCCCGTTCTTGTTCATAAGTCATGTTCAATATTTCAAGACTTATTTCATCTCTAATAGCTCGCATGGTTTTTATTGCGTCAAACTTTTCATCTTTTTTTTTGTCATCGACTTTAATCTTCGTTTCCATATTTTACAATTTCTTGTAAATTCTCGGTTTCATGCTACAAATTTATACAAAATAAAGGACGCTGACTCTTGCCAACGTCCTTTTTCTTTATGTTCAAATTTGAAGATTTGTTACTGTAATGAAATTCTTCTAAAAGTTGCGTTGCAAACGCGAAACCGTTGAATCCGCGTTACAAACGCGGACTAGGTGGGTTGCAAACGCGAAACCGTTGAATCCGCGTTACAAACGCGGACTAGGTGGGGCATTAAAAGAATGCCAAAGCTACCTTTAGTATGCAGCGTGGGCAACATACTATAGTTAGCATTTTACTATCTGTCAATTCGGATGTTCATTGTTGCATTGTTGGTCTTTTAGGGTTGCTTGTAACGTTTGGCGGCTAAACGAGGGCGGGAGCTAGAAAGCAGGAATTTCATTAAGCACAAAATTACCAAATAGAAACAAACTTCCAAATTGAAACACTGCCCCGCTCTTGTTTTAGCCGCTGTTGTGCGCTGTTTTTTTATTTGTCCGGATAAATAGTGTCAGTTGAAGGAATCGTAAATTCTTTATTATTCATTTTCACTAGATTCATGACTATCTCATCCTTCCCGTCATTATTGATGTCCTTTATCGTCCAAGGGATTTTGTATTCAAGTGTATCACCACCGATTTCATCGTAATCGCCGCTCAAGGTTTCACCTAAAGAGATTTCTGCAAATTGAGATTTTGATTTTGACATTAAAGCAATAATTTCTTGTTGTCCTCCTTCGAAAGTATAAATGATAAGAAAATCCGGAACACCATCATTGTTAAAATTAGCTTTTATTAGGGTATCATACATTCCATCTGAATGTGTAAGAAAATTAATTTCCTTGTTTTTAAAGTAAAGCCCGATCGTACTCTGACTACTATCATTTATTCCAGAAACAAAAGTGTATTCATCAAAGTAAAAAACCTTCGGTGCAATTTTCTTATGAGTTACAAAGTCAATTCCGCTAGAATATTTCGTGTCATTTAGAACACTTTCATTAAATGAGTTGCAAGAAATAAAAAATGGTATGATTAAGTAAGATAGTTTATTCATTGCGTAAAAATAGCGCACAACGAACAGGTATTGCTGCAGGTGTGGAATTCATTGCTTGTCCTGCCCGGAACTGCTGATCAATAAAGATTTAAAAGTACAAGAAAAAACTAAAAGCCCAACAGAATTCCGTCCGCCGAAACCGCTGCTGATAGCGAACTACAGCCGAAGATTACAACGTCCTGCCACACTTGCAGCAATACCAATGTTGGTGGCAGTTATTTGTTATGATATTTCTATTTCTGCTCACAGTGTATTCGTTCTGTGACCTTATACTCATTTTCAGTTCCAGATGGTTTTGAAAAATCGTAATAATATACTTTGTCAACAAAGCAGTTACAATTGTTATTAGATAAAGTCATGCTAACAATTCTTGGTCCAACTGCCCAATCGCCTTGTCTTATGCTTGTTAAAGTGAACCCTTTTGTTTTTAACTTTTCTGCAATTACGATTTTTTCGTTTTGGTTTTCTGGTAACGGTACTATGCTATCATAGATGTCAATAAACTCCAATAGTCCATTTTGACATAAATTATTTTCGGTAAAATCAAATGTTTTATAGTTTGCCTTTTTAAAATCATCTCGTTTTATAGAGCCAAACTCATAACTAAATTTTCTATCCTTCCCTTCAAAGCTGCTTGTAATTTTAAATGTTTCTACATCTGCACCATAAACTATTCGATTATTATTAATGATTTGCGTTTTTGTCTTTCCCCAGTCATCATCAATAGGAACAAATTCATTTATGTCAGCAATATTTACGGTGTCCCTACCGTGAATTAGAAAATTATCTGCCTTTGCCCAAGGATACTTAATCAATTTTATTTTGTCTGGATTAACACCTTTAATTACACAGTCGTTTATGTTATTATAAAATCCAAAGAAATAAGCGGAGTCTTTGTCACGGAAAATATAGTTTCTAATAAATTTAAAAGTGTTAGGGTCAATATTTTTTATAAGTTCTCCATCTATAAACAGGTGATTTTTATCCCTGCCAAATTCAAAGTTGCAATCGCAGTCAAAAGTTAATTCTTTAAAAGTCTTTGCGTCTGCTTGTTCAATTATTCGCTTGTTTTGCCCACTTCCTTCATTCCAAGATTCATAATAAACTTTGTCGCCTTCAACTTTGTAACCACGCCTACAACTTGTAAAAATTGAAATAGTCAAAACTATAATTATTAATTGTCTTGTTGTCATAGCAGGATGTCTGTTATAATTGCCACCAACTTGTTTATAACGGCAGTACTTTTCTTATTTACTGCCTATTAACCACCTTTATTAGTTGGCTTACGGCAGGTTTTATGTGGAAGGATACTGCCGTTATCCTTCCACTACATTTTTCTACACCTCCACACTCACCTCATTAGTCTTCCCTCTCGAAACCCAGTTTGGCGAAGCTTGTAGCTTCGTCATCTACACCTCCACACTCACCGCATTAGTCTTCCCTCTCGAAACCTGAATATGAACATCAATAGCAGGTTTGCCGGGGGCTACTACTTTAAGGATGGTTTTGCCGGCTTTTACCTGTTCGAGGGTGCCAATGCCGGAGGCATCGGTGGTGGCGGTTTTGGTGGTAGAGGTGTTTACGGTAAGTACTGCACCTGCTTTGGGTGCTTTGGTGGTGGCATCGAGCACGGTGACGGTGAGATAAGTATGATGAACGTTGATGGGTGGTAGGTAGCTATTAAGCACAATAGAGTTGTAGAGCGATGCATTTGTTTTTTCGAGCGGACGAATAACAATGAGCAAGCAGTTGATTTCTTCATCGCTTTTGCGAATGGCTTCTTCTGCTGCTGCGGTGTCGGCAGGGCTCGACTGATGAAGGCTAAGGGTGATGCCTTCGGCAATATTGAGCGCATTGATGTATCCTTGAAGTTTGGTGATGTCGGCAGCACTTACATAATCGGTAAGGTCGGCAAGGTTATAAAACATTACATCATGACCTGCTTGTGCCATTTGTGCTGCAAGTTCAATGCTTGCAAGTGTATAATCAGATTCGTTGATGTGTAGCTGTGCGGCAAGTTCGTTTTTGTTCAACTTAATGAAACGAACATAGGCGTTGCCACAAATAATAGCAGCCTCGTGTCCAAGGGTAGCTTTCGCATTATCGCGGTTCACGGTATATCCCTCATAAGTAATGCCGGCAGCCAAAGCCTTGGTTTCGGCATCGGCAAAAGAGGCAAGGCAAAGAGGCACCTCAATGGCAACTGGTTTTAAGGCAGCTAAGGCAGCAGCATTGGCTGGAGCTGTAAGAATGTTTTTAAGCGCATTGTTTCTTAAGAGCTTTGCAAGAAGTCTTTTGTTCATAAGAATAGTTTATTAAATATTAAAGAATAGAAGAAAAAAATTGTTGACATTGGTTTGCAGCCTGTTGACAATGGTTTGATAACAGTTGACAGTCGTTTGAGACCTGTTGACAATGGTTTGAAGCCTGTTGACAATGGTTTGAGACCTGTTGACAGTCGTTTGAGACCAGTTGACAATGGTTTTTGAACAGTTGACAGTCGTTTGAGAACGATTGACAATCGTTTGCAGCCTGTTGACAATGGCTTGAGAACGTTTAACAATGGTTTGCAGCCTGTTGACAGAAAATTATAGAAAAAAGAAGTTTTGGGGCTATTGATGACAACAGTCGAAGGGAGCAATGAATGACAACTATATGTAGGTATGAAGTTCATACGCTTATTTAGTTATTAATAATGACTACAAATATTGGGAATTGTTTTGAAAAAACAAAGGTTTTTGAAAAAAATAATTAAACAATCTCGCGTCATTGCGACGAAGAAAGCAATCTTGTATAAAGTTGGAAAAGACTGCTTCGTGCCTCGCAGAGACGTGGTTTTTTTGGTGTGCTCTGTGTCTCCTTCATGTGCTTTGTGGTGAAAAAAGAAACGATTAATACCCTCCTACAAACTCGCCCGAAGACTCATCCTTCCGGTGTGAATAACATCGCCTGTGGCGGGTTTTCTGCCGTCGTAGTTGAGGGAAATTTCTAAGCCTTTGCCAATTCTTCTTTCCCATTGTGCAGTCCAAGTATAGTTGCTGCCTTTTTGTAGGGCTTCGAGGAGGGTGAATGCGATGGGGTCGGTGGTTTTTCCATCGTAGTCAATACCCACATACCCTACTCTACCATTAAATATGCCCACTGTGGGGCGGCTGTAACGAAGCTCAATATTGAAGCCCTTCATGCTTGCTTTTTCTCCGCCAAACTGTGCTGCATTTTCTTTGTTTTCCCACCTTCCGTTGGCACCTATTCGCCAACTTGAATGAAGCCTATAACTTAAAAATGGCTCGATGGCAACATTGTTGATTTCATTGCTTCTTTTGTCGTTGAGCGAAGATTGATAAGCACGCATGCCAGCTTTGGTGGCAAGGTTTAAAGACAATTGACGAGTGCAATTCCACCGAAATTTTAGTTGGTGTTGTTTGTTGTTGCTGCCTTCCACACCATACATCAGGAGTTGCTTGCCGGTGTTGGAAGCGTAGTTATAATCTAACCCATAAATCGCATTGTTTCTATTGAAGTAAATGGTTTGATTAAAGCTATTGTTGGTGATGATGATGTTGGTATCGCCCAATGTACTGTTGAAGGGATTATAGACTGCTGCATTGCCATTATCATTCAGTCGGTTGCTGATTTGTAAAGACGTTTGTGATGAAAAATGAACGAGCAAATTTTTAATAGAAGAAAGTTCTTTTCCTTGCCAAATGTTTTGCGGTTCGATGGCGAAACTATAATTGAAATTGAGGTAATTGACCTTTACATATTCATTGGTAGGCGAGAAGATTTTGATGTACTTCTTTTGGTCGGCATACACAGCAATTTCAAATTCATTGGCTTGCTGAATATGGTCGTTGTTGTAATCGTTCCAAGTATAAATGCCTTGACCGGCGGGCACTTCCACAAAAGTATAAGCACGCTTTTGCTCTTGCCCCGAACCAAACTCATACAAACTATTCATGGTCAACAATTGATGCCACCACTTGCCACTATATTCCATTCTGCCAAGGAAAGTTTCTTCAGGCTTGAGGGTCGTATGGATGTTGTCGACAAATAATTTTCGGTAAGTGCCCATGAAATTTATTTGATGATGCTCCCAATTGCCCATGCTCATCTTCAAAGAAAGATTACGGCAGTGGCTTTGTTGGAAATAGTCGTTGTTCAATACTTTTCTATCTGATCTTACAAAATAATTGACGCTCCAACGAATGGTTTGTTGCTCATCATTTCTTAGGTAAGCCGTAAGAATATGATAAGCAAAAGAGTTATTGAGCAGCGTGTCGGTGTTTTTATTTCGAAACTCATTTTGTTCTACATCTACACGCCCACCAAGCGTTGTGTGGTTTAGGTTTTTCAATAAATACTCGGCAAAAACAGAAGGACGATAATAAATAGTGTTTTGCAATTGCTCGTTGGTGTGCAATACATTGCCTACAATGCCGGTCTTCCAATTGCTATTTTGAAAATCGTAGCTTAAAATGTTTTTGTTGCCCTTATAATCAATGCCTCTTTCATAAAAAGAAGAGTGTAGTGACATGATGCCTTTCTTCTTTGTTGAAAATTTTGATTCCAATTCGGCTAAATGTTCTTCTTCATTATTGGCAGCATAAGGAACGTTCCAATCTCTTAAAAACTCTGCATTTCTATAAGGTGCAATTGCTTTAAATCTTGCCTGCACCCATTCATAACTCAGTTTGTTTTGCCAAGAGTTGTTGTGATGACTGGAGAATCTTGTTTCGTTGTATTCCAATCTTGCGGCAAGCCCTGTGTGGGTGTTGTTGTCAATGCTTGAAAAAAGGTTTGGGTCATAATTACTCAACGCCAATTCCATCTTGATGGCTTTCAAAGAATCAATTTGAAAACTATTGCCCAAAGTAATGACCTGATGCTTTTTGGGTGCAATCAACAGCTGCACAGGCGCATAACTTCCTTGGTGTTTTCCACTGATAGGAGCGAGCCATTCATACACTTTGCCATTGGCATTTTGAGTAGAGAGCTGATAATCTCCTTTGCCATCGCCAACAAATGAAAAGCCCAAGGCATAATGCGCACTATCTGCATTCGTTGAATACACAAAGACACTGTCGTAATGAACACTGCCTACAATTTTGTCCATCATTTTGTAAAGAATCTTGTTGGCGCTAAACGTATCTAAGGCAATGTTTGGATACAATGCATATTGCACCGAATCGCCAATCCCACTTAGGAATTGTTTTTGGTTGCTGTTTAAATTTTGTAAGTACGGTTGGTTTTTGGCATCTTGATTTGAATAAATATTCAAGTTCATTTTCCATCGCTTGCTTATGCTGATTTCATCATAGGCATAGAGCAATGAATTAAGGTAATTCTTGTCTTGGTATTCAAACTCTACTTGAATTCTTGAATCTTTGGTAATCATTTTTCGTGGCATGAACTTGATTTCTGCCGTGTTGTAGTTAATGATGTAGTCGGCATTTTCACCACGCTGCATCAACACGCCTTGCACATACACTTTCTCAGTTCCTGCAAGCACAACAAAGAAGATTTCATTGCTATTACCTTTCAATTTATAAGGACCCTGATTGCCTTCCTGACCCTGAAAAATATTTCTTGCAAACTGGCCTTTAGCTACTGAAGCACTCACACCAATCTTTTGTTGACCTACTTTACCTTCTCTTAAAACATCTTGGTAATAAGCACCTTGTACCCGCTTGAAAAACTTCAAAAAAAAACTATTACTAGACTCTAAATTATAATCGCCCAACTGCAATTGATGGTTGTCTTTTGAAAGATGAATATAAATCTGATCGAACTCTTGAAGCTTGGCAGTGTTGCCATCTGGCTGAAATGGAATAGTGTTGTCGGCAATTGCAGCTTCAAGCTTTACATTATCGAGGATGTAGCCATTGGCTTGTAAGTTAAAATGTGCATTGAGCGCAGCATCTTGATTATTACCCATTGAAATACTACGCCCATAACTGCCATTGTATTCGAGTTTACTTTTCCTTGTAAAAGGATTCAGATCCTCTTCCTCTTGTTTATAAATCATTGAAACCACAGGCATATTTGCAGTGGGTTCTTTGCGATGATAATAGACCTTAGAAAAAGATAAAGGAAGCACTCGATAATGAACTACAACTGAATCGTTATTCGGTTTATGCTTCCACACTAATAAAGTAGATTCAGGGAAAAAGTTATAAGCCGAATCGCTCACACCTTCAACATAAAAACTGCTCCTTGTAATAGAAAGTGTATCAATGATAATAGAATCCTGATTGCAAGCAATAGTTTTCTTACGTAGATTAGAATATTTAGAGAAATCAAAAGATTGTGCTGAAGCAAAAAAGGAAAATAGCAAGCAGCCAAAGACCAACAAGCATGATATTTTCCTTTGCAATTTGAATAAGTTTTAAGTTGTTCAAAAGTAGAAGGAAAATGCGATTTTAATTAAGGCTAAAAGTGAGCCTAATAAACCTTTTCCACTTTTACTACTTGCAACTCATCGTTTATGATGGTTAAAAAATACAAGCCTGCAGGTAGCAGGGAAAAGTTTTCGTTTTCAATATGATTACCATAATAAAGTGTCTGTCCCAAACAATTACTCAATTTATATAGGTTTTGAGTATTGGGGTTTTTGAAATGAATATAATCGACAAATGGATTGGGATATACTAAATTAGGAACTGCTGTCGGTAATGTTTGCACATCAACTTGGCTCAAACAGAAATTAGTTCCACCAACCAAAGTATTCATTTTGTTGCAGAGAATGTTGTATTGGTCCTTTTCTTGAGTAGTTAAATTGCCAAGTAATAAATTATTGCTTTCCAACGAATCGGTAGCAATATGATAAAACTCCTCAGCGCCATAATCGAAGCGAATCAATTTATAGTCTTTGTTCTTCATGGCTTTTCCGTCGGAACTATCGGTAGTCAGTTTAAAGATTTCACAAAAACTCCAAGGACGAATGCTATCGGTTTGATTTTTAATAATGGGTTGTAAGCTTTTACTATCCACCGGTTTATTACTAGGGATTTGACTTTGCCAATTATAGAAACCAAAATTTTCGACAATCGTAGCAAACAAATCAACAGAATTCACCAAGGCATTACTCACCCTTCCTTTGCTCACCACTGAAGGACCAGCAATGATTAGAGGAACATGAACACCATATTCATAAACAGTACCCTTTGCCTTAGTTAAGTCGTTAATTTGGGCTGTACGTGCGGTATTTCCATTATCACCTATGAAGATGACATCCGTACTATCCAGTTTATTCATGACTTGAAGGCTATCGAAAAAACGCCCAACTTCATGGTCCATAGCTTGAATCATAGCCTTGAAATATTCCTTAGGCTGAGCATTGATATTTGCTGGAGTACCGGGCAAATTGGTATAAGTATGCAAGCCTGCCGGTGGTAAATGCAGTGGTTCATGGGGTGCATTAAAAGCTAACCACAAGAAAAAAGGTTGGGTTTGATTGGTAGATTTTAACCAAGCAACTGCATCATTTACATTTTCGGAAGTGGCATAATTGGTTACCGTACTTGCAACTCCATTAGTATATTTGGTCCAATTGGTATAGCTTGGCAATTGTCCAATAAATGGACCTTGAAAGAAATCGTAACCCAATGCTTGAGGACTCATTAAGTTGATAGGAGGTGTGGGCTGCTTTAAATGCCATTTCCCAATGTCTGCCTTTGCTATGGAAGGATTAAAGATTCTCAACAATTTAGGAATAGAAATTTCAGCAGTATCAATTTGATTAGAACCTCCTGTACCACCTACAATACCGCCTACACCAGTTCTAAAACTATATCTCCCTGTAAGAATAGAAGTTCGTGTGGAAGAGCAAACTGGATTGCTAGTAAAATTTCTAAACCGAATGCCTTTTGCCAATAGACTTCGGATATGGGGCACATCTACTGTATCTCCATGACCTTCATAAAAACCAAAATAATCTGGACTCAAATCATCAGCAATAATTAATATGGTGTTTCGTTGAGCTTGGCAACAAATAGCTACCAATAATGCTATGATCAATAATTTTACCTTCATGAATAGGTTATTACTTTCTATAAAAAATGCGGCAGCCAAATGATTGGGTCTTTGGTTTGCTTACGGATTTGTTTTGTAACAATTCATCCACAGCATTGGCAAGATAAGGTTCTGCTTTTTCGGGATATTCGCCATTATCATCAATCGCTCCTTTGTATTTAATAACCCATTGATTGTTTTCTTTCCAAACTATATAAGCTGCAGGTGTATGTTCTGCTTTAAAATTCCTACCCACCGCCTGTGTTCCATCTTGTAAATAAGGAAAATGAAACTGACTTTTAAGTGCCTTTTCCTGCATGTCTTTCCATCCTTCATCTTCGTACAAAAGGGTATCCATGCTGTTAATGGCTAAAAAAGGAACATTTAGTTGGCTGTATTTTTCATGAAGTGCATTCATTCTTTTAGGATACAGTTTAGCAAATGGACAATGATTGCAAGTGAAGATGATGATAAAACCTTTTGCATTGGGATAATCGGAAGTGGCTATCATCCTTCCATCAATATTCCTTAGATTGAATTCTGGTACAGTCTGAATACTGTCCCTCACCAAGCCAAAACAGGATATACTCATGATTAGCATTGGAAGGATGCCCATCAATTTAAAAAGATTTTGTCTCATGTTTATTCTACCTCAAAAGTTTGACTAATGGTTTGTTTAGATTGGTTTTCGGTAATGAGGATGTGATAAATTCCATTTTTAAGCTGTTTGACATCAATACCGTTAGATAAATCCGGTTGTGGTAGCATCATTATCGTTCTCCCTAAAACATCAATTATTCGAATGTAATAAGCCGACTGATTGGGGTTGTTGAATTTCACAAACAAATGACTGTTGGCTGGATTGGGATAAATAGT
The DNA here is from genome assembly GCA_903853805.1 of uncultured Bacteroidota bacterium. Taxonomy (GTDB): domain Bacteria; phylum Bacteroidota; class Bacteroidia; order Chitinophagales; family Chitinophagaceae; genus JAFIGV01. Next base: position 10,985 of record CAINUN010000096.1, read on the forward strand.
AACAGGAATATCTATTTTTTCAAGCGTATTCACCGAATTCGGATTAGTCACCACAAATTGCCCCATCATACCTTCATCTTCATGCAAGGAAATATGACAATGAAACATAAATGGATGCAATGCATCGGCATAATCTTCAAACTTAGCAATGAATTTCACTACACTTGAAGTATTACCTGTTTTACCTGGAATAAATACTACATCTTTCCATCCTGCTTGTGTAGCATCTGGAGCAACTCCATTCACACTGATAATATTAAACTCTACATCATGAATATGAAAAGGATGTCCAAAGGCAGAGGAGCTAGTAATTTCCCAAATCTCAGTATTATTTAATGGCACTTCATAATCATTGTAATTAATGTTGAATAATTTATGATTCAAAACAAAAGCATTAGGTCCTAAAACATTAGGCAAACCTGTACTATCGCTAATAGTTAAATGACGGGTGATGTTAGCATTTGCCACATTCAATAAAGTATTGGTGGTCAAAGTAGAAGGAATGCTTGTAATCGCATTGCTTGTTGGAGCGCCAATATTTAGGTGTAGAATATTAAAGTCTATTTTCCCTAAGGCATTGGCAAAAGGACCATTGGGAAAGTTTTCACCACCGGCAATAAAATTACCCAACAAAGAATTGTATGCTTTCAAATCAACAGTAGTTCCGTTTTGACCGCTGCAATTCACTAATATTTCCACCCTTTCGCCGGCATGCAACAAATATTTTGTTTTGGCAACTGGTGCATTCAATAAACCACCATCAGAAGTGATAACATAAAACGATCTGCTATCACTAAATCCTAGGTTATAGGAACGTTCGATTGCTCCGTTTAATATTCTAAATCTTACAACTTGTGCTGGAACTGTAGTTTGCGCTCTTAAGGTCATGTTGGTTAACATACTATCTCCATAGGGCACCATCGAAAACTGATTGGAGGTGGTGAAATCCCTATCTGTTAATACCAAGGGAATATCATCAACACCATAACTGCGTGGCAAAGGCAAAGCACTTTCAATGGAATCTCTTACGATAATTAAACCGCCAATCCCTTTGGTAATTTGTTCTTCCGTCATTTCATGCAGATGAGGGTGATACCAATAAGTTGCTGCATTGTTAGTGACCGTCCAGTAAGGTTGCCAAATGGTGTTAGGTGGAATGACTTGATGCGGACCACCATCCATCACTGCAGGCAGGTGCATGCCATGCCAATGTATGGTTGTGCTGTCGTTCAGTTTGTTTTGAACATTCATGTGTACCACATCGCCTTTTTTGAAAAACAAAGTAGGACCCCACACTTTACCATTAATTCCACCAGTAATTGTTTGCTGTCCGCTGTTGACAATTTGCGCAAACGTATCTTTAATGGTAAGGTTGAAATTGGTTCCTGATAGCGTGTCCGGAATCCATAGATTGTTGTACTGAGCTTTTAGCTGTGTTAGTGGGCATAAAAACACAAGCAGGAAGAATAATTTTCTGCGCATAAAATAACAGTTGGGTAGTTTTTGAATTCTTAAAGGGTCAATAACTTAAGAATCTTTCGCAACCTAATAATTTGTTCTTACAGTTAATTTGTAGTTGAGACCAAAAGAGTGATTAAACGACAATAGTTGCGTTTTTATAGACAAGAGTGAAACAGGACAATGGAATTTTCAAAAAACATGCAAAACTTCTATTGAAAAGGATTTGTATTATTTTTTCGAAAAGGATAGAAACTTAACTCAATTAATGAGCTTGTTAGTTTACAAATACCCACTTAATAATGTGTTGTTTGAAAAACAAAAAAGGATGCATGAAACATGCACCCTTTAATTCAGAAAAATTTGAAATTATTTAGCTTTCTTCTCGTCTTTCTTTTCAGCTTTTTTCTCGTCTTTCTTTTCTTTCTTGTCTTCTTTTTTTGCTTTCTTTTCAGCTTTTACTTCTTTTTTTACTGGTTCTTGTTTCTTGTCAGCTGTTTGAGCATAAGAAACTGAAGACATCACAATTGCAATAGCAATTAATAAACTTAGCTTTTTCATTTTTACTAGACTTTTTTTTAAGGAAATCTAAATGTTGTTGTGAAAATATCGTGCCGAAAATGTCATTCCTTCAACTTTTTCACATTTTGGGAACCTTTTTTAGGAATTTATACGTTGGCAAGTAATCAATTGACTCTATTTTCATGAGTGGCATTTACTTTCCGTTATTTCACAATCCATCGATGAAAGCAATTCTTAAACTCTATGTTGAATAAAGACTTCTGAGCAAATAACAATAGGTAATGTCTTACTTGAATTTTGACTTATTCCTTTATCTTGCCCCAAAGAAATCTTCCTCCACATGCTTTTCAACTCAACCAGCTTTCTACTCTTCCTTCCGGTTGTGTTTTTTCTTTATTGGTTTGCCTCCTCCAAAAAACTGGTATTGCAAAACAGTTTGCTGCTCTTGTCAAGCTATTTCTTCTATGCCTGTTGGGATTGGCGCTTTCTTTTCTTGCTTCTGTTCTCCACCATGCTCGATTATTATACGGGCATCAAAATGAGCGATGCGCCCAATAAAAAAGCACGTAGGATTTGGTTTTGGTTGAGTGTGGGTGTCAATTTGGGTTTTCTTGGCTTCTTTAAATACTACAATTTCTTCGCAGTGTCATTTGCCGAGGGCATTGCTAATCTTGGACTTCATGTAGATCCTTGGACGCTACAAGTGATATTGCCTGTGGGCATATCCTTCTACACTTTTCATGGGTTGAGTTATGTAATAGATATCTACAACGATAAAATTAAACCTGAACGCAACTTTGTAAACTACTCGGTGTTTGTCAGTTTCTTTCCGCTCTTGGTGGCAGGACCTATTGAACGAGCCACGCATTTGTTGCCACAAATCATCAAACCTCGCGTGTTCAACAAAGCCAAAGCGGTGGATGGTTTGCGACAAATGTTGTGGGGCTTTTTTAAGAAAATAGTCATTGCTGACCAATGTGCAGGCTATGCCAACGAAATTTTCAATCACTCTGCACATTATTCTGGCAGCACTTTGGTATTAGGCGCTTTGTTTTTCACTTTTCAGATTTATGGCGACTTTTCGGGTTATTCGGATATTGCTTTGGGAACAGCCAAGCTGTTTGGCATAGACCTTCTGCGCAATTTTGCCTTTCCTTATTTCTCTAGAGATATTGCTGAGTTTTGGCGGCGTTGGCACATCTCTCTTTCTTCTTGGTTTAAAGATTACCTCTACATTCCTTTGGGCGGTAGCAAGGGTGGAACTTGGATGCAAATTCGCAATACCTTCATCATCTTTATGGTTAGTGGTTTTTGGCATGGTGCCAATTGGACTTTCATTGCTTGGGGTGCCTTGAATGCTATTTACTTTTTACCCATCATGTTGGCCAAGAAAAACAGAAACCATCTTGAAATAGTCGCTCAGGGAAAGTTGTTTCCATCATTTCGTGAGTTGTTTTCTATTGCAGTAACATTTGCATTAACAGTGCTTGCTTGGATATTTTTTAGAGCCAATAGCATGACGCATGCTTTTCAATACATCAAGAAGATTTGTAGTGCTTCTTTGTTGAAGATGCCCAAGTTTGCAGGCATGGAAGGATATTTAGTCACGCTGTTGCTCATCGTTGTTTTTATGATGATGGAATGGATTGGACGAGAAAATCAATTTGCCATTGCCAATATTGGAAAACAGTGGCGGCGCCCTTTTCGATATGCCATGTATTATGCCCTACTCATTACCATCTTTTGGTTTGTGGGAAAAGAACATCAGTTTATTTACTTCCAGTTTTAAGTCATGAAAAAGTTCCTGCTACAACTCTCCGTCTTTTTCCTACTGCCGCTTGTTTATTTTGGTGTGAACATGGGAGTGAATCATTATTTCAATAAACATGCCATGCCTAAGGTGAAGCAAACCCGCATCCTTATTATTGGCGACTCTCATGCACAGAAAGGCATCAATCCTAAGTGGTTTGCTAGTGCTAACAATATTGCACAAACAGCAGAGCCTTATGTACTTAGTTTTTGGAAACTCAAAGCGGTATTGAAAGTAATGCACCCCGATACGGTGTTGATTGGTTTTGCCCCTCATAATATTTCTGCCTTCAACGACCTTAAGTTTTCGGATGAAGAATGGGCTGCTGAGATGTTTAAGCGTTGCTATACAATTCAAGAGTTGAAACAAATAGACCAACAAGTAACCGTAGATTACAAAGCCTATTGGAAAACCCTTTGGAAACAAACTGCTTTTTATCCTAAAAGAAATCAGGTGCGCTACTTGGGGAAGTTTATAAACAAACCGGTGAGCAAACTCAGTGATTGTGAAAAGACCATTGCAAGACATTATTATCTTGACGAGCAACCTTTAGGTGTTTCGGGTTTTTGCGTTGCCTATCTCGATTCCATTATTGCTATTTGCTTGCAACATCATATTCAGCCCATACTTGTTTGTCCGCCGGTATATTCTTGTTATTTAGAAAAGATTCCAACAGACATCAACCGTAGTTTTCAACAGATTGCCGAGCAATACCAAACATCAGGCATTCCGGTAATTAATAGGCTCAATGCACCTTATCCCGACAGCTTTTTCTACAATTCCGACCACTTAAATCTTCAAGGTGCCGATAGCTTTAGCAAAGAATTGAGCCAACTATTTGTTCACTAACTTCAACATCCATCATTCCTTCACCACCTTCACTTTCTCACAAACCTCTACATCGTTTGGCGTAGATTTCATCATCGTCGTACCTCACTCAAAAATACCACCTTTCCATCCTTTTTTCCTCTTTTTAGCATCAGTGCCGCACTTTTCCCTTTCAGTGCTGCATTTTTAGATAGAAGTGTCGCACCGGAAGCCTTCAGTTGGAAACTGATTGTCCCAAGTGCGCCATTGATACCTTCCAATTTCAAACTGATACCTTTTAGTTCCGCAATGATAGCTTCCATTGCCGCACTGAACGCCTTCAGTTTCGCACTTATAGCATTAAGTGCCGCACTTGCTCTTATAAGTACCGAAATGAGGAGGTTTTTATCTCAAAAAATATTTTTTAGCTGGAGTAACGTGCGTATTTTCCTAATACATAACTTTAATTTATTGTCAAAATATTAAAAAGACACTCAACAAAATGCTTAAAATTTAGCTATTCATTTCCACAACTTTCGTAGGAGCAATTTCAGCATTACGAATAGAAATGTTTCGAGCCAACTCGCCAGCAATATTCATAAAAGCAGCCTTTGAAATTGGTTCATCATCTATTACAGCAGGAATGCCATTATCGCCACCTTCACGCACGCTTTGCACAATAGGCACTTCGCCCAAGAAAGGCAATTCAAATTGATCTGCCATTTGACGGGCACCACCTTTTCCAAAGAGATAATATTTGTTTTCAGGTAATTCGGCAGGTGTGAAATAAGCCATGTTTTCCACCACACCAAGAATAGGCACATTGATTTGTGGTTGGCGCAACATTGTCACTGCTTTCATGGCATCGGCAGAGGCTACTGCTTGTGGCGTTGACACCACAACTGCACCCGTTACCGGAACGGTTTGCACTAAAGTTAAATGGATATCTCCTGTTCCCGGAGGGGTATCAATGATTAAATAATCGAGTTCTTGCCAATAAACATCGGTAATGAATTGACGGAGGGCTGCACTTGCTTGTGGTCCGCGCCAAATAACCGCTTGCTTTTCGTCAATCAACAAACCGATGGACATGGCTTTGATGCCATATTTCTCAATAGGCATAATCATTCCTTTGCCATCAATTTCTTGCATCAACGGACGCTCGCCACGAATGCCCAACATGATGGGCAATGAAGGACCATATATATCTGCATCCAATAAACCCACCTTTGCACCGCCTTCTGCCAAAGCCAATGCAAGATTGACCGCAACCGTGCTTTTACCAACACCACCTTTGCCCGAAACTACGGCAATAATATTCTTCACACCCGGCAACACTTCTTTATTGTCTTTACGGTTTGATGAAGTTTTAGAAGTCATATTCACCGTTACCACCGCTTCTTTATCTACTAATAAATGAATGGCATTCACACAAGCTCTTTCAATCATTTCTTTGAGTGGACAAGCAGGTGTAGTAAGTACTACTGTAAATGAAACATTCTTTCCATCAACTGCCACATCTTGCACCATGTTTAGGGTCACAAGGTCTTTACCAAGATCGGGTTCTTGTACGTTGCTGAGCGCCTTTAGTACGGCTTCAATTGTTATCATATATCTTTGTTAAATGAGCTTAGAGAGGCGCAAAAGTAAGGGTTTGTGTTTTTCTTTGCGACATAGAAAAGTAGTAATAACAGATGAGGCAATTGCCTTAGCCTATTTTCATTCTAATGACGTTTAATTTATCAAATACCTTTTCTCTTTTCCCCTTGAAAATACTCTTTTTGATAGTGGCTTTCAACATGTTTTTATTTAAAAGCACTATTGCCCAAAATTCAAGAAGCAACGATGATATCATTCAAATAAATGGCGTCATTATGACTGCCGATAGTTTAAGAGCAGTGCCGGGTGTTGTTGTGCTTGTAAAAGGACAAAACAGAGGCGTAGAGACGAGCTATACGGGTGTCTTTTCTATTGTTGTTTATAAAGGCGATACGTTGCAATTTGAAGCGCTTGGGTTTAGAGGGAAACAATATGTAGTACCTAAAACAGTGCAAGGAGAATACTTAAGTTTGATACAATTGATGGTGCAAGACACTTTTTATCTTGCCGAAACCATTATTCGCCCTTACAAAACCCGCGAAGAGTTTGATTACGAGTTTAAGAACAATCCTGTGCCCGATGATCAATTAGAAATTGCTAGAAGAAATACGGATGCATACACCCTTCGTGCACTTGCTTTTGTGCTTCCTAAAGATGGTAGAGAAAGTCAATCAAATTATTTGCAACAGCAAGCTTATAACAATATCTACTACGGACAACAAAAGCCTATGAATATCTTCAATCCTTTGGCTTGGGCTGAGTTTTTTGATGCATGGAAAAGGGGTGATTTTAGGAAGAAGAAGTGATTGCTAAATTCTAATTCCTAATTTCTAAATACTAAGTGCTAAATACTAAGTGCTAAATCATTCATAAATCACCCCCATAAATCATCAAGAAATAGCCCTACCTTGGTGGGGCTATTTCTTTTTTTAGAAATAAGATGTATAAATTAGCTCTTTATAAAACACCAACTATTAAGAGCAACATAAAACAGTTATTCCCACTATTTGCAATAGAGGGTGTAAGAAAACAACTAATCAAATAATAACTCATGAGCAAACTAATATTAACAACAATCGCAATCTTATTTATATTTCAAAGTGAGGCACAAGAGAACACCAATAATCACAGCATATCGTTGGGTTATGGGTTGGGAACTTATTATAGCTTAAACAAGGAAGCAGCTTTAAATAAAATAGCTGTTTTAAATTCTCCATACTATCAATTGGCAAATATCAAATCGGAAGGGCAATTCTTTTTTAGTTATTACTTTTCTATAAACAGAAAAATAAGCATAGCTATTATGCTTGGATATGAGCGGTATCTTGGCAAACTTTCAGATGGTGTTAGTAATTGGAATATGCGAAATATTATTCTCATGCCTCAGTTTAATTATACCTTTTCAAAGAAAGAAAAATACATGCTCTATTCGCTTGTAGGGGCAGGTGCTGATTATAATATTCAAAGAGTCAACTTTTATTCAGGAGGGATTATTAATTCAAAGACAACACAATTATTGATGTCATGGCAAGTATCACCTCTATGCATTCGCTATGGAAATAAATGGGCAGCATTTGCTGAGGTTGGTTATGGCTTTAAGGGGATATTAAATGTAGGCGTTTCGTTGGGTTATTAAGGGTATGATGCTTTTTATACTTCCACCATTCTACCACAATGAAACCCTAGTTTTTTCGTTTATTGATTTCGCTGCCTACTTTCGCAGCACAGCAGCATGAAAGTCTCCGTCGTCATCGTCAACTACAATGTGAAATACTTCCTCGAAGTGTGTTTACATTCTGTTGTGCGTGCATTACAGGGCACCCACCACGAAATCATTGTGGTAGATAACAACTCTTCCGACGATAGCTGTGCATTGGTCAGGGAAAAATTTCCCACTGTTTTATTAGTTGACAATAAAGAGAATCTTGGTTTTTCGAAAGCCAACAATCAGGCAGTTGCTATTGCAACAGGTGAGTATATTTTGTTCCTCAACCCCGATACGGTGGTTCCTGAAGATTATTTCATCAAGACCATTCAATATCTCGATACCCACCCTAAAGCAGGCGCTGTGGGTCCAAAATTGATTGACGGTAAAGGACAATTTGCACCAGATGGCAAGAAGTCTTTCCCTTCTTTTTCTGTTGCTTTTTTTAAGACCACAGGCATCAACAAACTCTTTCCTAAGTCGGCTTATTTCAACAAGTATTATGCAGTTCATATAGGTAATGATGAAACAGCAGCGGTAGAAGTGCTTTCAGGTTGTTGTATGATGGTAAGAAGCAGTTTACTAAAAAAAATAGGCGGCGCATTTGACGAAGATTATTTCATGTATTGCGAAGATGTCGACCTTTGTTACCGCATTCAGCAAGCAGGCTATGAAAATGTGTATTATCCCGAGGTTTCGGTCATTCATTACAAAGGAGAAAGCACCCGTAAAGCCACGCTTTCTTATGTCCGCATATTCAATCAGGCGCTAATCACCTTTGTGCGCAAACACTACAGCAAACAAAACGCAAGTCTGTTTATTGCGCTCATCAATATTGGCATTTTCCTTCGGGCAATCATGGGTGTTTTTAGGTCGGTGTTGAAGGTGTTGAAAATGCCTTTGTTCGATGCCATTATTATACTATTGACACTTTTTACCGCAACCCAAATATGGATTGAACAAGTAAAGAATCAATTACCGATTCCTGCACACTCCATGTACATCACATTCCCTGTTTACACCATTATTTGGGTAATGACAATGTTTTTAAATGGTGCATACGATCAACCCTACCGTCCGATTCGGGTAATAAGAGGAATGTTGGCCGGCATTATTTTTTGTCTTGCCTACTATGGTTTGCTTCCACCCGAAGTTCGTCACTCGCGCGCTACTATTTTTCTTACAGGCATCTCTGCTGCCATAGTTTTAGTTGCGCTGCATGAAATATTTCATCGGGCAGGCATTCTTAAGTTCATAGCCTACGATTCCCTACCTGGCAATGCTGTAATAGTAGCCGAAGAGCAAGGATATGAAGAAACGTCAAAAGCATTGGAAAAAGTGCATTATGCTCCGACAATTTATGGCAGAATTAGTTTGAACAACGAAAACAAAGAGACCTCCTTAAGCAATTTATCTTCCTTAAAAAACTTTCTCTACACTGCTGATGTTGATGAAGTAATCTTTAGTGTGAATGGCTTAAGCTATAGTCAAATCATCTACAACATGCAATTATGCGGAAGTCGTTATGAATACAAGATTCATTTGCCGGGAAGCATCAGTTTTGTTGGTAGCAACTCAAGTAGTTCTTCTGGTGATTTATATACTATTGACCGACGTTATAACCTCTCTAATACTGCCCATCTCCGCAACAAAAGAGTACTTGATGTATTGATGTGTTTTTTGTTGTTAGGCATTTCGCCAGTTACTATTTTTATCATAAAACAGCCATTGCACTATTTTGTCAATTCTTGGATGGTATTAATAGGAAAAAAGACATGGGTAGGCTATTCAATGAAAAACAAGAATTATTTACCACTACTACGCCCTTCTGTATTGCCACCATATCAAATACTAGAGTGTTTTCTTCCAGAAGAAAATCTAAATGAAAAAATGGATGAATTGTATGCACAGCACTATAAAACATCACATGATTTGAAGCTAGTTTTTAAGAATCTAAAATCTCTTGGAAGAAATTTTTAAAAAAGATTTTGCAGAAAAAAAAGGGTGATTATATTTGCACTCCCAAACGGGAATCCTCCTTAGCTCAGTTGGTTAGAGCACCTGACTGTTAATCAGGGGGTCGTTGGTTCAAGTCCAACAGGGGGAGCAAGCTAGTAAAGGGTTTCAGACGAATCAGTTTGAAACCCTTTTTCTTTAATGCACGATTTTTGCACGATTTTTAGTTTAAGATTGAAGGTTTTGAATAAGAACATAAGTTAGGCATAATGAGCACTATTGCATTTTAATTGATTCAAACCTCTAATCTTCTCTCGGCTTATCACTTTCCTCAAGAGCAATCTTGTAAGCTGCTATCCTATCATACCCCATTGAAACTAACTGTTCAATTTTAGGCTTCAAACACTCTATTTGGTTTGGGTTTTCTCTATTGACAAAAGTGTAGCAAAATCCTATTTCTTTAATCTTCCCTTCAACGATAATGAGCATAAAACCAGTTAAAGAACGTTTGAATAATCCCTTAATAATTGGAGGGAATTTCCCATCGTTGAACATGACTACTGGATTACCAATATAGCAGTGTAAGCATTGGTCAAATTCCACCTTAGTAATTGAGTAATTAGTAAGAGCTGTTTTAAGCCATTTTATAAAGGAAGCACTATCTTTTACTTCAACAGTTTCCAATGCCTTGTCTTGAGTATGATACTCGCCTATTTCAGCTAGTAAAAGGGACAGTGAATCAAAGTCTTTATTCTTTACAGCTGATGCAAATTGGTGTACTATTTCTTTGGTGTTTGTTTGGATTGTTTCCATGGTTTGAAGTTAGGTGTTTGGGTTAATAATTAGCAATCCACTTTCACCTGCAAATGAGGTGTAGAAGTGTAGTTGGTGCAGCATTTAAAAACAATTTTAGAAAAAACTTTGGACGAGTTAATTCAGTTTTTGGTGGATAACTTTTGGTAATAGGCTTTAGAAATTCACTGAAATTATTAGAAGTGATTACTACATTTGGTTAAAATTAAACAGCATATAGAAAAGTAAAGAGATAAATACTATTAAGATTTTGCGTTTGCAAAACAATTCTTGTATCTGAAAGGTCGAAAATTCAAGTACTACTAGAATGTTTAGCAAATGCCCAATAAACCTGGGCATTGCTTTACAGAGTAGTACAGGGCTTCGACCCCCTCAGATACCTGTAGTAGATAGTGTCCGGGTATTTTTTTGCACTCTATTTAAAATTAAGAAATGAAAAGGCTTTTGTTATTATGTGTTAGCTTATTATTAATAGGTATTACACCTTTACCAATTGGATATTATACAATCTTGAGATTAGTTGTTTCTATAACAGCACTTATAGTAATATATAAGGAAGCGCAAAAAGCATTAACGTTATGGCTAATAGTATTTGGCATTATAGCTATTCTGTTTAATCCTATAATTCCAGTATGCTTAAATAACAAAGATGCATGGATAACTATAGATTTAGTCTGCTGTATTTTATTCCTTGTAAAAGCCTTTTCAAAAAGTATTTCACAATCTAAACAAGCATAAAAACTGGTAAATTAAAATGTGCGAAGTCTATTAATTAATTCAAAAGACATTTATGACTATTATCATTATTATCGTTCTAATTGCCGTTATTCTGTATTTATTAGCCCAAAATCAATTTAATAAAAGCAGACCACTTCTTAGCCTAAAATATCCTGGGCTCGTAAATATTATAAGAGAAAGATTTTATTATACTCAAATTTATCATGACCATAATAATAAACTGATTATTGGAGGTAAAGATCAAGATGGAGGCAATGTAATATTACACATCCAGGATAAACCAGATGAAAATGTTCATATAATATACGAGGTAAAAAATAGTCCTATTTGGATTGATTATAAACGTAGTTATAGAGCTACAACACATGATTGTATAAATAAACCAGATATAGTTGTTGACTTTATTGAAAAACAAATAAAGTATGAAATTCAAGATAGAAAATTGATCGCACGTATTAAAGTTTGATTTTATAAATTATAAAAATATTATGAGTGTAGAAAAAAGATTAATTAAAATTAGAGCAAACATTGAAACTCAGCAACGTAATTATAACAAGGAACAAAAGATGTCCTTTATAAATCTGCTGATAAAGATATTTTCTTTCAGGCAACAACGAAATCCAATTATTGAATTATTTATAATCAATTTTTATACTGTTAATTTCAATGTCAGCCTCGAGGAATGCTTTAGTTATTTAGTAACTTTTGGTACTACCAGAATAATAACAGATTTGTCAATTATAGATGAGAGATCGAAAGAAATGTTGCTCTTTGGAGTATACGAAGCAATAGTTATAACATGTCAGGAGAGATCTGCAATATCGGAAATACTAATTACAGAAAGTCTTTTTAAACAAATAGGTGTTAGTGATGCCAAATTTGAAGAGTCCATAAGAAAACCTATTGCTTTTTCATACCAGATAGCAGCAAATATGGATTTGATTGAAAAGTCGAAATACGACAAACCCTTTTTAGATTTTAAGGAACTGAAACTTACAATCGAAGATAAAAGTAACAAAATACAAAAAATATATTTAGATAGAGTTCAGCTATGCCAGGAGAATGAAAAAGTAACTTTTGAAGATTATAGAAACAAGCTTGAGAAGTACGAAATACCACCGGAAAAAATAATAGAAGCTTTCAATTATCAAAAACATTTATTGAAACTTAATAATATCGAGAGGGATTATCTTCAGTGAAATTAAATGGTAAATGGGGTTTTATTGATAAGACTGGTAAACTAGTAATTCCTAATATTTATGATAATGAAACATTTACTTTTCCAACGGCTTTTCGTTTTGTAGATGATTTGGCAGAAATAATATTTAATGGGAAAAAGGGGTATATTGATAAAAATAGAACTCAATATTGGGACTAAGTAATTTAAAATATGAATAATAATCAACAAGAATACAATTCAGCATTTGTAAATTATCAATTGGGTTTACAAAAAAGAGAAAATAATGAATTTGCTAGTGCAATATTTCATTATGAACAAGCCATAGATTACAATCCACCATTAATCTATACTTCATTATCTGAAAGCCATTATCAGTTTGCTCAAGAGCTTTTACAAAGAAACGGAAAAATTATGGATAATAGTGTTTACAATGAATATAGCATTGCGTATGACTATATAAAAAGAGCTTTGGAATATGAAACAACAGATAATGATGAAAAGATGTTACGCAATCTACTTGCTGGGATAACTAGTGGTGGACTTTTAATGCGAAACCCAACTAAAGAGAATTATTTAATGACAAAAAAATATTTAAGAAAAGCAGCTGATTTAGGTAGCATTGAGGCTATAGGGTTATTGAGAGCAATGCCATAGTTTTGTTATGATATAAAGTACTCACATTATCATTAATTATTAAATACAAATTATCAAGTTATTATTTAAAATTAGAAAACCGAAATGAAAAACATATTAAATATAGCATTGCTCACATTTATAATATTGAGTTTATTACTATCATGCGGTGTAAATAGTAATCCAAAAGATAAAGAATACATTAAAAGTCTAGAAGAAAAAAATGCAAAATTACTACAGGAGGCTGAAGTAAATAGAGATGAATTAAATAATATTAAAGAAAAAAACTCATTATTACAGCGAGAGCTAAATGAAGAAATAGATGCACAACTTGACGACCAAAATACCAAAAAGGCAGATCGAAACATGAGAAATAATTCAAAAGATTATTTTACAATTGGGTCAACTGAAAAAGAAGTATTAAGGGTAATGGGAGATCCTACTTCTATTACAAAATATAGTATGATGAAAATATATAAATATGGTTTAAGTTCTGTTACCTTTGAACATGGAATAATTACCGAATATGATAACTATTCAGGAAATCTTAAAATAAAAATAAAGAACGCAGAAATGAGTCTTGAGGATAAATTACAAGCACAAGCAGATAATCTTAGAGTTGCTCCTGAATCTAGTAAATAGGATACTGTTAGATGTGATGCAACTAAAGGTTATCCAAATAGGTAAACGATTAATTATCATAAAATGACATAACATTGAATTCAAATTAGGCATTAGTGTTTTAACACAATAATAATGAAAATTTTCCAATGTAAGCTTTACAATAATTCCTTGTTGTTACATCATATTTATTTTACTTAAAAACATAAAATGCTTCTAAAGGTGAAAAATGTAATAACTCTAATTATTGCATTAATAATTTATGTGTTTTTACAAATGGAATAAATCATGTACTTAGTATTTTGTTTGTAATGTTCATTGTAATCTTTGAATTATTATTCATAATAAAAATCGATATAAAAATGAAAATTAAAGTTCTAACTTTATTATTATTAATGCCATTATTTTTATCAGCACAATGGATAGAAAAGGAAGTAGGAAACAATATTTATGTAAAATTCCCATCTAACCCAGAATATAAAATAAATAGTGGAATAGCTGGTAAATGCTCCTACATAGCATCATATATGGCTAAGTCTGAAAATTGTATGTTTATTATAATCATTATGGGTGATGTCATACCAGATTATCCTGTATTTCTTGGATTAAGTAATGTTAATAAAAAAAAACTAGAAGATAAATTTCTAGATGAATACGTTGTAGGTAAATTATCTATAACAGATAATACCTCCGATAATAGTAAACATATAAAATTAGATGAGTACAATGGTAGGGAATGTACATATAGTGCTATAAACCCAGCTATAGGTGAGCGTTGTAAACGATTTTCTAAAACATTTTTAATAAAAAATAAAACATATTCATTTGAATGCTGGTTTCTAAATAATGTTACTAATGAATTAGGGAATAA
>CAINUN010000097.1 GCA_903853805.1 uncultured Bacteroidota bacterium
AAGTTTATCACCGTTTTCACGGGTCAATTCAAGGGCGTTGTAGATTTCAGGGAGCTTGTCGTTGCTGAATAAAACGTCCACAACGGGTCCGATGATTTGTTTGATTTTACCAACGTTTGGCATAAGACTTAATAAAAAATAAAGTAAAGTTTGAAAAATAAATAAGGAAATCACCTTATTTGGTGTGCAAATGTAAGGCTATAATTTGAAATTCAAAAGTGAAAAGTGAAAAACAATAAAGCCACCTTTTCCGATGGCTTTATTGTTTGAAGATAGTTTTATTATTTCCCATTTACTAGGTATATAATCTTGGTTACCCATTTGGTAGAGTCTTTTTCATCGCCAGGACCTTTGATATATTCTTCTATTACAAGACCTTGTTGTTCACCTAAAGATTTTACATGCTCTGTCAAAGCCATATGAATAGCTCCTGAACCAGCATAACCACCATTATAAACGACCTGATATCCTTTTGAAGCTGGAATATTTTCAATAGAAATTCCTTTTGCCTTAGTATCAAGTTTTACAGGAAACGCAGCAGCCATATCCGAAACTCCTGCTTTTTCATCCCAAGTAAAAAACAAACCAGCAGCAGGGCCAATGATATTAGGACCAACTGCAGCGCCCAACTTAGGATAGCTATCCATAAAGAATGCAGAGAAACTATCCATACTAGTAATGTTCATTTTCTTTTTGATGCAGGCATAAGCGTGTGCTTCAAAATTGATGGTTTCAATTTTGAAAGCAGGCATATCACTTTTATGTTCTTCACACCATGCCTTAAGTTTGTTCAAACCGTGGTCAAAATCTTTTTGCATACCGCCTTTAAAGCCCATAACAATCATCAAACCATTCATTGGGAAATTGGCATGTGTAGTAAAAGACCAAGTGACTTTTGTCGTTCCGTTTCCAGCATCTTCAACTTTCCAAGTACCAGTGGCTTGAGATTCAATAGGCTCTTTAAAGTTCATAGAATAATTGGCATGATCACTAGCTACTTCAGTCATGATCATGGTGCCTTCACCCACATCACTAGTTCCTTTCCAAGAATATTGAGCATCCTTTGCACCATCTTCACCTTTTACTTCCCATTTCATGTTGGTGTCTAATTCATACCAAGGATTCCACGAATTGAAATTTTTGAAGTGAAACATTTGATTGACTATAAATTGTTGAGGCGCTTTGATCGTAACAGAACGTTCCATGCGAATATCATTGGGAGCAATGAGTCCAGCTATGACAATACCCAAAACTATTACGAATAATAATAGTAGAATAATACGGAGTGCTTTTTTCATAAGACGAATTATTTTGTGAAAGATAAGAACTTCTTGAGAAATAGAAATACTTCTGTCATTTGAAATGTAATTTTGGGGCATGAAGAAAAACATCCGTCATCAAAACTTTGAAGAAATACTGCAAGAACTCAAAGATTGGGGAGAACCAAAGTTTAGAGCAACCCAAGTTTATGAGTGGTTGTGGAAAAAGTTTGTCGGCGATTTTTCAGAAATGACTAATCTATCAAAAGGTTTGAGGGAAAAGCTTGAAGATCATTATTTCATTGCAAAAGTAAAAGTGCATCATAGTCAGTTTAGTAATGATGGCACAATTAAAAACAGATTGCTGTTGAACGATGGCAATTTTGTAGAGAGTGTTATTATTCCTACTGATAAAAGATTGACGGTTTGTGTTTCATCTCAAGTTGGTTGTTCATTGTCTTGTAAGTTTTGTGCTACTGGTTATTTACCACGTACACGAAATATGGATTTTGATGAAATAGTGGACGAGGTAACCTTGGCAAACGAACAAGCCTTACAACATTTCGGAAAGGGAATAACCAATATTGTGTTTATGGGTATGGGCGAGCCTTTGTTGAATTACACAAACGTCTTAAAAGCTATAGAAAAAATTACCGACCCTGAGTGCTTAGGTATGAGCCCGCGCCGAATTACGGTTTCGACGGCGGGGGTTGCTAAAATGATTCGGAAATTGGGTGATGACCAAGTGAGATTTAAGCTAGCACTTTCGTTGCATGCTGCCAATGATGCCAAAAGAAACGACATCATGCCCATTAATGAAACCAATAACCTTAAAGAATTGGTGGATGCGCTCAACTATTTTTATGCAGCTACCAAAAACGAAATCACTTTTGAATACATTCTTTTAAACAACGTCAACGATAGTGAAAAAGATGCTGCTGAATTGGTGAAAATTTACCGCCAAGTTCCTGCCGACCTTGTGAATATCATTGAATATAACCCAATTGATGCTGCGTCATTTGAAAAAACCAATGATGCGGGCTCCGAAGCATTTCTTCATTACTTAGAAGCAAAAAAAGTAAACGCACGTCTTCGCAGAAGTCGTGGAAAAGACATTGACGCTGCCTGCGGACAGTTAGCTAATGTGGATAGAGTGGAGAAGTAGTCGTTATTTTATCACTTCGTGTCGTAAGCCCACTTAATGTAGGTGGCACCCCAAGTAAATCCTCCGCCAAAGGCTGCTAATACTATATTATCTCCTTTGTGCAGTTTCTTTTCCCATTCCCAAAGGCAAAGAGGCAAAGTTCCATTGGTAGTATTGCCGTAACGCTCAATGTTTATCATCACTTTTTCTTCGCTCAAACCCATTCTATCAGCTGTAGCTGAAATAATTCTTTTATTAGCTTGGTGAGGAACTAGCCACGCTACATCATCGCCCGAAAGATTATTGCGTTCCATGATTTCAGCAGCTACGTCTGCCATGTTTTTCACAGCAAATTTGAACACCGTTTGTCCTTCTTGATACACAAAATGTTCTTTATTCATCACCGTTTCCATAGTGGCGGGCTTCACAGAGCCTCCGGCTTTTTGATGTAAGTAAACTCTGCCGGCACCATCGCTTCTAAGCACAGAATCTATAATGCCATTGCCCTCCTCATTTGGTTCGAGCAACACACATCCTGCGCCATCGCCAAAAATGATGCATGTGGCGCGGTCTTCATAGTTCAAAATAGAGCTCATTTTATCGCCGCCAACAACCAACACTTTTTTATACTTGCCCGTTTCTATAAACTGACTGCCCGTAGTGAGCGCATATAAAAAACCACTGCAGGCAGCGTTGATATCAAAACCAAAAGCGTTCTTGATGCCCATTTTATCGGCAATAACATTGGCGGTGGCAGGAAACGTGAAATCGGGGGTGGTGGTAGCACATATCAAAAGGTCGATATCATCCGGCCCAATGCCGCGCTTGGCAAACAATTGCTTCACCGCTTCGGCAGCCATGTCCGAGGTGCCCATTCCTTCTCCCTTCAAAATGCGTCGCTCGAGGATGCCAGTCCGAGTTTGAATCCACTCATCAGTGGTGTCCACCATCTTCTCCAATTCCGCGTTGTTAAGCACGTATTCAGGAACATAACCTCCAACCGCTGTAATGGCAGCACACATTTTCTGCATCAAAAATTTTTTAGGTCGGCAAACTTAAAGAAAGATTAACATCAAAAATCAAAAGAAAAAACTAAAAGAAACGGTAGCAGCGTACATAATCATTTAAAAATTTTGGGTAGATGAGTGGCGCGACTGTTTGTTTTTTTAAATAATGAAGGCAGTTATTTTTTTCTTTTAAAAAGAAGATTTTAAATAAAAAGGGAAACATCTTTTGGCAGTCATGAATATTACCGCAGCACCCTTAGTCATCATTTCAGGGAAGAAATAAGGCTAAATTTTTATTTTATTTTCTTTGTCATGAAATTTAATTTCTTTGTCATGATATTTATTTATTGTCGCGTAATAATTATTTTTATTGTCGGAATGTTCTATATTGTTGTCAAGATAATTTAATTTATTGTCAGAAATTTCAAATTATTTGTCTAAAAATTTAATTCTATACGCAAATTTTTTAATTATTTTGTCGGAATCACTTTTGCTTGTTTTTTCTTTAAAATCCTTTTATTTTTACGGCAATCTTTTCATTTTTCTATGAAAAAACAGAAAGAATACCGGAAACACAGGCTGCCGCAAACCAAATTGAGGGCATTGGCAAAGGTGGCGTTGCTAAATATGAACCGCGATATAGCAGCCCTCGGCGCTCGAGGAATTACGGCGAACGATGCCACGGTTTTGCAACAAAAAATTGAGGCTTGGGACAATTTTCCCACCGATGATGAGTTGAAGGGGATGTGTATGGACGCTGTTTTGCAAAAAACGAAGGCTAATGAAGCTTTGATGCACGACCTCAAAATGATAAAAAACATGGCTTGGGTTCATTTTAAGGGCAAGGGATATTTTCATTGTTTTCATTTTGAGCGATTGCACAACCGGTCGCAAGAAGATTTTTGGCGCTACGCAAAATCGGTGAGGCGCGTGGCAATTAATTTTCAATCACAATTAGCAGCCGAGGGTTTGACACCAGCAAAGTTGAATGATTTGCAAGCAAAAATTACTGATGTTGAAGCAAAAATTGAAGAGGTGGATGCAGCCGACACCAACCGAATTATAGCAAGCGTTGAACGCACCGACCTTGCCAACGATTTGTGGGCAACGGTGGACCGAATTAATAAAATTGGACGCTCGGTTTTTGGAGATGCCGATGAAGCGCGGGCTAATGATTATTTAAGTTGAGGTTTGAGGGGCGTTGTTTTTTTGTTTTAGAATAGTGTGGTGTTTTCTAAATAATTTTAGCCCATGAATTTCAAGAATCTACTGCTCGTTGCCACACTTTTTTTAGCGATGAATGCTCATGCACAAGCTGTTGACCCCAATACTTTTGAAAAGGTATTGAATAAAGAAGTGCAATTGCTTGATGTGCGCACACCTGAGGAGTTTCTTCAAGGACATATTGCTAATGCAATGCTTGCCAACATTCATGACGATGCAGAATTTGAACGCCGAATTCAATCGCTCGACAAAACCAAACCGGTGTATGTTTATTGTCTTGCAGGTGGACGCAGTCATAATGCAGCGGGCATCTTGCAAGAAAAAGGTTTTAAGGAAATCGTAGAATTGGCAGGCGGTGTGAATGCATGGCGCAATGCCGGAAAGAAATTGGAGGGCAATACAAACGTTCCTCAAATGACTAAAGCCGATTATGACAAGATGATCAATGCAGCGCCTTTGGTTTTGGTAGATTTTGGCGCTCCTTGGTGCCCGCCTTGCCGTAAAATGAACCCAATTGTTGCTGAATTAGAAAAGAAGTTTGAAGGAAAAGTAAAGTTTATGCGCATTGATGGCGGCGCGCAGGCAGGTTTAATGAAAACGAACAAGATTGAGCAAATGCCGGGCTTCGTTCTTTATAAAAATGGCAAAGAAATTTGGAGGCATCTCGGCGAAATAAGTAAAGAGGAGTTTGAAAAAGTGCTGAATAAATAAATGAAGTTATTGAAGAGCATCATTTGCTGCATTGCTTTGTTGCTTGTGGTTTCTTGTAAGCCCAAAGAACAAAAACCAATCAATCATTTTACAACAAACAATGTCAATAAAGCATTGACGGTGGCTGCTATTCATCAACTTCACGATGGCGATTTAGTATTGCGTCGAGGACGAGACATGACGAGCTATATTTTCAGCGAAATCAACCAAAAAGACAAAACATTTTCGCACTGTGGATTGGTTTTTTTTGAGAACGGATATCCGTTTGTGTATCATGCAATTGGTGGGGAGGAAAATCCTAATCAAACATTGAAAAGAGACTCAATAAAAAGCTGGTTTTCGTATAAAACAAACCAAGCCATAGGCATCGCTCGGTTTTCGATGAGCAAAGAAGGCTATGTAGATTTGAAAGAAAAGGTTGTTCAAAGTTATTTTGAGAAGAAAAAATTTGATAATCACTTCGACTTGAAAACAGATGATTACGTTTATTGCTCGGAATTTGTTTTTAAAACCATGAATAAGGTTTTTGGTAACGACACTGTTTTTAAAACAGTAGAAAAACTAGGACGAACTTATATTTCTGTAGAAAACCTTTACCATAATGCTAGAACAAAACTGGTTTGGCAGGTTTGGTTTAAATAATAACTTTGACTGTCGTCAATAAAGAATACAATGAAAAATACACTTACCATTCTTGCGGTTTTATCTATCCTCATTTTCTCAGGTTGTAATAAGAACACGTCAAAAAACACTGCTGAAAAATTCTTGACTGCTATTTATCACTACGATTATAAGACTGCAAAATCATTGGGCACGAACGACACCAAAGATATGGTGGGCTTACTCGAAGCCTTTTCTTCTAACATGGTCGATTCTATGAGGAAAGCAGCACAAAAAACCACAGTAAATATTGAAGATGTTGTAGAAAAAGGAGACACTGCTATTGTTCATTATTCGCTTTCAGATGATTCTACACAAAAGCTACTTCATCTTGTGAAACAAAAAGACAAATGGCTTGTTTCTTGGACAAAAATGGATGCAGAACAGGAAATGAACAATGATGATGAAGAAGCACCTGTTGAAGAAACCGTTGATACATCAATGACTACTGACCCTATTGCTGATACTGCTCAAAAATCAAATCAATAGTTTCCAAAGAAAAGATAGCAAAGCAAGATGCTTGAAATGATGCCCACTAAATCTGCAAGTAACATAGCACCTACAGCATACCTTGTGTTTCGAATAGAAACAGAACCAAAGTAAACAGCAAGTACGTAAAGCGTTGTATCGGAAGATCCTTGAAGAATACAAGCAAGTCTACCTGAAAAAGAATCAGGTCCGAAGTTTTTCATGGTGTCAATCATCATTCCTCTTGCGCCACCACCACTTAATGGTTTGATTAATGCTGTTGGCAATCCATCTACAAATCTTGTGTCAACGTGCAGCAGTCCAATGATTTCTTTTAATCCATTAATGGTCACATCGAATGCGCCACTTGTGCGCAACATGCTAATGGCAGCCAACATGCCCACGAGGTAAGGAACGATTTTCACACCTGTTTCAAAACCGCCCTTTGCACCTTCAATAAAAGAGTCGAAAACATTGAGTTTTTTATACAAAGCGCCAGAAATAATGGCAAGGAAAATAAAGGCTATCATTCCGCTACTCAATACCGCAGAAAAAGACTGCATAGATGCTGCATCAAGTGAAGTGATGTAAACAACAAGTGCAGCAATGATGGCTGAAATGCCGCCAATCCAAGCAAGAATTACCGGTTGAAAGAGATTGATTTTTTGTTTGAAAGCAACAATTGTCATTGCTGCAAGAGTTGCCATAAATGTGGCAATCATGCTTGGAATAAAAATGTCTGTTGGGGTAGGGGCTTTCAATGCTGAGCGGGCTGCGATAATGCTTACAGGAATCAGGGTCAAACCAGATGCATGAAGACAGAGAAACATGATTTGGGCATTGCTAGCAGTTTCTTTGTTGGGGTTTATTTCTTGAAGGCTTTCCATGGCTTTTAAACCAAAAGGTGTGGCTGCATTATCTAATCCTAAAAGATTGGCAGAAAAATTCATCATCATATGCCCTAATGCGGGATGACCTTTAGGCACGTCTGGAAAAAGTTTAGTAAAAAAAGGACCAATGATTCTTGATAAAAACCGAATGCCTCCCGCTTGTTCTGCAATGCTCATTAAGCCCATAAACAAAGACATGATGCCGATAAGTCCTATGCAAATTGTAACAGCACTCTTACAAGTTTCAATGAGTCCATCTGTTCTGCGAACGAGTTTCCATTGTAATTCTTTGAAAGCGAAAATCTGCAAAGAATCATTCGATGATTTTAGGATTGCAATAGAATCATTGCTTGAATTATTTGCCAATAATAATGTAGCAGCATGAATGCTATCTTCAGTTTTATAACCAAACCCCAAAAGATACTTTTCATAAGCATCTTTATCGGCAGCTATCGATTTTGGCACATCGCCAACGATGCGATAATAGACTGTATCGCAAGTATCATCAACCTTACCCGTCACCATTCGGCTAAGAATTTTACTGTCGCCATTTATGGTTTTGTATCCTGCAACAAGAATGGCAATGAGAATAAATGCCGACCAGATTTTGCTTAGCGCCATGAAATTTATTTAGTGCCTGAAAGTAAGATTTCTTAGAAAGACTAAACAGTTTGTCCTGTAATCCATTTTTTGATTTCGGGAGCGCGATAGTTTTTCATCATTTCTAAAAGCACCTCAATATCCTCGTTAACCATAATCATTTCTTTATGAATATGCTTAATAAAACCTTCTTGCAGCATCTCTTCCATCATCATTAAAAAAGGGTCGTAAAACCCGTTGATGTTGAGGATGCCAATGGGTTTGGGATGAAGCCCAAGTTGTGCCCAAGTCATCATTTCAAAAAGCTCTTCCATAGTGCCCCAACCACCGGGAAGTGCAAGAATACCATCGCTTAATTCGTGCATTTTCAGTTTGCGCTCGTGCATGGTTTCCACTTCAATGAGTTTTGTCAATTGCTCGTGCGCTACTTCTTTTGTTTTTAAGAAAAGAGGAATGACACCATATACTTCGCCATTATTATCTAAAGCTGCTTGTGCCAATGCGCCCATTACGCCAATCTTGGCACCGCCATAAACAATGCTCATTTTTTGCTCAGCTAATATTTTGCCCACTTCGGCAGCTACTTTGCAATAAATTGGATGATTGCCTGCATTGCTGCCACAAAAAACTACGATGGTTGAAAACATGGTGTAAAGTTAATTACTCCTTTTTGTAATGTGCACGGGTTCGATTCAATTTGATAAAATGAAAACAAAAAGATGAGGAAGATGTGGTGATTTCCAATGGTTTCTAGTAAAATATTCAACAAATAGGACTATTTATATAGGGTTTAGGTAAAAATGTGTTCTGTGGTATCCACATCATGGGTTTTTTCTTTAAAGGTGCTTCTGTGGAATCCACAGCATGGTGTTTTCTTTAGAAATGTTCCTGTGGAATCCACAGGATAGGTTTTTTCTTTAGAGATGCTTCTGTGGAACCCACAGGATGGGTTTTTTCTTTTAAAATCTTTCTGTGGAATCGACAGGATGGGTTTTAAGGTAAGATACTATTCAAATTACGGTTATGGATTTACTGCTTTCACCAAAAGAAGTAACTTTAAAATATTCTAATAAAAATATAGTGGCAGCTTCTAACTTTTTCAGTTTAAGCGGCGTCTAATATATCGAAATCTCAAAAAATATTTTTAAAATGAAAAAACTATTATTCACGTTTGTTGCCATTTTGTTTGCATTTATTGGAAATGCTCAAAATGCATGTAATGCCTCCTTTACTTGGTCGCAAACACCAACCAATTTTTATCCATATCAAGTATCTGTGACTAACACTAGTACATATGCTGGTGCACCAGTTTATTCCTATGCTTATTACAACATGAGTTGGGGAGACGGTACAACATCTGGTATTTACGGTAGTGGAGTTAGCACTCACAATTATTCAAATACAGGACCTCATACTGCCACGCTTTATATGACAGTGGTGGATTCATTAAATCCAAATACGCCTTATTGTACTGACACTTTTACAACAACAATAACGACAATAGTTGCACCTTGTAATACTGTTATTAATACCACCAACAATGGTGGAGGCTCTTATACATTTACTGCTAACAATGCAGGAGGTGCGCTTACTTACAGTTGGGATTTAGGTGATGGTTCAACCGCAGGAAATAGTGCCTCAGTAACTCATACATATGCAAACGCTGGAACTTATACTATTACTTTGACTATTACTGGAGGAGGAACAACTTGTACATCTTCTACAAATATTAGTTATCAAAATGGTGTTGTAAACTGCGCTAATCTGATTGCTAGTTTTAACTCCAACACACAAAACGGATTAACTGTTTATTTCTCCAATACTTCTACAACATCATTTAATACAAATCCAAGTTTAACACGTGTTCCTCA
The DNA here is from genome assembly GCA_903853805.1 of uncultured Bacteroidota bacterium. Taxonomy (GTDB): domain Bacteria; phylum Bacteroidota; class Bacteroidia; order Chitinophagales; family Chitinophagaceae; genus JAFIGV01. The sequence goes on from CAINUN010000097.1 coordinate 9,835, forward strand.
TTGGAATTTTGGAGATGGAGGTACATCAGCATTGATGAACCCATCGCATACCTACATTTCTGCAGGTACTTATACTGTTCAGTTAATCAATCAGTGGGTTGACTCTACAAATCCAAGCTCTGTTTATTGTACTGATACTGTTCATCAAACCATTACTGTTTCAAGTACAGCAGCTAATTATATTACTGGTGGTATTTATTGGGATAGTACTTTGAATATTTCAACTTCATCATTTAAAGTTTGGCTTATCACTTTTGACACTGCTACAAACATTATTGACGCAATTGATTCCGTGACTACAAGTGGTATCAATGGACAGGTTGCTTATACTTTCCATAATCTTCCTGCTGGCATATATCGTACTAAAGCAGCAGTTGTAAATGGTGTTCCTGGAGCAACTGTTATGGCCCCAACTTACCATACTTCTAGCACCTATTGGGGTAATGCTACATTAATTAATCATGGCGGTAGTATTACAAACTATAAAAACATTTTTATGCAAGCAGGTAACTCAACAAGTGGTCCTGGTTTCATTGCTGGTAATGTGACTATGGGTGCTGGTAAAGGAACTGCAACAGGAGCGCCTAATTTATTAATTCTTTTGCGTGATGCAAGTAACCAAATGGTGAAGTTTACTTATACTGATGCCAACGGTGATTACTCATTCAGCAGCCTTCCTTTGGGAACTTACAACATCTATCCTGAGAATATGCCACAGCTTACAACACCTTCTTCTTCAATGACAATTTCAAGTGGCAATACTACCTTCAATGGAATTGATTTTGTAAAAAACTCTGTGAAGATTGTCCCTAAAAACTTGGCAGTTAATGATGTGAATGTTTCTATTTGTTCGGTTCATCCAAATCCAGCAAAAGACTTAGTTACTATTACTTGGAACAGCAATGTGAGCGGTAATGTCAATATTTCGATGGTGGATATTGCTGGTAGAATTTTATTGCAAACGACTGCTACAACATCTGCTGCAACTTCAATCAACATTGGGCAAATTCCTGCAGGCATGTATTTCTTGAAAATGGCAACAGATCATATTCAAGAAACAGAAAAACTAATTATTCAGAAATAAAATATTTCACCAACTATTGTTTAAAAGAGGCTGTCTCAATTGGGCAGCCTCTTTTTTTACTTTCTACTTACTACTTTTGGCTTTTAAAGATGAAACCTTCCATTCCTCAAGGCACCCGGGATTTTTCTCCGATAGTAGTGCGCCGCCGACAATATATTTTCAACACACTTCGAAGCATTTTCGAGAACTATGGATTTCAGCCATTGGAAACTCCGGCAATGGAAAACCTCCAGACATTGACTGGTAAATATGGCGAAGAAGGCGACCGTTTGATTTTTAAAATTCTCAATAACGGTCTGCATGAAAAGAAAGACAGTGATAAAGAGAAATTGAATGAAGAATGGAGCAAACTATTGTCTAAACCTTATTCTAGCCCCATAATTACTGAACGTGCATTGCGTTATGATTTGACTATTCCTTTCGCACGCTTTGTGGTGATGAATCAAAACGATTTGGCTTTCCCATTTAGGCGTTATCAAATGCAGCCAGTTTGGCGAGCCGATCGTCCTCAACGTGGGCGTTACCGTGAGTTTTGGCAATGCGATTGTGATGTAGTGGGCAGTACTTCTTTGATCAATGAAGCAGAATTGTTATGTATTTATCAAGCTGCTTTTCATGAATTGAATATTCCGAAAATCACTCTTAAAATAAATAGCAGAAAACTTCTTGCAGGGCTTGCCGAAATAGCCGGTGTGCCTCTGCAAATGATGGAAATGACTATTGCGCTCGACAAGCTCGACAAGATTGGGTGGGATGGTGTGACGAAGGAGTTGCAACAACGGGGCATTGATGAAAATGGAATTTTGCGCATCAAAGAAGTAATTGGTATAAACGGGAAAAACATTGAAAAAATTGCAGCGCTAAAAAACCAAATGCAATCCTCAGAAATAGGCTTACAAGGTATTCAAGAATTAGAACAAACCATAGCTTATCAACAACAACTCTCATCAGGTGTTTGGCAATCCGAAATTTTAGTAGACGTTAGTCTAGCTCGAGGATTGAATTATTACACAGGGGTTATAGTAGAAGTTACGACAGATGCCGTAAAGATGGGCAGCCTTGGTGGTGGTGGTCGTTATGATGATCTTACTGGTTTGTTTGGTTTGAAAGGGTTGAGTGGTGTTGGTGTTTCTTTCGGTATCGACCGCATTTATGATGTAATGGAAGAACTCAATGTATTTCCTGTGCAATTAGTACCTGGGGGCAAAGTGATGTTGGTAAATTTTGGTGGTGAAAATGAATCCTATGCTTTGAAGGTTTTACAACAAATAAGAAATGCAGGCATTGCTGCAGAAATTTATCCTGATGCTGCAAAATTTGATAAGCAAATGAAATATGCCAACAAGCGAGGTTTTGCATTTGTAGTGTTGCCCGGCGATGAAGAAAGGGAAAAACAACTATTGAGTGTAAAGAACTTCACAACTGGCGAACAACAAATGATTTCTTTGCAAGAAGCCATTCTAAAATTCCAATAAATTCGATGAACACAATTCAAAATGGCTGCACTTGGCCCGGCAACGATGAACTCATGCTTCGCTACCACGATGAAGAATGGGGTGTGCCCGTACATGACGACCAAAAGATTTTTGAGTTCCTAGTTTTAGATGCATTTCAGGCGGGATTGAGTTGGAAAACTATTCTTCATAAACGTGAAAATTTCAGAAAAGCTTTTGCTGGTTTTGATGTGAATAAAGTGTCGAAATTCAAGGAAGAAAAAGTTGAAGAGTTGATGCAAGATGCTGGCATCATTCGAAACCGTTTGAAGATAAAAGCAACTATTACCAATGCTCAAAAATTCCTTGATGTACAAAAAGAGTTTGGCTCTTTCGATAATTATATTTGGCAGTTTGTAGGATACAAATCCCTAATGAATCATTGGGAGGTGTCGAATCAAATTCCTGCAAATACCACCGAAAGCGATGCCATGAGTAAAGACCTTCAATCACGTGGGTTTAAGTTTGTAGGCTCCACTATATGCTATGCTTTTATGCAAGCAGCAGGCATGGTGAATGACCACGTTGTGGGTTGTTCATGGCATTGTAAATGTTTAGAGGTATAATTGCATTTATTAAATATCAAGTTGAAAGGGTTAGTTATTTGATTGATTATAAGCAGCATCAACTAGAATATCTGATATAGTTCATTGTCAACAAACTAAAAATTATTGAAGCGAATCAAATGGGCAGCTAAAATTATTGTATTTGCTTGGCAGAAAATTTCTAGAAACAAAATTCAATTCTCAATTTCAAATCGTAGTTTGCTTTCAATGAATTATCTCGCACATGCTTTTCTCTCTTTAGATGATGCAGAGTTGCTCACTGGCAATATGATAGCCGATTATATAAAAGGCAAAAATGCGCTTAGTCAATTACCCGAAAGAATTCGTGAAGGGATTCTTTTGCATCGGGCAATCGATAGATTTACAGATGAACATCCTGCTTCAAAAAAAGTAGCAAAACTTTTTCGAGAAAGCTATGGACGTTATGCGCCAGCAATAATTGATAGCCTTTTCGATCATTATCTTGCCAACGATAAAAAACATTTTGAGAACGATGGTAAGCTTTTTGAATTCACACAAAAAACTTACGAACAACTTGCATCGTACGAACCCCATTTTCCTGAAAAATTCTGTAGCTTTTTTCCATACATGAAGGAGCAAAATTGGTTGTATAATTATCGCAGTCAGGATGGCATGAATCGCTCTCTTAAAGGCTTGCATAGAAGGGCTAAATACATGCCTACTACAGAAAAAGCTTTTGAAATATTTTTGACTAATTATTCAGTTTTGAATGAAGCTTATGATGAGATGATGCAAGAAATGATTTCCTTTGTTGTGCAAAAAATTAACAATATTGAACAACCTAAGTGGATTGTTTTAGGAATGGAAAATTAAATTTGCAGCAACCCCCATTAAATCAGAATGCGTTTTTTTAGCTATTTCATCATACTTTTTTGTACGTTCACAGCTTGCCAACCTAAGTCTGAGTCGGCACATGCACGTACTCGTTTGTTTGATAAATCAAAGGACAAATCTTTGTTTGTTTCGGTAAGTTATTGTGATACAAATTCAGCTGAAAATAGAAGAATTATTGAACGATTAGATTCTTTTTATAGGATTCAAATTCACAAAGGTTTTAATGGAAGTGTATTGATTGGCAAAAGTGGTAAAGTGCTTTATGAACGCTACTTTGGATATGCTCGTAGAGAACATGGCACGCAGCTATCATCCGATATTGCTTCACAGCTTGCGTCAACATCCAAAACTTTTACGGGCGCTGCTATCATGTACTTGCATCAACACAATTACCTTAATATTGACGACCCTGTTTCCACATATCTATCTAATTTTCCTTATCCCAATATAACTCTACGCATGTTGCTTAGTCATCGTTCTGGTTTGAGTGATTATCAACGATGGGGTAGACCTTATATAACAAACCAATTTTCCATTCTTAACAATGATGAATTGGTAAAGATTTTTATCAATAAAAAACCACCATTGGAGTCAAGACCTGGAACTCGTTTTACTTACTGCAATAGTAATTATGCCTTGCTGGCGTGTATTGTAGAAAAAGTGACGGAAATGAAATTTCGGGACTTTATGCGCGAGTATATTTTTGAACCACTTGGCATGGCACATACTTTTGTTTATGATTACAGCTTTGCAATGCCATCTAATACAGCTCAAACATATCGTTACAATTGGGCGTTATGGCCTTTGAGTTTTGCCGATGGTGTTGTAGGCGATAAAAATGTGTTCAGTACTACAGAAGATATGTTTCGTTGGGACCAATCTTTTTATCTTAATAAGCTTTTAAATTCTGAAACACTTGAAGAAGCCTATATGCCATGCTCTTTTGAAAGACCGGGCATCAAAAATTATGGACTGGGCTGGCGCATGTTGTGCTTTCCTAATGGCAATAAAGTGATATACCACAACGGATGGTGGCATGGAAATAACACTGCTTTTTATCGCATCATTAAAGAAAATCTAACTTTTATTGTACTTGGGAATAAATTCAACGAAGGAATTTACCAACAACCAAAAGTATTATACAGCATTGTAAAAAACGTGCCAGTAGCTGACGGTTTTGAAGGTGATTATTGAAATTATTCCACAACAAGTTTATCAACTATCAGTTTGTCTTTAGTTTTATAACTTAGAAAATAGAGTCCACTTTTCAATTGTTCAATGCTTAAAGTTTTTGTTACTACTCCTTTCTCAATAGGGATACAATATACCATTTGACCTAATTGATTAGTTATTGAAAGCGTCCCTTCCTCAAGATGATGTAATGTGATGTTGTTATTAGCAGGGTTAGGAGAAAAACTGAAATGATTTTTATCTTGTTCTAAATTATTTACAGCTACAGTTGATTGATTGACTAAATAGTACACGTATTTATCAACAAACCCTGGGTTATCAACTGAATCTATTCTTAAAAGAGGCGCTTTATTAGAAGTGTCAAACCATTCCCATGTAACAAAAGTATTGGTAGAAAAGTTGGAGAACTGAATAATTGTATCCACCTGTACCTGTGTAGTTTTAACTTTAAGCACATTGTAAATAGTGTCGTTTGGCAAAATTAAAGTGCCATAACCCATGCCAGTAATTTCAGTTGTACCTGATCCTGTTAAATCGTATGTCTGATAAGTAAAATGTTCGCTGTAATCATCAACGATGTTAGTCGTAGAATTTAATGGGCGATGGACAATACGATTTGTATTGTCATAAAACATCGTTATGCTGTTGTTGACATCCACCATTCCTGTATAATAATTGTCTGTTGTTGTTTTATTGAGAAAATAATATCGTCCATCTGAAAAATATTCTGCCATTGTTGCGGAAGAATATAAGCTGTCGTAAGGGGTAGATGTAGTATGCACAATCCGTAGGGTAATTGTATCGAAAGGAATCAGTAGCAAATTGCTGAAGTTCCATACTTGGTTAAGTCCATTCGGTCCCTCCCAAACATTAGTAGGATCGCTGTTTTGATATTGATAAACTTCTCCTATTTCATAATCTCCAGCTTTATTGCAAATAGGTTGGGCAAAGCATTGAAAACAAATAATAAGTGCACAAAGAAGTAGAGATGTTTTTTTCATCGAAAATGTTTTTAGGTAATCAAAGATAGTTTCTTTTAAATTTTTTAAAAGAAAAAGCCTCGACAATATCGAGGCTTAGGTATAATGTGGTGGTTATTATTTATTCCATAAAGAAGCATCACCTCCGTCATAGCCAAAATCGTCAACCATGCCAGTTGTGTTATCAGTTACTTTATAACGAACAACAAGTTTCCCGTGATCGCCATAATATTTTTCATCTGTAATAATTCCAGTGCCTACAACAGAATAAATGGTATTGATGGTTTGTTGAGGTATATAAACTGTATCAGCTTTTACAAAACCATGAACATCCTCTGTGAAGAGATTTCTTAAATTTTTGAAGCGAAGTTCAGAAATGTTATCTCCTTTTTCTACTGAAATTGTGTATTGTGCAGCATCTGTTAAAGAGCCATTTTCTGTAACAATCCAAGGTCCAAGATAACGGTCGCGATTGACTGTTTCACATTGAGGTCCTTCATATCCGGAAGGGCAAATACATTTTCCATCTGTACAAACGCCACCATTGGCACAAGCTATGGCTTTGCATTTGTCTTGTTTACAAGAGGAATAAGTAATGACAGTAAAAACAGCTACTACAGCAAGCGTAGTAAGTAATATTGTTTGTAAACGGGCTTTCATTAACGCACCAATTTTTTCGAAGCTTAAAGATATAATATTCAATTCAAAAAACGCCAGTTGTGAACTTTCACTTTCATCAAGACTGCGTTACAGCTGCTAAAGTTGGAAAAATTCTTCAGAAAAACAAACTCTATTTTATCTTTCTGCTTCAAACTTGTATGCACGGATGCCACGGAAAATAGCCAATGCTACTTCCTGTTGCCCATCTTCGCTATTCATATAGGCTTCTTCATCAAGGTTGTTGATGAAGCCACATTCAACCAAAACACCGGGCATGGCGCTTCCTGCAAGCACTTCCAAGCCTTTTTGTTTTACGCCAAAATCTCTTCTTCCCTGTGATGAAAATTCTTGTTGAATTTTGGATGCAAGCGAAACACTACGACTTAAAAATGCCTGAGAATATTGTGCAATAATTATGGCGGTTTGCGGGTCACTTTCATCTAGCAAACCAGTTTCTTCATTAAGTTCTTCACTGTTTTCTTCAATGGCATCTTCTTTTTGTGAATTGCGATGCAAACCAAGTACATAAGATTCCGTTCCTTGAACGGTTGTTTGACGATGACGAGTTACATGATAAACGGCAACCTTAGTTCTTTTCTTACCGCGTTTAACTGTTTTGTAACCTGCAAAACTTTTTTCTGATGTTCCAGGATTGGCATTGATATGAATGGCAATAAAAAGGTCAGCTTTGGCTTGATTGGCAATTTCATGTCTATCGGTCAATGAAGGGTAAACATCGGATGTTCGAGTATAAATTACTTGTACACCATCAAGACTGTCTTCAATAATTTTACCAACGCGAAGACTTATGGCAAGGGTAAGGTCTTTTTCATGAGAATAAGTTCCTGGAGCACCAAAATCTTTCCCGCCATGACCGGCGTCAAGCACTATTTTAGAAATTTTTTTACCTACCGCAAAACTAATTGTTGAAAAAAAACAAAAGCCTGTGAGTAAAAGAATCTGAATAACTAAACGCATATTTTGTTGAGGTTTACACCAATTAACATTACTTAAATCGGGGTGTAAAGTAAAAAATCTATTTTTGCCTTACTCATGAAGTTGAGGCGTAAAACTATTTTAAAATTCTTAGCGAAATGCTGTTGGCAAAAAATGCTAACAGTTTTTTTTGTTTTTGCTATGTTGAATGCAGCAAAAGCACAACAGAATGATGCACAAAAGAGAGATACCACTGCAAAAACAAATCCCCCTGAAAACCTTGAAGCTAAATTAGGTATTCGCATATCCAAAGATGCACTGCCTAATGTGGTGAATGCAAAAGCTACTGATTCGGCTGTGTTGAATTTGCACAATAATGTATTTCAACTTTATGGTGATGCAGAAGTGACGCATGAAGACTTAAAACTCAATGCGAGTAAAATTTCTTACAATCAAGCTACGAGTACGGTAACCGCACAACCTCTTTACGATTCTGCGGGACAAATTTCAAAGCGCCCCACTTTTACACAAGCATCTGATGTGGTGACTTACGATTCGCTTCAGTATAATTTTAAAAGCAAGAAAGCGGTGATTAGAAATGCCCGCTCGCAATATGGTGACGGTTTTGTAATCAGTAAACAAGTAAAGAAAAGTCCCGACCAATCTATTTATGGATGGAAAAGTATTTATACTACTTGTGCTTTAGATACCCCTCACTTTGGTATTCGTGCAAACAGAATTAAAGTGGTTCCTGAAAAAGTAATTGCTTCCGCTTCTGCCAACATTGAAATTGAAGGCGTGCCAACACCTATTTTTCTTCCTTTTGGTTTGTTTCCTATCACACAGAAACAGCGTTCTGGTTTTATGTTGCCTTCCTATTCTATTGAAGAATTAAGAGGTTTAGGTTTGACTAATGGAGGCTATTATTTTCACTTCAATGACTACATTGACATGCAAGTGAATACCAACATTTATACCAAAGGAAGTTACAACGTTAGTGGCATCAGCAGGTACTCAAATCGTTATCGTTACAGCGGTGGATTTAGTTTGAGTTATGCCAACAACAAAACCGGAGAAAGCTATGAACCCGGTGCCTACATCAAAAAAGATTTTTCAATTCAATGGCAACACAGAACAGATGCTAAAGCAAGACCCGGACAAAGTTTTAGTGCGAATGTGAACATTGCGAGTAGTTCTTTTAACTCCTTGAACAGCTATAATTACAATTCCATTCTTCAAAACCAATTGTCTTCAAGCATTAGCTATTCAAAGAATTGGACGAAGCGTCCCATGTCGTTGACAGTTGCGGCCAATCACAGTCAAAATCTTTCAACGCATGAAATAAGATTATCGGTTCCTGAAGTGAGTTTTTTCCTTTCACAATTCAATCCTTTTCAAAGAAAAAACAGAATTGGTTTGCCTAAATGGTATGAGAAAATCACAGCGAGTTATTCTTCCAATTTGCACAACCAAACGGTGACGAATGATACTGCTTTCAACTTAGCCAAAATGTCGTTGAATGATTTTAAGAATGGCATCAAACACAGTATTCCTATTTCGGCGAGCTACAATGCCTTGAAGTATTTCAATGTTTCTTTCAACACCACATTGAGTGAATATTGGTTGACTGAAAAACTAACAAGAGCTTATAACGACACTACTGGAAAGATTGACACGGTGCATTCGCATGGTTTTTATACGGCAAGAGATTTCAGTTTTGGGGTGAGTGTCAATACGAGGATTTATGGATTGAAGAAGTTTAAGAAAGGAAAACTCATGGGCATTCGCCACGTCATTTCACCTTCAATTGGTGCTAACTATGTGCCCGATTTTGCTGCTGCTCCGTTTAACTATTATTACCGAACAAGATTGGATACAAGTTCAAGAATGGTTTATGAATCGCCTTATGCAAGTTCCATCATAGGCACACCGGGCATGGGGCAGTATGGAAAATTTGCTAGCAATATCAACTTCGGCATCAACAACAATTTGCAAATAAAAGTTCGCTCCAAAAACGATACTACAGGCAAAGGAAGAAACGTGACGCTGATTGATGGATTGAGTATTTCAGGTTCTTACAATGTAGCAGCCGACTCGTTTAAATGGAGCACCCTCAACACAAGTTTTCATACCAATATTGCCAACAAACTAAACGTAAGTGCCAATGCAAGTTTCGACCCTTACGACCGCGATTCTTTGACGGGAAGAAGACTAAAATCTACCATGATGGATGATGGCAGAGGCTTGGCAAGATTTACGAGTGGCAGCATTTCTCTTGGTGCCAATTTTAAATCGAAAGACAAATCTAGCAAACACAGCGACCCCACAATATATACCGACGAATACAACCTCCTTATGGGCAATGGCGGTTACTTTAAATACATTGACTTCAATATTCCTTGGAGCTTAAATTTTTCTTACAGCGCAAGGATTAGCAAACAATTTTCTACGCCTACCAAGCGCGACACGCTTGTGTTCGACCACAACCTCATGTTCAACGGCGACTTTAACCTCACGCCTCGTTGGAAAATTGCCTTCAACAGCGGCTACAATTTCTTCACACATTCTTTGGTGATGACGTCAATTGACATTTACCGCGACATGCACTGTTGGGAAATGCGCATGAACATGATTCCTTTTGGTCCGCGAAAGAGCTACACGTTTACCCTCAACGTAAAAGCATCGGTGTTACAGGATCTTCGATTGATTAGACGAAGAAGTTTTTATGATTTGGCGCAATAGGGTTATTACCTTCAAGACAAGTAGGCGCAAAGTTGTAAAGGGACCACAAAGCTTCATCACTTTGTGGTCTTTGAGTATTCTTTGTGTCCTTTGGGAAAATAGAAAACTATGGTTGATTAGGTGGCGTTGTATTATCCGCCGCTCTGCTGTTCAACAAAGTGTTGTACTGCTCAATCAATGCATTCAATTCATTGATGGTTTTGGCAAAAACAGGCGTAACACCCTTATCCACCAAGGCTTGTCCTTGCAGCATATCGCGCAGGGCATAATAAATAGTATTGGCTTCGTTGCGCTTGTCTTTTATGGTGTTTGGGTTGGCACCGCCGAGTTCTTGGGTGCGCTCAATATATTTTACTTCAAGGGCATCGTTGGCAGCTTTCAATTCATTGAACCAAGGCGTTAAACCAAGCGTAGTAACCGCCGCCACAAGATTGGCTTTGGTGGTTACATCAGCTACCATATTTTTTACGGTAGTGGTTTCGGAAGGAAGACTGCTGGCAGCAATAGCCGTTGCGGTGCCATAAATCTTCAAATAATTGGTAAGCACATTGGCGGCATCTATTTGGGCCGGCGTAAAATGAAGGGTGTAAGAATCAATGTTTTTAAAAATGCCCATCACGGCATTGTCGCGCCTTCTATCCAAAGCCTCGATGATGGGCGTGAGGTCGCTGCCTTGGTCTATTTTAAAAAGTGTTTCAATGGCAGATATTATAACATCGTAGCTATCATATTCGGCAGCTACTTTTAGCGTGGCTTTGTTATTGAGGAAAATAATTTTCAAAAAATCTCTGCCAAATTGGATGTACTCGGCGTTGCGGAGTTTGCTGATGTCAAGAGCATTAATTAGATAAATCATAACTAAAAGTTTTGTTTAAGTGTTTAAAGGATAAATTTAAAAACTTTTTTAAAAAACCAAAAAATCTTCCCGAAACCTTCTTTTTTGAAAAAAACACCTTTCGGGTGTTCCCGAAAGCTTCAAATTTTGACAAAGTGGGAATCGGGAGCTCCCGAAAGCCCATAAATAGGGCAAAGTGGGAATCGGGTGTTCCCGAAAGCTACTTTTTTGAAAAAAACACCTTTCGGGAAGCCCCGAAAGCTAAAAAGTGGGAAAATGGAACTTTCGGGAAGGGCTGAAAAGGGTTATGGTGTAAAAAGAGAAATGGAAAGGGGTGTATATTTGTTGTGTAAGGACAAAGATGCAATCTTGGACTGACGGTTTTGACAAACTACAATTAACAAAGCAAAAGATTCTTTGAGTGAGCGTGTGCGGTACAACTAAAAATAAAAAAATGGCTAATAGTAATAGAATTGAAATTACCTATGTACAAGCTGGTGGAGTTTGTGTATTTGCGTCGTACGCAATTATTATGAATTATTTTTCAAGAGGCAGAGTGTCAGTACGTGGATTGATGGATAGGTATATTCAAGCATTCCAACTCACGCCTGTAAGTAATAGTGATCTTGATAGAGAAGTCTCCATTTATTTTCATTATAATAATTGTGGAATGAGAGGATTTAAGTTTATTGAACGTGAACATAAAAAGAATACTTTTTTTACTTCAAGATTTTGTATTCCAAAGAATGTAGCTGTGAACATTGGATATAATCCTTTAAACAAAAAACACAATGACTTTTTGAAAAGAAAACTAAAAAAAGGGGGATTAGCAATGGTTCTTTATCCTCTGAGTGGAGGTTTTCACGCTATAGTAATTGGTTTTGATAGGCGAAACAAAGGTTATTTTTATAGGGATCCTAATAATTGTGTTTTAAGCAATGGGGATTTCCTAAAGGGCAATAGTATATTTGAGTACATCTTGTTTGAAGAGAGATGTTCAAAAAATAATTGGTGGAAAAAGGGAAAATAACCTCAGTTCCTCATAGCTTGTCAAAACAGTTTGGCGAAGCATGTGCTTCGTCATCATCAATAAAACAATAACTTTGAGCTATGAAGAAACAAAACGTTTTAGAAGCGGTTAATGAATTTCCTAAAGAAATTAATTTGAACGACTTATTCGAACGGCTTATAGTAATTGAGAAAATAGAAAAAGGAATAGCTCAAGTTGACAATAATGATACGGTTCCTCATGAAAAAGTAGTGGCTCATTTCAAGAATAAATGGCAAAAATAATTTGGACTAAACTTGCTTTGGCTGACTTAGATAGCATCTACGATTTTATTGCAAAGGAGTCGCCATTTTATGCTCAAAAAACCATCGAACAATTTTTGAGTAGAGTAGAAATGTTATCGGAATTCCCTGAAATTGGGAGAGCAGTTCCTGAATACATGAAAAAAGAGATCAGAGAAATCATTGAGGGCAATTACCGCCTATTCTATAAGGTCGAGAAAAAAGGAGTGTATATTATTCGTGTTCATCATTCAGCAAGAAGAATAAAAGGAAGAAGGAATACCTGAACTCAGTTCACCACAGTTTGTCTAACCATCTGCTTCGTCATAACCGTTCTTCAACTTTGTGAGTCTAGCTTTTGACATTCTACTGATTCCTTTCTATTTTTGGGCTTTCTACTTTAACAAGAACAAATATGGCAATCGTTGACTTAGTGATGCCCAAGATGGGTGAAAGCATAATGGAAGCTACCGTTTTGAAATGGCATAAAAAGCCGGGCGACAAAGTGCGCATGGACGAAACAGTATTGGAAATTGCTACCGATAAAGTAGATAGTGAAGTACCTTCTACAGCCGAAGGAACTATTACCGAAATTTTGTTTAAGGAAAATGATGTGGTACCTGTAGGTACTATCATTGCCCGAGTAGATACAGTAGGAAATGGTGTGGAAGCAGCTCCTACTCCTGCACCACAAGTTGCACCACCACCTCCTCCTCCAACCCCTCAACCAGTCGCAGCTCCGGTTTATACAGCACCTGTTGCTGCCCCTATTGCCCTAGCTACAGCCACCGATGCCAATCGTTTTTATAGCCCATTGGTATTAAATATTGCTGCAAAAGAAGGCATTGGCATGGTTGAATTGGAAAGAATTCCAGGAACAGGCAATGAAGGAAGAGTTACTAAAAAAGACATTTTAGATTATGTAGCCAATAGAGGCAATGCAGCAGCAGCACCTCAACTAGTTGTGGCGCCAACACCACAACCTGCACCTGTTGTTCAACCAATTGTTGAACAAGCAGCACCACCACCTCCATCACCATCAGTTGTTCCAGTAGCAGCACCTGCACCAACAATGAACTACGGAAATAATGTAGAAATCATTGAAATGGACAGAATGCGCAAGTTGATTGCCGACCATATGGTGCGCAGCAAAGCCACATCGCCACACGTTACTAGTTTTACAGAAGCTGATGTGACCAACATTGTGAAATGGAGAGAGAAAAACAAAAATGCTTATGAAAAGAAATATGGCGACAAAATTACGTTCACGCCTATTTTCATCGAAGCCATTGTGAATTGCATTCGCAAATACCCAATGATAAATTGTAGCCTTGATGGCAATAATATCATTGTTAAAAAAGACATCAACATAGGCATGGCAACGGCTTTGCCAAGTGGCAATTTGATAGTTCCCGTAATTAAAAATGCCGACATCAAAAACCTAATTGGCTTGACCAAAGATGTAAACAGTTTGGCAAATGCTGCAAGAAACAATAAACTTAAAGCAGATGATACACAAGGTGGCACCTTTACAATGACGAATGTGGGCACGTTTGGCAGTTTGATGGGTACACCAATCATCAATCAACCACAAGTAGCTATTCTTGCTGTGGGCGCTATCAAAAAACGTCCGGTAGTTTTAGAAACAGAAGCAGGAGATGTAATTGCCATTCGCCACATGATGTATTTGTCACTGAGCTACGACCATCGAATTGTAGATGGGTCACTCGGTGCAAGTTTCCTTACGGCAGTTGCCAATGAATTGGAAGGGTTTGATTTGAATAGAGAAGTATAATTTTTTACAAAGAAATAATTGAATAGGGTTTGGCTTTTAGTCGAGCCCTATTTTTTTATTTAAAACAGTTTATTGCTTTTATGATTGGGGATTTCTACGATAAACGTGCTGCCTTCTCCAAGCTTTGATTGTAAAGAGATTTTTCCTTTTAGCTTTTCTACGGCTTCCTTAACTATATATAGACCTAACCCTGAGCCAACAGACTCTTTATGTCCGCGGAAAAACATTTCGAAAATACGTGGTTGAATCTGTTCTGCAATGCCAAGCCCGTTGTCAATAATTTTTAGAATGGCGTTGTGTTCATCTACATTAATGACAATGTCTACAAAAGACTTTTCGTTTTTGGGGTTGGAATAACGAATGGCGTTTGAGACTAAATTATTGAGGATAAGTTGGATTCGAGTTTTGTCGCTTATAAAAGGGAAGGGAGCTTGGATGTTGACATTAATAAACACCTTTTTTTGATTCGGGAATTGATGGTGGTCAATAATTTCATTTACAAAATTCTGGATGTCAATAGTGTCAAGATGCAAATCCATGCGTGCATTGCGCGAATAATGTAGGATTTCTTGAATGAAACTATCTAATTTAAGTGTGCTGGTTTGAATCATGCCAAGATAGTCTTTCATGGCAGGTTCATTAGTTTCATCTAAAGCAATATTTATTAGCCCTTCAATTGAAGTTAAAGGTGAACGTAGGTCGTGTGAAACACTGTAAACAAAACGGTCGAGTTCGGAGTTTATTTTATGAAGTTCTTCGTTTTGAAAGGTTAGTTTGTTTTCTTTTTCAACAATAGTAGTTACATCTTGTACTGTCCCGTTCATTTTTATAACTTGACCATCAGCATTCACCTCAACATAGCCATTTGATTGAATAGACTTATTGTTTTTTGTTTTTCGAGTATAGGTAAAAGGTTGTTTTGAAATGAAAGATTGCTGAATAATGCTATTAATATTAGATCTATCCGATTCTTCAATAGTGTTTAAAAACTCATCGTATGTTTTTCTTTTTCCGTCAAATTCAATTCCATAAATCCTATAAATTTCTTCACTCCAAGTAATTTCATTTTTAAGAATATCCCATTCCCAGCTACCCATTTTACCAATTTTTTGAGCAACCTTTAGTTGAGCCTCGCTACGTTCTATCCTTTCATGCGATTTGTAGATTTCAGTAATATCTCGAATGTTAATGATGGCTCCATGAATTTTTGATTCAACAAAAATGGGGCGAATTGACATTAGGGTATGAATAACTTCATTATTGACAATTAATGAAGTTTCAAGATTGGGGGTGTCGAAACCATTCAAAGATGATTTTAAAGCTGCTGAAAATTTTTTGTAAAGTGTAGTATTAGGGAATTGTAGTGCTTTTGAAATATCAAAATTAGAGAGTTGTTTTTTTGAGAGTTTAAGTTTATTACAAGTGAATTCATTAATGTAGTTAATTCTTTCGTCTTCGTTGATGCATATGATGTAAGATGGGATTCTGTCTAAAAGATTTTCAAGGTTATAAATATCTGCAGCGCGAAAAAGATTGTATTTACTTAATGCAATGACCGTTGAGATGGAAAAAATAGACATGGCAACTGAAGTCACTGGAACAGAATCAACCTGAAAAATGATAGGTAAAATAAATTGAGCGATGATGCCAATTAAAGCGGGAGTTGTTATGCCGAAAGCAATAAGTAATGATTGATAGAAAAATGCACCATCTCTTCTCATACGAAAAGTATGCACTATCAATATAAAAATGGAAATAAGTGATAGGAAAGTTAGCCATGAAATAGAAATGACATCAATTATATTGTCTTTGTGTTCGTCAACCCATCCCCAAAAGCCAAAATAAACGAAATGATGTTCGTAAAGTCCACTATTGTAAATGCCAATAAAAAACAAAGTGATTAAGTAGGCAGAAATTAGCCAAGGTCGCCATTTACGTTCATCAATGATTTGTGAGTAAAGGAGTGCGAAATGAAGGCATAATGGACCCACCATTGACCATGGAACAAGGAAGAAAGTTTCCCAAGCAGCTGCAGTTTTTTCATCAAAAGCAATTCTGCCAGTTGCACTATTAAGCTGCCAACAGGCAAGGCTAAGAGTAAGTAAAGAAAACACGGTTGTCACTCTGTTTCTTACAAAAAAGAAATAGACGTAAACAACCAAAGCTAAGTTGATGATAGCCGGAACAAAAGGCAACAAAAACCCAAATGGGTTATCGAACTTAAAGTGAAAAATTGTCTCCATATAAATATCGCACTATTAGATTAGGACATCATGCGACTGTTATTATTCATCATGCAAGATAATGAAAATAGGTTTTTGATTAAAAAAAGAGAAAAACTGAGCGTCAAATTCCTAATGAATTGTTATCCGATTTCTAATGAGTTGTTACCGAATTAATAAGCATTCGTTACTGAATCATTAAGTGATGGTTACCGGATTACAAAACCTGTGTTAAGAGCTTGAAGTTCTTTCCTGTAGCTGTTTTGTTATCTTTCTTTTGAGTCAAATTTCAATGTTATGAACCATCAGTTCAACACACATACAATGAATTTTCAAAAACAAACAAACAAGCAAAGCATGAAAAATTCAACAAGGCTGCTCATTATTTTGATGGCATGCATCAGCCAAATCACAAGCGTTTTCGCACAAAACAATAGTGCTGATGAAGCACTGAAAGAGCAAGTAAGAAAAACTTTAAAAGAAAATGCGCAAACACTCCGTTTTATGGAGAACAAAGGACAAATTCCTTTGAACGATGTGCTTTATTATTTTGAGGGTGCAACTGGCTCCGCTTTTATTGACCACAACAAAATCATGTTTGTGGCTAACGATCTTAGCAACGACAGAAAGTCTGTAAATGGGATGCATTCATTTGCATTGAGTTTCGTTGGTGCCAATCCAATTGCTAATATTGAATTGGGAGAATCGTTTGTAACTAACTATAATTTCTTTAACGGAAATGGTGCTAATAGTTCCAGTAATGTGAAGGCTGCAAAAGATCTTACGATTAAGAACCTTTATCCTGGTATTGACTTGCGCTTGTATAGTTCTGCAGAAGGTACTTTAGAGTTTGACTGGATTGTGAATCCGGGTGCTGATTATAAATCAGTTCACATGAAGTTTGATGGACAAGACAACTTGAACATTTTAAGTAATGGAAGTTTAAGTGTTGGTCTTCGTTTTTCGGATGTAAAATTCAACATTCCTGAATCATATGCGGTTTCATCAACTGGAAAATCACCAGTTAGTATTGCTTTTGTAAAAAACAACAACGTTGTTTCTTTTAATTCTACAGATAATATTGATAAATCTAAAGCTCTCGTAATTGACCCAATTTTGAGTTGGGGTACTTACATGGATGGTAACAGCAGTACTTTTGATGAGTATTTATATGCTATTCAAGTTGACCCTGCTACTGGTTATGTTTATTGTGCAGGTGGAACAAATAGACAAATTCCTACAAACGCTGCTCCTTACACAGCTACAGGTTATTTGAATACAGTGAGTGGATTGACCGGTGGAACAGGAAGCGCACTTCCTGTAGTTGCAGTTGTTTATAGAATAAACAGCACTGGAAATACTTTACTTAACTTATCATTATTTGGTCCAGGTACTGTTTCTGGTTCTAATAAAACTTCTGCATTCGCATTAAGTCTTTCTCCAACAAGAGTATTTGTTGGTGGAACAACTAATGTTGCTATTCCAACTACAGGTACTCCATTTTCTAGTTCATTAAGTGGAACAGATGATGGTTGGGTTGCTGCTTTTTCTCGCGACTTAGGTACACTCTCCTATTCAACTTATTTAGGAGGCACAGGTGCAGAAACACGCGGTGTAACTTCTCTTCGTGCAATTGACGATAATACATTCGTTGTTGGAATGACTGTACCTTCTGCATTGCCTTCAAATTATATTAGCTCTGGTGTTGTTCAATCAACATTTACCGGGAATAGTGATATGTACATTGCTAAATTTAGTAGTTTAAATACACTTACTTGGGGTACTTATGTTGGAGGATTAGTTTCGAATGCAGCTTTAACTTTCAATGATTTGGAAGTGTTAAGTGATAATTCTGTTGCATTTTGTGGATATGGTACAAGAAGTATTACAAAAACAAACGCAATTTCAACTGGTTCTACAGGTAGTGATGAAGATGGTGTAATTGGTAGAATTAATAGTACAGCAACTTCATTTCTTTTTCTTGATAAAATTGGTGGAACAGGAAATGACCGTATCAACGATGTGGAAATAGTTGGTGATACACTTTATTGGACAGGTTCTGCAGCTACTGGTTTTCCTGTTTCTGTTTCTGGTGTTTATGACAATTCTTATAATGGCGGTACATCTGATGTCATTGTTGGAAAATGCTATAAAGCTGGTGGTACAGGTGGTTACAGTGCTACTTATTATGGAACATCTGGTACTGATTTAGGAAATGGAATTAGATTAGTTAGTCAAAATACTAATACTGGTACTTCTACTTTTTTGATGGTATTTGGAACTGTAGGGGCAACTGGTTTACCTACTCAAAATATTAACAGTGAGGCATTTTACAATAGTACTTTCCAAGGCGGTTCATACGATATGTTCTTTGCTGGATTTAATAGTCAGTTAAATACATTGATATATGGAACTTACATTGGTGGAAGTGATAATGATTATCTTGGTTCAACTGGCGACCCACGAGGAGCGAATCATCTTTGGGTTAATGGAGCAAATGTATATTGCGGTACAACTTCTCATAGTCCTTCATTTACGCCTAATTTCTTAGTAAATGGATTTGATTTAACTAGAACTTCTACTGGAAATGATGCTCATATCATTTTTGCAATTCAGTTTGCATCATTATTATCAAGTGATTATAGCGATGCACCTTCTAGCTATGGTACACCAGCACATATCTTGAACTACACAGAACTTAGATTAGGCGCTGCTTTAGATGCAGAAACAAGTAGTTTAGCTAGTGCTGATGCAAATGGTGATGATAATGATGGAACAGATGACGAGGATGCAATTACAACTGTTCCACTATTAAGTACAAATGCTACAAGCTACAGTGTTACTGTAAATAATATTTTAAATTCTACAGGTTCAACAGCTAATTTATATGGTTGGGTAGATTTTAATGGTAATGGTTCATTTGAAAGCAGTGAATTAGCAACTTCTACAGTGGCTACAGGAACAACAAATGGTTCTGTTACATTGACTTGGAGTGGTATTTCTGTTTCTGGTTCTCATGGTAGTTATTATCTCCGTATTCGTTTGACAACTAATAATTTGTCTGATGATGCAAATACTACTTCAGTAGATGAACGTTCAACAACACAAGCATCAGATGGTGAAGTTGAAGATTATAGAGTTATAAGCATGACTTGCCCAACTGCTCAAACGGAAAAGAATTGTCAAACTCAATCTGCTATCAATACAAAATTTGCTACTTGGTTGGCAACAGCTTCAGCAGGTGGTTGCAGTAGCGGAACATTTTCAAATAATAGCACAACTGCACCAAGTATTACAACTGGTGGTACTGCTACAATTACTTTTACTTATACTAGCTCTTGCGGAACCCAAACCTGTTCTTCAACTTTTACTGTTCAAGCTCCGGTAGCTGCTTCAACTTCAATTACTAATGTACTTTGCTACGGAAATTCAACAGGTGCAGTTTCAATATCTGTTACAGGTGGACAATCTCCTTATACTTATTCTTGGAGTAATGGAGCTACAACACAAAATATTTCAAATCTTGCCGCTGGAACTTATACTGTTACTATAACAGATGCATATGCTTGTACAGGTACTGCAAGTGCAACCGTTACTCAGCCAAGTGCTACTTTATCAGCTTCTATTACTTCACAAACTAATGTTCTTTGTTATGGTAATTCAACTGGTTCTGTAACTGTAGCTGCAGCAGCTGGAACAAGTGCATATCAATATAAAATTGGTTCAGGTTCTTACCAATCATCTGGAACATTCAGTTCATTAGCTGCTGGTTCATACACAATTACTGTTTTAGATGCTAATGGTTGTACAACAACTCAAGCGGTTTCTATTACACAACCAAGTGCAACTTTAAGTGCTTCAATTACTTCACAAACAAACGTTCTTTGTTATGGTAACTCAACTGGTTCTGTAACTGTAGCTGCTGCTGGTGGCACAAGTGCATATCAATATAAAATTGGATCTGGTTCTTACCAATCATCTGGAACATTCAGTTCATTAGCTGCTGGTTCATATACCATAACTATTTTAGATGCAAATGGTTGTACAACAACTCAAGCGGTTTCAATTACACAACCAAGTGCTACTTTAAGCGCTTCAATTACTTCACAAACAAATGTTCTTTGTTATGGTAATTCTACAGGTTCTGTAACTGTAGCTGCTGCTGGTGGAACTTCTTCTTATCAATACAAAATTGGATCTGGTTCTTACCAAGCTTCTGGAACTTTCGGCTCTTTAGCTGCGGGTTCTTATACAGTTACTGCAAAAGATGCAAACAACTGTACTACAACTCAGGCTGTAACTATTACACAGCCTACTGTGTTGAGTGCAAGCATTACTTCACAAACAAATGTACTTTGTTATGGTAACTCAACTGGATCAGTAACTGTTGCTGCAGCAGGTGGAACAAGTGTATATCAATATAAAATTGGATCTGGTTCTTACCAATCATCTGGAACATTCAGTTCATTAGCTGCTGGTTCATATACCATAACTATTTTAGATGCTAATGGTTGTACAACAACTCAAGCGGTTTCTATTACACAACCAAGTGCTACTTTAAGTGCTTCAATT
>CAINUN010000098.1 GCA_903853805.1 uncultured Bacteroidota bacterium
ATGAGTGCTATTGCTGCCTATTCTTTCTTCCCTAAAAAACCTTCTATCAAAAATGATATAGAAGAAACTAACCCTAAACTATTGCAGCAGTTTGCTCAACAACAGCAATTAACTATCGCTGCTTAAACCGAACTCAGGTTACAACAGCAGGTTGAATGCATTACCTACCTGTGCCAATATATACTATCTAGAAAATTGATCAGGTCGTCATTTTTTATTTTTTTGAATTTTCCATTACTTGAAAAAAACAAAAATTTACCAATACATAATGTGTCAATGTGGTTTTTGTAATATATATATATTTTAGCTCTTGTATCAAGACTAAAACTATCTTGTAAGCAACCTACTGATTCACCAATTAAAAACATAACTTGATTAATTATTTTATTATTATTAACCTCGACTGTTTTAATATCACCTATAAATGCGTCACTAAATTCATTACAAGAAATACTTTTTTCTGTTAATGATTGAAAATTAGTTACTTTTATAGTAATCTTTTTTGGTGTGTTTAAATATGATGAATATGAATTATTACATATCATACTTATTAAAAAAAGTATTATTAACTTAGTTTTATTCATGATTATATTTTATTTTTTATATGTTGACATTGAGCCCATACCTTCTCGTATTATTACTTGATTTTTATTTTCAGATTTTTTGGAGTTTCCATTATCTTTTTTTAATTCATTACTTTTATCCCATAAGGGTCTCCAATTTTTAAAAGGAACTGATGTACCACCATGATCTGTTCTAGTCATTCCATTATAATTTTCTCCTATTTTCATTGCTGTTCTTTGTTCTAAACCTGTAATTACTCTTTCTTCTTCTTTATTATCATACCTACTACCATCAGGTTTGCTTCTCAATAAGTGTTCACATGGGTTCTCGTCAAATCCTGCAGCATGACCAAGTTCATGAATTAATCCTTCTACAGGACTTAATACATAATACTTATTGGTTTTCAATCCTGTATATGGGTTAAAAAAAATGGTTGGGTTTTCTATTGTAAAATTACCACGATTATCTATGTTAGGTGCAAAACGCTTTGCGCCTGCTGTAAATATTAAATCATATGTTGTAGCACTTTTTACTAAAGCATTATATTCTGCGTCAACTCCATTTTTATGCAAAAAATCAACTATGTCATTCCACATACTTTTTGCTTCGCTTGGAGATAGTGGTGATACTTCTTCTTTCGACCAACCTTTAAAGTTTACCTTGTCCCCATTAGGGTCACCTAATAATATAGGGTTTCCACTAAACACAGAGTATGGGCTAATAGACGGATTTCTTACTGGATCAGGGTTTTTCCTACCAGCCTCTCTACTTCCATACTCCCAATAGAGAGCCGTGTACCAATTACCAATCCCCGCAAGCTCATTAGTTTTCATCTGCCCATTGTGTCCGAAACGATAGAGGTCTTTGACCTCCCCACAAGTAGTCACCAATCTTGGTTGCAATGCTTGGTAATAATGCGTAAGCGTAATAGGATGAGAAAACTTGTCTAATTTCAAGGATACATAAGCTGTATCTCTATCTCCCATATCTTCGGTAAGCACAATCTTCACCCTTACCGAGTCTTCCGTTTCAGTAGTAAAGTCAATATCCATTATTCCTGTAGAAGTAACAGTTTGACTACTAAGCAGTCGCTCTACAGCACCACCATCTACTATTTGCACCACATCTACCTCTACAGAGCCTTCTCGGTTTAAGTCTGTAATATTTAGTCTTGCAGAGTAGGTGGTACTTGCTTCAATATCATCTGTAATACTGGCACATGCTCCATCTCCTGCATACAGCATTTTAAGTATGGTGATGGTACTGTCTTCTCCTTCAGGTAACGGCTGACCATATGCATCTGCTTTGCTGAATTCTGCATTAAATATTTTATTGTCAAGACTAACTACATACCACTTAGGAGGATTTGGGTTGTAAGCGATGGCTAATGAATCACTCGAAAGCGTTACCCAAACATTTTGTACTGTGGTTACACAGCCTCCGCTATTCCATTCTTTGTACCTTTTTGGCATAAGCATGCCGTATGGATTTTTTACCAAGCTAAAAAACACCTTCCTTCTTCTTAATGACTTTAATATCATATCCTAATATTGACAAAGAATAAATAAAAATTTCATTTGATGCTTGACGTAGAATAGATATACAAAAAGCGTTATCTTTTCCTGTTCCAATACCACTAACCCAAAATAAGTTTTTCAATTCTTGTTTTTGTTCACTTAGAGATAAAGGAGTATTACGAACCTCAATGCTACTTCTACTGTACGAACCACTACATTTAGGAGAGAAAAATCCAAACGTATCAATTAGTATAATTTTACTACTTACGACTTTAGCAATATTAATTTTCTTTTGTTCAAAAATTTTTATAGTTAGATTACCTAGAGTATCATATTTATATACGGGAGAAGAATTTTTTGCTTTTTCATATTTGAAATCGTTTTCTTTTAAAATAACTTCTAATACATTACAAGATATTGCTTTTAACTGCGCCTCTGAACTACAAGCACATAATGATATAAACAATATAATTATAGTTATTCTAATCATTTTGTAGGTATTGTTGGTATTGTTTCACGTCCTTCAGATGATTTTTCTGCATTTTTTATTACTCCTTCTGTGGTGCCAGATTGATATTTATCAGACGCTCCAAAATCTTTGCTAGATTCATATCCACCTGGATAGCCCCAAACCTTGTCCTCAAACTTGTAACCAGCTTCTCCTTCCTTATTGATTTTTGACTTAATGTTTATTGGTTCATCTTGTCCGTTCGGATTATCTACATAGTTTATCATTTTATCTGGATAGTTAAGTTTATGTGCTGTTTCATGAGTAATTGACCGTCTGGCGCGAGTCTTCCCGCAGGGGCGACTCGTGCCGAAACAAGCCGCAAGTCTCCTGACTTGCAATGCCCAAACATTCGATTGATTGCTGACATTCATAACGCATTTACAACAATGACAAAGCTAATAATCCTTCTTTATAATTTTGTCATAGAATTTGAAAATTTATAAGCTACGGAAGTTAATCTCTTGACACATAAAATCAGCATTCTGCGCAGGTATCAGTAGTAGAAAGGAAGTTAGTAAGTCAAGGGAGCGCTATGCTGAACGCTCGCCTAGCGATAATTTACAACCAAAAATAAATAGCAATACAATTTTCAACTCTAATGTCATCAATAAGAGCGGATTGAAACAAGAGGAAGCGGTTTCAATACTTTTCAGCACAAGAACTGTCCTTTGATTTTCGTACAATGATAATAGATTGTTAGCACATGTATTCAGTTCATTAGAACATGATAATAATGTTCAACAATCTCTAAATACATCTTTAGTAATTATTGACAAATATTCAGGATGTGTATTCATATCCTCATAATCTCTTTCCATATCCTCACAATCTTTTTCTATATCCTCACGATATGAGGTCATATCCGTGGGAACTGAGGTCATATCATTGGGATATGATCTCAGTTCCTTGCAAAATGTCATTAGTTTGAGGCATTATGATATGAATTCACCCATTTGAAATGTTTCAAAGATGTTTCAACATAGTTATTGAGGGAAATATTATTACCTATAACTCCGTCTGGCGCGAGTCTTCCCGAAGGGGCGACTCGTGCTGAAACAAGCCGCAAGTCTCCTGACTTGCAATGCCCATACTTTTGATAGTATGTACACGGTTGGCAAACGTCCTTTGCTACACACAAGGCTTCCACAAAGATACGTTTGCAGAACACACATTGTATTCACCTTTTAGTTCAAAGCTTACGCTACGTGAGTCCCATAAAGGCAACTCATGCCAATAGAAGCTAGTTATAAGTAAGGTAAACCTAAAATAACAATGACTATTGAAATTCGTTACCTATTTAAAAACAAGTCAAAGATAATGAGCCTAGTTTATATTTTTGAAATAAACTATAAACACCTATAAGTAAAGGTGATTCAAATTGTCAATATCAATTTATAAATACAGTTAAAATGCCGCGTAATTATGAGCCATGAAACATGATATTCATAATGCAATATGCTACAAAGATCTCTTGCAGTGAGTAATCATCCCAATAGCACATTAAATTCATTAAAAACTACCTATTGCTAAATAAATTATAGTCCCAAACCTTCAAAACACTACAACCGCCTGCTGAAAATGGTAGTTTTAGGGGTATAAAACTGTAGTAAAAGCGGTTTAGAAGGAAGGATTTAGCCATGTTCAATGGCTAAAACTGTAGTCAAATGATAGTAAATGATAGTTTTGGAAGAAAAAAAGGGAGATGGGTAAAGATTGGAGAAAGCAAAAAAGGGAGCAAGTAATAAAAAAAAAGTCCCTCCAATTAAGGAAGGACTTTTAAAAAAATATGGCAGCTACCTACTCTCCCGCATTGTTGTGCAGTACCATCGGCCATGAGCGGCTTAACTTCTCTGTTCGGAATGGGAAGAGGTGA
>CAINUN010000099.1 GCA_903853805.1 uncultured Bacteroidota bacterium
CTTTTCAGTTTCCTTTTAGATAACGCTATAGCGGAAAAACTCAATTGTTGTCTGTTCTTTTGCATCCATCAAAGTTACAAAATATTATCTAAACTATTGACTGCCAATTTGTTATGACACTTTTACCTCGCAACGGTCTCAAATCATGCATTAGAAATGGATACGAATCACTTCTTATACTTCTTCAAGTTTTCCTCGTCTTTTTCATTGGATAGAAGGCGGTTTTTATATTCGGTCACCAATTTTTTCTTGGTGTCTATCAACTCTTTTGAATGATGATTAGGGGCTGTCTTATTGCCAACATTATAGTTGCGTGCAAATTCGGTGATTACCCTGCCCCACTGATACCTTGTGTTAGCATCTTCTTCCTTATCAATGAGCGCAGTCAATAATCTAAGTATGCCTTCAAACCCTGTTGTTGTATTGGCATGGAGTAGGTAAACATTCATGCTTTCTACTAATGTTCGCTTAAAGCCCCCCCAAGAACCAGGCAAATATTGTGCATACAAAGCGGTGTCTTTCTCACTACCGTTTAGAGCAACAATTTCCCAAGCCGCATCATCTAGTCCATCCATATTGTTCGCAGGCAATATTGATTGGGCAATGTTGTAAGCGGTCAAAGAATCGTTGAGATTCAGCAGGTTGAGCGCTGCCGCCTTCACGCGGTAGGAACTATCATTCATCAGTTGCTTCATTTCCAAATTGAAATCTTTAATCTTCCAGCCATAAAGCGCATCTAAAGCAGCTGCGCGGGTGCGGCTTGTGGTATTGGTCTTAGCTATTTGTAAAAGTTCTTGTTTAAACTGCTCATGCCAACCATTTTTGTCGGGAACTCTATATAATAAGAGGAGCGCATAGTAACACACTTGTTCATCTTGGTCCTTTAGTGCAAGATGAAAGACTTCTTTAGAAAGACTATCATCTTGAATGAAGAAAGCCCCGTTGATACACCTTCTTTTATTGGCATAACCTCTACACACTTTCATTTCTTGCCACCAATCCATTGGTTTTTTGTTTTCACGCAGCAAGCCCGGCAACCAATAATAACAATCGGGCACCATCATCGGACGAAGACCTTTCTTGTAGGGAAAAGTGAAGGTTTCTTTTTTCTTAGTAATGATAAAGTCCACCACTTCTTCTTGCCCATTATAATACAACGCGGCTTTGAGTGGCAAACGATAACGGAAATTAGAATCGGTGGCAGTTTGCTTTGCCGTAACCAAAAGTTGTTGTAAGCTATCATCATAGCGATAGTCGAGAAATACCTGTGGGTGATCTCCTCGAAAATAGAACTGATTGAAAAACCAATTCCAATCTTGCCCAGAAGCCTCTTCAACAGCCAAACGCCATTGATGTGCCTCGGCGGACTGAAGGGCGTTTTTAGTTAAATAAAGTTGCATGGCTCTCGTAAACGTAGTGTCTCCTAGCAAACCATGTAAATAACGAAGCACTTGCCCGCCTTTTTGATAAGAAATCCTATCAAACATTATTTCGCGGTCGCGGTAATGAAAGCGTACCAAAGGGTCGTCGTTGTAAGCTGTTTGATTGAGATAGCGAGAGAAATCATCTACCGCCAATTCATCGGCAGCAGTAGTGCCATGTTTGTATTTACGCCATAGCTGCTCGCCATAAGTAGCAAAGGATTCATTGACCGTAAGGTTGCTCCAAGATTCGGCAGTTACATAATCGCCAAACCACTGATGAAACAACTCGTGCGAGACCACATCTTCATTGTTTTTGTCTTGTAGTTCTCGGTTGGTGCGGTTCAAGAACTCGCCAAACAAACTAGCGGAAGTATTTTCCATAGCTCCACTTACATAATCACGCACTACCACCTGACTATATTTATTCCAAGGATAAGGCTGCCCAGTTACCGATGAAAAATAAGCAATCATTTCGGGGGTATACCGAAACATATTGGCACCCGATTGAGCGTATTCAGGCTCTACATAATAACTCACTTCATGGTTGTTCACGCTAGAGTCATCAATCTTAGAAAAGTTACCAATGGCAAACATGTAAGCATAGGTTTGAATTGGTTTTTTCATTACCCACACATCTCGGCGCAAATGCTCACCTGCTTTCATACTCATGTCGAGGCTACCATTACTCAGTGTGATAAAAGAATCAGGTACAGTCAATTCAAGGCGCATAGTAAACCGCTCGTTAGGTTGGTCGATGGTAGGCATCCAATGACTATTCGCTTGGGTTTCACCCTGTGTCCAAATCTGTTTGGGTTTAGTAGGTATCCTTCCATCGGTATTGATGAAATAAAGTCCGCGGTCATCTCTTATTGCTGCGCTCCCACCTGTAGGTTTGGCATAAGGTTGGGCAGTATAATCGACACACAATTCCAAGGTATCCGTTCTATTATATAAATGCGGCAAGCGGATATTGAGCTTATTGTCCTGGTAAGTGAAACGAAGTTGCTGTTCATAGTTATCAAGCAATTTTATATCACCAATCTTCATGGTAACCTTATTAATTTTCATGCCCTTGGCATCAAGTACAAGGCTATCCATAGCTAGATTGTAGGGTGCTACTTGCAACCAAGCTTTTCCATTAGCAGTCTTCTCTTGGTAATTAAAAGTAAGGGCAATACGGGAGTGCAGTATATCCCAGAACCTAGGCTCGGAACCCCGATAAATATCCATAGGATTATTGGAACTCACCACTAAGGTGTCTAAGGTTTCATATTGAACAATAGTTTTCTTGGCAATTTTATGGGAACTATGGCAAGAAATTAAAAGGAGCAGCAAAAGCGCTAAGTAATATTTCATTATTTAAAAGGAGTAGTCAGAAATCTGTAACAATACACACTAATGTAGTTATGTATTCTGAGGCAATTTACTGTTTCATTGAAAACTAACCTTTCAATTACTTTCTATAGTCTCTCAACACCTCTTCATATAGCTTTTCATAAAGGGGGATTATGTGCGCCTTTTCAAAACCTTTAGCTTGCGCAAGAGCCCCTTCTTTAAACTCATTGAAAATGGTGTTGTTGGATAGTATGTGCAGGGCATTCTTTGCCATGTCCTCCACGTCACCCACTTCAGATAGGTATCCTGTTTTACCATGAATATTGATTTCGGGGATACCGCCTGCATTCGACGAAATAACAGGCACCCCACAAGACATCGCTTCGAGTGCCGATAACCCAAAACTTTCATACTGGGAAGGGAGCAAAAACAAGTCGGTAATAGAAAGTATTTCATCCATCTGCTCTTGCTTACCTAAGAAACGCACATCATTGCATATGCTTAAACTTCGAACGAGGTCTTCGGCATGTTGTCGCTCAGGACCGTCACCAATCATCAATAATTTTGAAGGGATTTGCTGATGAACTTTCTCGAAAATACGAATTACATCTTCCACTCTTTTCACCTTTCGGAAATTACTAACATGGGCAAGAATACGCTCGCCCATTGGCGCTAACATCTTCTTAAAGTGGTCTTTATTAGTTTGACGAAAGCGTGCAACATCTACAAAGTTGGGTATAACCTTAATGTCTTTTTCTATCGGGAAAGACTTATAGGTTTCCTCTTTTAGGTTTTGAGATACTGCAGTAACTGCATTGCTCTCATTTATTGAAAAAGCTACTACAGGCGCATAAGTAGGATCTTTACCCACTAAGGTAATATCAGTTCCATGTAATGTGGTGATGAAAGGAATATCCCTACCCTGCTTCTTTAAAATTTCTCTAGCAAAGTAAGCAGCAGATGCATGTGGAATTGCATAATGAACATGCAATAGGTCGAGATTATTGTTGGTAATGACATGTACTAGAGTACTACTCAATGCTGTTTCATAAGGTGGAAAATCAAACAAAGGGTAGTTTTGAACTGCTACTTCGTGATAATAAATATTAGGGTGAAAATAGAGCCGAACAGGTTGTTGGTAGCTGATGAAATGAACCTCATGACCTTTTGCAGAAAGAGCCATTCCTAATTCAGTTGCTAAAACACCACTCCCTCCAAATGTTGGATAACAAACAATACCGATTTTCATAAGCTGCAAATATCTGTCATTATACTTATGAAAAATGAAGAAAGCTATAATGATAAAATAGCCATAATCAATGTAGTCTATTAAATTTCAGGTGCCTTGAAACTGAAAGGTAGATAGGCATAGAATGTAGTACCAATGCCATCATTACTTTCAAACCAAATATTGCCTCCATGAGTTTCAATAATTTGTTTAGAAATAGAAAGCCCTAAACCATATGCTTTCTCACCGGCTGTCCCCTCTCGTTTGGACTCAGTAAACATGTCGAAGATTTTTGCTTGGATTTTTTCAGGAATGCCAATCCCAAAATCTTTTACTAAAATCAATAAACCATCTCTTTCTTTTTTCATACTAATGTAAATAGTAGAATCGTGTTTACTGAATTTGATGGCATTTGTAATTAGGTTATTGAAAACCTGATGAATCTTGTCTTTGTCAATTGTGAGATAATAATGTTGATGAGTAAGTTGTAGGTCAAGTTGAATTTGTTTTTCAGTTGCTTTAAAACGTAATAGCGAAACAATATTGGCAAGCAATTCGTTGAAATTAATTTCAGTAAGACTTAGTTCTTTGGATTGCATTAATACAGCAGACTCAAGAATTTCTTTGCTTAATCCCAATGAATTTTGACAAGCAGATACTATCATTTCAAGAGGTTCTCTTTGATCTTTATTCAAAGTATCATCATGAAGCAATAAATCTGCAAGCGCCATTATTGAATTGATAGGGCTTCTTAAATCATGAGCAACAATATGGAGGATTTTGTCTTTTTCTTGATATGCAATTTCAAGTTTATGCAGGGTTTTTTCCAATTCTGTCTTTTGGCGTGTTACTTCAGTATTAAATAACCCTTTTTCTTTTAAAAATTTCCTAAGCCTGTTCATATAAAACACCACTAAGAAAATGATGGCAACAGATAGAATAGCAACAGAAATGGCGATGGTAAGAAACAGAATCTTTTGTTTGTTGTTTTTCTGAAGTTCACTTATTTCATTCTGTTTTTCCAAATCATCGATATGACTTTTCAAATCAATTGATTGAATGTTTTTTTCTAGAAGATTTAGTGAGTCATTTAGTCTTTTTGATTGTAGAAAATATTGAAGTGCAAGAATAGAATCACGGTCGAGCAAGTGAGTTGCCATCAGTTCAAAATACTTTTGTTGACTTGATGGGTCATAATGTTTTTCTAATAAAACTCTACTATCTTCAATTGTATACCAAAAGTTTAAAAACTCCTTTTTCTTCAAGTAGATATTCGCAAGTTTCAACTCCGTTTTTATTGCATCTTTTATTTCTCTTAATGACGATTTGTTGATGGCAATATTTAGTTTGTATAAAGAAATGGCAGCAGAATCATTTCCTAAAGATTCATAAGCAGTCCCCATATTCCCATAGATAACTCCCTTTGCAATTTCACACAAAGTATCTTGAAGAGGGGTGGTATTAGGAACTTCAAAATCGAGATAATGAATACCTTTTTGATAATAAATTAAAGCACTATCTGTTTTTTCAAGATGATAATAACACAAGCCTATGTTGTCAATAATTTCCTGTGTTCGATAACTAAAATCAAACCTCTTGACACAAGATTGACTCAATTTCAAACTTTCAAAAAACTGACCTATAGATTGATCATATCTTTCTTGTTTATACAACACCATACCAAGGCGATAATAAAAGTTTGCTAATTCACAAGGGTCTTAATTCAACGTTGCAACATTCTTCCCTGCGTAATAAGAATTGTAGGCTTCTTTATAATTACCTGTAGCAAAAAAAAATATCCCCTTTCCAATAGTAAACCATGGCTGAGAAGTAAGCATACTCTTCCTCTTTTTGGTTCCTAATTAACACCATCCTCATTGAATCAACATAGTCTATAGCCTTTCCGTAGTCAATATCTACATCGCTATATAGCCACTGCCAAAAACGATAATAATAACAAGAGTCAAGAACTGATGGCTGCTCAATTTTCCTAAACTCTTCATAAACCCTTCGCTTAGCTAATTCCTTTTGTCCATTAAAAATCAAAGAATCGCAATCCTCTACTGCCCTACTCCAAGATTGGGTCAATTTTTTTTCTAGAATTGGCTCCCTTTTTTTACAAGAAAAAAACAATTCACTAAAGACCAATAATAGGAGTAAGAATAAGAAATTGAAAGAATTTCTGCGATAGATATATTGTTGTTGTCCGCGCAATTGCGAAAAAGTTTAGGTGTTGAAAAAGGTTTGTGTTTTTACTACAATTCAGTAAAAAAATAAAGACAAAATAAACAATGAAAATTTTAAAAAACAATGACTTTGATTAATTGCTTTAAAATTGCATGCTAATTTTCCACAAAAATAGTGACCTTTATTCAGTATTAGATGTTTACCCCTATTTGCCATGCAAAAAACCATTTTTATTTTTTGGATTAGCTGTTTATTTATTTCCTTTTCTGTAAAAGGAAATCATATTCTCGGTGGCGACTTAACCTATACTCATGTTGGCGGTTTGACTTACAAGCTTACCTTGTCTTTGTACGGACAATGTGGATCACAACAAGGGAGTGCTTTCGATAGTTTACCCACGGCAAAGCCTAAAGTAATTATTAGAAATAACAACACTGATGTAGCAACAATTCAATTAGATATTGACCCTAACTCAATTGCTGAAATCACACCAGTTTGCAAACAACTCTTGGGTTTCACAAAATGTTCTGACCCCAACAGTACTATTCCTGGCGTGAAAAAGTTTGTTTATTCAAAAACCTATACACTAAATGCAGTTTCTGCCGATTGGAAATTTATTTTTGATGGAAATTTAGGGGGGACTTTTGCTGGTAGAGGCTCCACTATTACCAATGTTGATAGCGTTGGTTCCCAACTTTTATATTTGGTAGCAGAATTAAACAATGCCTCCGTTGCTGCTAATAACTCGGCAACTTTTACAACCATCCCTACTCCATTTTTTTGTGCTAGCATCTATAATGAATACAACCAAGGTGCCATTGATGCTGAAAATGATTCATTGCAATTTGATTTAGTGCCTGCTTTAAATGCAGGAATACCTGTCGTTTATTTACAAGGTTATTCTGCTATTCACCCTGTTAGTGTTGCCAATAATGATTTCACATTCAACCAACAAACAGGGCAAATGAATTTTACGCCCGACATCCTTCAAAAAGCGTTGGTGGTCAATAAAGTTCGTGAATTTAGAAATGGAATTTTAGTTGGTTCTGTGATGCGAGAAATGACCATGATTGTTTATGATGTATGTCTCAATCATCCTGCAACAGATACCATTACTCAAATTAAAAATTGTACGAGTTCTCCAGGGAATTTCATCAATCTTTGTTTGGGTACCGATTCAATTAGTTTCCGTGCCAATTACTCAGATGCTGATGGCGATTCTGTTAAACTAACTTATTCAGGATTACCAACAGGTGCTGTTTTGGTTATCAATAACAATAACACACCCTCCCCTTACTTCAATTTTTATTGGCATACAGCAAATCTTCCGGTTGGTCTTTATAGTTTTTATGTAACGACCGAAGAAACGAACTGTCCTATCAACAATAAACGAACACAGAGCTTCACAATTAGAGTTGCACAAGAAAATGAGGTAACATCCTCCATACTTACGCCAACAAATTGTTACTTCCGCGCTAAAGTAAAATTGAATCTTAACTATGGACTCCTACCAAGAACGGTAACTATCTCAAATGGTTCTGGGTTTTCAAAAACTTATACTGATTCTACTGGAATCATCATCGATAGCTTCGCTACGGGCAATTATTTGGTATCTGTTAGTTCACTTTATTTAACTTGCCTTGATGCTTCCACTACTTTTTCTATTGTCGATTCGGGCATTTATCCTTTTACTCCTCCCTTAACCGAGCCACCTATTTATTGTCTTGGCGACCCCGATAAACAATTGCAAGCCATCCCTGCAAACGGAGGCATAGTTCATTGGTATGATGCCAATGGAATACTATTGCCCGGCGCTCCATTTACCAATACTAGTTTTGTACACACTGTTTTGTACTTCATCAATCAAGATGTAGGTAATTGTTCTTCAAATTTAGATTCTGTTTGGGTCATTGTATCCGATAATCCAGTTGTTGCTGTTATCAATAAAACAGGTACAGCCTGCGTTGGCGATAAAATATTATTGCAAGCAACAGGTGCGCAAACCTATTTATGGCTTCCAAGCGATCAAATTCTATTCAACGCCAATAACGAACCTTATATCCGAGTGATGACGCCTTCCAACTTCCAAGTGATTGGCATTAATGAATTTGGATGTAGAGATACGGTCGACTTTAACTTTACTGACATCCTTCCTTGTTGCATGTTCTCTTATCCCACTGCTTTTTCGCCCAACAACGATGGCAAAAACGAAGTATGGCGTCCTGTGATGTATGGCAATGAAGACACTTATGAACTCCAAATTTTTAATCGTTACGGAGAGGTTGTTTTTCATTCTAAAACTTCAAACGAAGGTTGGGATGGCAGTTTCAATGGCGAACAGCAAAACGTAGGTACCTACTACTACTTTCTCAAAGCCAAATGCCTCACCGGGCATGAAGAAGAACACAAGGGCGATTTTTTGTTGATTAGATAACATCAGTCATATACAACTTAGCTATGCTGATACAAGAGTTTGATGCTTAATTCACCATAGCTTGTCTAAAATCTTGGCAAAGATTGCATCTTTGTCAGATCACAAATCACACATCATAAATCAAATGGGTTCGGGAAATTTCTTTTCAATGTTCAAACTATTGCTCTATCCTTTTGCGCTCATCTACGGCGTGTTGGTATGGCTACGCAACCGTTTGTACGACACCGGATTTTCCTCCTCCGTGTCTTTTAGTATTCCTGTCATTTCCGTAGGTAATCTTTCGGTGGGCGGCACAGGCAAAACACCCCATATTGAATACCTTATCCGCCTCTTGCAATATCGCTACCAAGTAGCCACAATGAGCCGAGGTTATAAAAGAAAAACGCAAGGTTTTTTACTAGCAGACACCCAAACAAATGCTTCTCAAATTGGTGATGAGCCCATGCAATACCATCTAAAATTTCCAGAAGTGGCGGTGAGTGTAGCTGAAGACAGAATGACGGGTATTCCAATGTTACTGCTGCGCAAACCCGAAGTAGAAGTAGTGTTGCTTGATGATGCCTACCAACATCGCTCGGTAAAGCCGGGCATCAACATCCTCATCACCGATTTTTCAAAACCATTTTACGAAGACTATATACTTCCATACGGCATGCTTCGTGAAGGAAGAAAAGCAGCTCATCGTGCCGACATTATCATTATTTCGAAATGTCCCCAAAACCTATCTAAAGAAAATGCTGCTGATGTCATTCATAAAATGAAACCGCTTGATCATCAGCAAATCTTTTTCACCGGCATTCAATATGGACAACCTTATGATTTTTTCACACAAGAATCAGCAAGCATTCAAGGTAAAAACATAGTGCTCGTTTGTTGCATTGCTAAGCCCGAACCTTTGTTGAAATACCTTTCGCAACAAGCCCAACAAGTTCATCCACTCACCTACCCCGACCATCATTATTTCACGACCAACAATCTTGAGGAAATAAAAACAACCTTTGAAAACTGGCAAGTGAGCGATAAAATTATTGTCACTACCGAGAAAGATGCCACACGCCTTCATCTTCACAAAGAACTACTCGAACAATGGAATTTGCCGGTAATGGTGTTGCCTATAGAAGTCAATTTCTTATTTGAAGAAGGCTTTCTTTTTGATGAAAGAATCAATCAGTATGTTGATTACATGACCCTCGAAAACCTTGAACCACAACATTAACTTTACAAACTTTGGAACTCTACTTTCTAAAGCTTTATTTTGAAACCAAGAACTTTATTTATGCGCTACATCCTTTCTGTTTTGCTTCTTGCTTTATTAAGCAGTAATTGCATTGCACAGTTTGCAAAAAACCCACCACCACCTCAGCCAAAACCGCAACAAACGGCGCCACAACAAGCCCCTGTGAAAGCTGCACCTGCACCGCCCGTAGACCCCAACATAAAAAAAGCACAAGACTTTTATCAGGCAGCAATGAAAGAAACTAGTTTGGATAATGTTGTCAAAAAGTTTTCAAAAGCTATTGAATTGAATCCCAATTTCCGTGAGGCTATATTTTATCGTGGCGTGGCTTACTACCAAAATAAAAACGCACAAAAAGCCATCAACGATTTTGATAAAATCATTCAATTAGACCCTAAAAACTTTGGTGCCTATATGTATCGTGGTAGGGCAAAAGAAAGTTTGAAATTACTTGGCGATGCTTTGAGTGATTACAATACTGCAGTTAAAATGAATCCTAAGTTTGCTGAAGGACTTTTCTATCGTGGGCAGTACTATAAAATGAATGGCAATGATGCCAAAAAAGCTTGCGACGACTTTAATCAAGCAAAGAAGTTAGGCTTCAATGTTGCCGAAGATTTGTTGAAAGACTGTAAATAACTTGAGGAAACATTTCAAGCATTATCTTTTCAAAAAAAGTTTGGTAAACCCCCAGTGGGTATTTTGTTTTTAAAATGGGCAGTGGGGAGCCCCCAGTGTGCATTTTATTTTAAAATAGGCAGTGGGGGACCCCCCAGTGGGTATTTAGTTTTTGAAATGAGCAGAGGGGGAACCCCAGAGGGTATTTTGTTTTTAAAACGCGCAGTGGGGGAACCCCAGAGGGTATTTTTTTTAAAAATGGGCAGTGGGGGAGTTTTTTGGAGCGTAGATACAATCTACGCTCAACTGGGATTATTTCCAAGGATTTTTTTGACTTGCAACCACTTCTCCATCTTCTTTGTAAAAATAGACAGATGAAAATTCACCATTAGACCAAATATAATCAATTAGATGTTTCATTTGAATGCTCCTTTTATTAAGAACTTCATTGTCTTTTATTATTATTTCATATTCATTTTCATCGAACTGATATATGCTAACCCCATATCCTTTATGAGACGTTATTTCATTTATATTTAGGTTCTTGTAAACGAGTTTGTGCAACTTTTGTAAGTAAACAGTATCATTTACATAAAACTTTTTTACAGCGAAAGCTTCTCCACATTGATTTTTATCACACCAATTATCCGGAGTTGGAATTTTCAGAAGTTCTATCTTATTTACATTTTGATTACAATTGATCAAACCCATAAATAAAACCACGAGAAAAAATGAAATAGTATTTGCTCCTTTCATTTTTTGAATGCAATGAATACCCTCAATTCTCTTAATTGTATTTAAACTTAGCTTTCTCACAAAATATTATTCTTCCTTCCAAAGTTAACCCTTTCCACAAAAATCATTAATCATAAAAAATGGCTGCCCAAGGACAGCCATTTTCTACTTTCTTTTTAAACAATTAGTTTTGTTAAAAGAAATATATCGGTTATGACTCGTCAAGCAATCATAGAACATACTACCCAAATCATCAATCAACTGCCCGAAGACAAGGCTGAAGAGATTGTTACGTTTGCCGATTTTATCATGAAACGTCATGAAGAAACTTGCTTGTCTGCCGGCATTCAAACCTTAGCTGCTCAAAGCCAGACTTTCAATTTTGTAAATGAAGAAGAAGAACTTTATACACTCGCCGATTTAAAAGAAGTGTATCATGGTTAAGGGCGATATTGTATTAATCACCTTCCCCACTGATTACCAAACTTAGATTATTGTTTCAGTTGTAAAAAGGATTTATCCCCTTCAAAAGTAAAAAGCCATGGCATTTACCACGGCTTTTTAATTTTACTTTTTATTTTCATCAAATATCTAACCCAAATTGCTTACTCGTTGCTTTTGCTATTTCATAGCCCGCATCTGCATGACGAATCACACCCATTGCAGGGTCGTTGAATAAAACTCGGCGCAAACGGCGTTCTGCATCTTCGGTGCCATCTGCTACGATGACCATGCCTGCATGAAGGCTATAGCCCATGCCCACACCACCACCATGATGGAAAGACACCCAACTTGCACCACCTGCGGTATTAATCAATGCATTCAAGATTGGCCAATCTGCCACAGCATCGCTGCCATCCATCATCGCTTCGGTTTCGCGGTTAGGCGATGCCACCGAACCTGTATCTAAATGGTCGCGACCAATCACAATCGGCGCTTTTACTTTTCCTTCGCGCACCAGTTCATTGAACTTCAAAGCAGCTTTTTCACGGTCGCCCATTCCTATCCAGCAAATGCGTGCCGGCAATCCTTGGAAAGCAATTTTCTCACGCGCCATTGTCAACCAACGATGCAAACCTTTGTTCTCGGGAAAGAGTTCCAACATGGCTTGGTCGGTGGTGTAAATATCCTCAGGGTCACCACTCAAAGCCACCCAACGGAAAGGTCCTTTTCCTTCGCAAAACAAAGGACGAATATAGGCAGGCACAAACCCTGGAAAATCAAACGCATTCATCACCCCGCGTTTGTCTTTGGCTTGTCCGCGCAGGTTATTGCCATAATCGAATGTGATGGCACCACGTTTTTGGAGTTCCAACATTTGGCGCACATGCTTTGCCATCGTATCCCAACTGCGGTTGCGGTATTCTTCGGGGTTTGCTTCTCTTAAAACATTGGCTTGTTCCACCGTCAATCCTTCAGGGAAATAACCAATCAATTCATCATGTGCAGAAGTTTGGTCGGTGAGCGTATCCACAGGAATATTGTGGTCGATAAGGTATTGCAACAATTCCACCACATTACACACTACACCAATGGAAACCGCTTCCCCTTTTGCTTTAGCATCGAGTGCCCATTGCACCCCTTCTTCAATGCTATGGGTCATCTTATCAATGTAGCGTGTGTCGATTCGCTTTTGAATACGCCAAGCTTCAACATCTGCTGCCAAACAAACACCTTCGTTCATGGTAATGGCAAGCGGTTGTGCGCCACCCATACCACCAAGACCGGCTGTTACATTCAATGTTCCTTTTAAAGTTCCATTGTAATGTTGATTGGCAAGCGAAAGATAAGTTTCGTACGTGCCTTGCACAATGCCTTGTGAACCAATATAAATCCAAGAACCCGCCGTCATTTGACCATACATCATCAAACCTTTCTTTTCGAGTTCGGTAAAGTGGTCCCAGTTTGCCCAATTGCCTACAAGGTTGGAGTTGGCAATTAATACTCTTGGTGCATCCTTGTGAGAGCGCAACACACCAACGGGTTTTCCACTTTGCACCATTAGTGTTTGGTCTTCTTCAAGGTTCTTTAGGCACTCAATAATTTTATCGTAAGCCTCCCAGTTTCTTGCAGCCTTACCTCTTCCACCATAAACAATGAGGTCTTCAGGACGTTCTGCCACATCAGGGTCAAGGTTGTTTTGAATCATGCGGAATGCAGCTTCTGCAATCCAGTTTTTACAAGTCAGTTGGTTGCCTGTTGGGGCATGTATAATGCGTTTGGAAGTTTGTGTAGACATGATCGATGAATAGTCAGCAAAAATAATTGAAAGGAATGAACTAGGTCATTCTTTTGAAGAAAAGAATGAATGTTAGTGTTCTAGAATCTCCTAAATGAAGGATTAATGCTCTCCGGCATGTCTTTTCAAAATGCCGCCTGCTGTTTCTTTTATAGTATTGGTAAACACAAAGGCTTTAGGGTCGATGCTGCTCACCACTCTTTTTAGTTTCCTCACTTCAAGGCGGGTAATAACAGTGAACACAATATCACAATCGTGCTTAATATCAAATGAATCTTTGAGATAACCGCGTTCTCCTTTATAAATAGTTATGCCACGACCTAAATCTTTAGCTAGCTTTTCTTTGATGAGTTCACTATGTCCTGAGATAATAGTTACACCCGTATATTCTTCGATACCCTCTACAATATAATCAATCGTTCTTGTGGCCACGTAATAGGTAAGCATGGCATAAAATGCTTTTTCAAACCCAAAGCCTAAGGCTGCAAAAAGAAAGATGATGCCATTAATTGCCATGATGATTTCACTCATTGACAAACCTATTTTTCGCCAAGTATATAGCGCCAACACTTCAATGCCATCAATTGCACAACCGCCCCTCATGCCAAAACCAATGCCCAGTCCAAGAAAAAAACCACCAAAAATGGAAACCAAAATCATATTGTTCCATTGAGTAGTAATGTTGGGAAAAGGAAAGTATTGTAAACACAATCCGAGGAACATGACACTTACAAATGTCTTAATTGCAAAACTCTTTCCTACCAAGAAATATCCCATGATGATGAAAGGAATATTTACAAGAATGATGACAAGGCTTAATGGCCATTCATACAATTCATGCAACAAGAGACTAGCACCCGTAACACCACCATCTAAAAAAGAATTGGGCACCAAGATGCTGCGCAATGCAAAACCAGCAAAAAATACACCTACAACCATGTAAACAATATCTTGAATGAGGTGTGCTGTTTTATTGTGTTGAGACATATTTATTAAGCGGGAAGTGAATTTAGTTTTGATTTAATAATAGAAAGATGTTCTTCTTTTTTTGCCTTTCTCAATCGTATGGCAGACTTCGTAAAATAATGGTGCTTTTCTAAGAAACGAACTTGTAAATTATTCCATTCATCTTCAGTATTCAGCATGCCATACATAGATAGTTCGTCGAAAAGTTTATTACCTATGATGAAAAAGTCATCGCGACCTAAATAATCAAGATCGGCATCGGCAATAATTTCTTCTAACAAATTATGAGGTGTTTGTGGAATGCGCGTAGCCATAATCATCCCGCAAATAAGTTCAATTTGCTCGGGCAAATATCCAAAGTCGGGAAGATGTTTTTTAGCTATATCACAAGATATTTTTTCATGTTCTTTTTGTTGCACCAAAAAACCAGCGTCATGAAAAAGTGCAGCAGTGAGCAACAGATTCAAATCTTGTTTATTCACGCCTTCTTCTTTTGCCAACATTTTACAGGCTTCATAAACATCCTTTATATGACCAACACTGTGGTAAGAAAGATGTTTGGGAAGTTCTTTCTTTAATTTCTGCAAAATGAATTTTTTGGTTTCTTTGAATTGCATAAAACAAAATTGCGTTCTAAATTAGGTATTGTATTTGAAAGTGTTCATTTTAATTTAATCACCCAATAATACATATCAATATCCATATTTCCCATTCGTAACAATTATACCTATATGGATATTTACCACTATCGCTGTTCTATGATGTTAGCGAGCGCATCTTGAACTCAGGATAATAATTTTCACACTGTGCTTTGGATGCTGTGCTTCGGATGCTGTGCTTCGGATGCTGATAAAGTAATGATGATGTTGCTATTAATTTGGAATCGTACTACCTGTTGCGTTGCAAACGCGCTGCCCTTTCATCTTCGATTCAATTAAGGACGAGGGGTTCTCTTCATTGAATAATTTATCCCAATTGTCAAAATCACTATGCTTAACATCCATAATACATAACCAGAGTTTTTTGATGCTATTTGTACTTCTTTTCCACTATCGGAAGCCAGTATATTTGTCCATAAGGCAAAGGATAGGGATAATACAGCAGCAAAAACACTTAGTTTTTTTGACTTTATGTTTCCTTTGAGAAATAAAATAATTGAAATAAAATACAATGGATTGGCAAGCCATACCATCCATTCAAAGAATGCACCACCCAATATTGCAATCGATCCTAGCATAATTGCCATTATAGAGGTAAACTCATGGGTTCCTCTAAAATCTTTACAAATAAATGCGCTTCTTGTTAAGGAAATAGCAAATATTACTAAGCTAACTATTACAATGACTCTCGCTTTGTTTAATGGTTTCATGCTAATTATTTTCTTAGTCTTGTGAACGTCTCCTTAGCCAAGCCTTTTTGAGGGAGAGGAAGGGACGTTCACATATTGCTCATTGCCTAGTATGTAAAAGTAAAGATTATTTCACGATTGGCAAACGTCCCTTAGCCGACGCACAATGCTTTGTAAGGAGACGTTTGCAGAACTAAGCTCGTGCGTTGGCAGTTTTAAAATTTTTTGTGGTGGGAAATTTTTTAAATCAATTTTTTTCTTGGGTAGGGCAAACACACTCTCTTGCAAGTTTTGGTTCGTGGGTGGGCTTGTGCGACTTGCAAGAGTGTGTGTTTGCTGCGTTGGCTTGTCTTTCGTGTGTTGACAGTTGTCCGTTGTATAGCAGTCTACATAGTTCCACCTTTGCATCATGGATATTAGAAAGAAATTCGGCAAACAAGTCAAGAAATTCCGACTTGAAAAAGGCTTGTCGCAAGAAGCACTTGCACATCAAGCCGACCTTGACAGAACTTATATTCCAAGCATTGAGAAAGGTGAAAGGAATGTTTCAATAACTGTCATTGAGAAAATAGCAAAAGCACTTAATGTAAAAATCTCAACTCTATTTGATGAGTAAGCCTAAAGTCAATAAACAAAAAATGAAAGAATTAAAAGAAACTGCCGACAACAAAAGGGTGTGGCATCCTAACTTTTTGAAATACACTGAATTCATTGTCGGTCATGCAAACTACAAAGGCTTGTTTTATGAAAGAGGCGATGATAAAAAAGTTAAGTGGGTCATAACTGGTAAATCTGAAAACGGTCAACTTAGAAGAGCATGGTGGGATACACAATGTAAAAAGCATGGAATAAAACTTGAAGCTGGTTGTTATGCAAAAGTCGCTTTGAAAATACACCCGACTAAAAAACATACTTGTCAAATCTGTGGAAGAGAATTAAGTCTTGAATATGTTTACCCGAACAAAAGAACAATTACAGGAATAAAAAAAGAGTTTGGAATTTCGGTTGCTCCTTTTACAAAGGATATTTTTCAAATTGTCAATGAACTTGTAAAGACGGATGCTGATATTGAAAAAGTGAAACGCATTTTCAAAATCAAACCGTCTGAAAAATTATCAAAGGAAAACCTCAAAGATTATTTGCAAAAATATTTCGTTGAAAGTTTTGCAAAAGGTTTACTCTCTCCGGGTGCAATGAGTAATTCTCCTGACAGGTTTGACGGTTATCATTCTGATGGTGCTTGCTGTCGTCACGAAAGCGATAAGGGTCGTCACAAATCAAATCTTCAACGCTATGGTCAAGATAGGAGAGTTTATGAAAATTGGGCTGACGGTGATTGGAAAATGGCTGACCGCTTAATGTCTTTGTTTCGCAAAAGTGGAATTAGTGCTGACCATATCGGACCAATTTCACTTGGCTTTTGTCATCGTCCAAAATTTCATCCGCTTACCAAAGCAGAAAACTCTGCTAAAAATAATCGCATGAGTTTGAAAGATGTTGAAGTTTTATTGGAAGATGAAACAACTGAACAAATTGTTTCGTGGCATTCCAAATTTATTTGGGACAAACTGAAAGACAAAGTTGCGAATGATAAAGATGCAATTAAGTTGAGTGATTTAATGAGAAAGAATTTGCATCACATTCTCATTGTGTTTTCAATGATTGATGAAAAGGGTTACGGTAAATTTCTTGAGCAGTTTTTAAATCCTGAATACTCTTTCTTTGATTATCAGTTTGAAGGTTTCAATCCCGAAACTGGTAAATACAAAAAAGTTACTTCTAAAAAACTCACTGGTAAAAACCAACAAAATAATATCAAGCGTTATTACAGAGTTGCGTTTGATAAGTTGAAGGAGTATAAAGAAATTGAAAACAGAAAAACAAATATTTGGAAGCATAAAGAAGTTGACAATGAACATGAAAAACTTTTTGTTTTGCTGAAAGCAAAAAAGAACAAGGAAGCAAAAGCACAACTTGAAAATGTTTTCAAAGTGTTAGCCAACACTGCTGAAAGCAACTGGTAATTGGTCTAAACAACTTTCGTAGAAAGTTGCAAAGTCAATTTCTCCCAACATCAATTTTTCAAAAGCAGAAGTTGATTTGTAATTACAAATCATTTCAAACTCTCCTGAACCTGTTGTAAGAATTGGTAAACCTCCGATAGCTTGTTTAACTGTTATCGGTTTTGGTTTGCTTTCATCTTTGTGTGAGAACAAAATTTTTGGTTGCGAAAATTTTTCTTTTTTGAGTGAACCGATTATTACAACTCTTCTTCGTTTTTGTGGAACTCCAAAATCTTCTGCGTTCAATTTGAAAGGTGTCGTTACATGATAGCCGATTTCTTCAAACGATGAAATTATTTCTTTCATCGCAGCACCTTTTCTCATGGTGAGAATGCCTGGAACATTTTCCATTACAAAAATCTCTGGTCGTATTTCATCAACTACATGAACAAACTCTTTGAACAACTGATTTCTTTTGTCGTCTGGATTTCTCCAACCTGCATGAGAAAAGCCCTGACAAGGCGGACCACCTATCACAACTCCAATCTTCTTTTGCTTTGCTGCAACTGAAATAATTTGCTCTTTGATTTCTTGTGAAGTAATGTCGCCTAAAATCAAATTGTTTCCGCTGTCAAATTCCGAATGGTTCTTCTTGTATGTTTCAAAAAAGTTTGGTTCAATTTCGTTTGCTGCAATCAACTTAAAACCTTCCGACAAAAAACCTTCTGACATTCCGCCTGCTCCTGCAAACAAATCAACGAAAGTCAAATTTTTTAAATGGTCTTTCAATGTTTCTGCTATTGCTCTTGCAAGCAATGGCGGAACGGCATTGCCAATTTGCTTGTATTGAGAAGTCTTGCTGCCATAAAAAATAAAACTGTCTTTGAAAGATTGAAGTCTTGCTCCTTCACGGGTTGAAATAATTCTGTCCTGCGATGGATGCAAGTTACAGCCGTTACCTAAGCGATTAAAGTAAGTTGTGATTGTGTAACTTGGTTTATCAAATTCAAGTCTGCCATAGTAGGTTGTTCTACCGCC
The DNA here is from genome assembly GCA_903853805.1 of uncultured Bacteroidota bacterium. Taxonomy (GTDB): domain Bacteria; phylum Bacteroidota; class Bacteroidia; order Chitinophagales; family Chitinophagaceae; genus JAFIGV01. The sequence continues at coordinate 18,793 of CAINUN010000099.1, forward strand.
TGAACGCCTTATTTGTTCAAGTCGTTGCGATGGAATTGTGTCGGGAATATTTTGCCAATTTCCTCCTGCTGGAATGTGTTGAACCATTTCCCACTCCAATTTACTAAGTCCGGGTGCGATGTGGTTATACAGTTTCATATTCAATTACTGGCTCTGTTTTTTTCTTTGTGTTCAAAATGTAATTGGTTTCAGTTTTAGTCAAGCCGTAAAATTTGCAAACTGTTTCGTTGGTTTCGTTTTCATCATTTGAAAAATCATTCAACTCAAAACTGTCTAAGTCAACAATCGGAAGTTCGTCTAACTCGTAATTATTTATGTGGTTGTTGCTGCTTGTGATTTTGAAACGCCAATTCAACAAACCACTATTCAAAATGTAAAAGAGTTTTTTCAAATCAGATTGTTTCCTCGTTGAAACAATGTAGTTGCAAGAGTTTCCAAGTATGTCGGTCTTTTCACAAAAAACAAATTTCAATCTCCGCTGAATATCAATGTTTGAAATCTGCTGACAAATCAATCTCTCTTTGTTGTAATCATGCACTTTAAAATCATCTGATTTTTTGTTGAGAAAACTTTCAATCTCAACAAACTCTCCGTTCTTATCAATCACACTTTCATCAGAAATCATATTGCCTCTTACCAATCTCCAACCCGTGTTTTCAGTAGTAATGAACGGTTTGAAAAGCGTTAAATCTAATTCGCCTCTTCTGTTTCTGATGAAAGAAATTTCTTTCATCTTTTTCTGTTTTGAAATCTTTGCAAGTATTGACCAACCTGTTTTATCAATCAAAGGAATTTCAAAGTTGGTTGGGAAAATATTTTTGATAGTTGCAAAATCAATTTCAAAAGTGTTATCCGAAATTTCAATTCCGATTTTATCTGTCTTGCTGCCTTTCTGCAAATAAAAAATTACTGTTGATTGAGAAACATTCTCAAACAACCTTGCTGCCTCGGGATAATACCGAATGAAATGAAGTCGGTTAGAAATCAAAAGATGCTTGCGAAGTTTTGCAGAAGTTAAGTCAGCAAATAATGAGGATGGACAAATAATTCCAATTTGTCCGTTTGCTTTTGTCAAACGAATTATCATTTCAATTGAGAGTTGATAGTAATTCAACATTCCTTCAATTGAGTATTGATAAATTCCCGAAGTCCTGAAAAAATTTATTTGGTTTTGAACCTTGCTTTGAAGATTTGCATAGTAGCCGTTCAACTTTTGTTCGTCCTCTTTCTTGTTTACTTTCAGCAAACAGTATGGCGGATTTGAAAACACAACATCAAAACCTCCATTGACAAAAACATTTTTGAAATCGTTTGTAAGGTCAATGCTGTTTTCATCCTCTTGCAACAAAGTTGCCTTTGGTATCAATGCGTTTCTGTTGATGATATTTGTTGAAAGTGCAGTGATAATTTCCGAATTTAGTTTCGGAAAAAGAGAAATGACTTTGCACCGCAAAACTTTCAAAGCCGTTTCATCTAAATCAACAGCAAACAAATTATTGCAAATAATTTGTTGCAAAGGCAAAGCATATTTCTCTTTCAGAATTTCAACTGCCTCAAAATAAAATCTGCCTGTGCCACTGGCAAAATCAAGACAAGTAATTGCGTTAGCAATTACTTTTTCTTGAATTGCATTTGCAATTGTATTCTCTACTATTTCGTTTGTAATTTGTTTTAGAGTATAAACTGCACCGTTCTCTCTTAAATGATGTTTGGATTTTTTCCTTGTGAGTTTTCCATTTCCAATGGAAAATTCTGAATTCAAAAATGTGATGTGCAACTCTTCAACTATCTCTGGAATTTCATCAATGTTTTTCTCAACAAAATTTTCAATCAAAGCAATTTGCTCAAATTGAAAAACCGTTTTTAATTCTTCCGAATGTTTTTTGAATTTAGAATTGATGTAAGAAGTAATCAGCGAATTGATAAGCTGACCATGAACTTTGAAAGCAATGTTGCTTTCATCAGTCAAAAGCAAGTTTGCATTTATCAAATGAAGTTCCTTTGCAGAAATGGGTTTTACCTCATTTGTCTTTGAAAGGAAATTCTTTTGAATTTCGTGAGCAACCATCTGCTCTTCTTTTGTCAAAAAGTAGTTGAGAATGTTGCTGCTCATTTTGACTTCTTGGTTTTGGTTCGTTGATATTCAATTTTCGCCTCTGCAACTTGTAGAATTTCAGAGAAAGAATTTTCCTCTTGAATTTCATAAGCAACCAAGTCGCTGTAAAAAGTTACAAGCAATGCTTTCTTGTCGGTCTTAAAAATCTTTGCAATCTGCTCAATCATTTGAGCATTTGGTTTGCGTTCATCTCTCTCAATCTTGCTCAAAGTAGATTGGTCAATGTCAAGTGAAGCAGCAAGTTTTCTCAAAGGCATTGCTGCCTCTTCTCGTAGTTTCCTGATTTGAGTTCCGATGCTGTCTAAATTTTGCATAGAGAATAATGTTCTTGACAATTATTGTCCAAAAGTATGACAAACTTTTGAAACTGCAAATGCTTGTCAAGTGAAAAGTTATTAACAGAGGGTGGGGAGATTTGGCTCTTTTGCTTTTTGCAGCGTTGGCTTTAGCGTTGGGCAAAAAGCAAATGTGTCAAATGTGGGTGGCTAAAAAATTGATTTAAAAAATGTGCGTTGGCAAAAAATTTTAAAACCGAAGCGTTGGCAATTAGAAGCGATGTCGGTTGTCAAACTGTTGTCTGAAAACTATTCGTTCAAAGTTCGTCAGTTTGATGTCAGCACGGTCGCCAATAGGGTTTCTGCTAACGGTTGGCAGCTTGCCGAAGGCGGGGCTTTTGGAGCACCATCTGTCAAGCTACGATCAATGTTTATTCGGAGCCGAAAAGTTTCTGCCACCACGAACGCCCCGCTTTTGACAAGGTGCTGTTCAAGCTGGGCTTTCTGTCGTTAGAAGAGGTTTCGTCATATTTTCACACCTAAAATTCTGCATACCACTTCAATTGCTTTTTCTTGGTTGTCTCTGTCGAGGTATTCTTTAATCCAGTCTTTATTGTTTTTTAAAGTTTCCACTTTTTTAGTTTGATAGTCCGAGAGGTTATTTGTCGGCAAGTTGTTGATTGCATATAAAAAACCTGTCTGATAGTTGTCATTACTGAAATTCATGTCAGCAATAATTTGTTCAAGTTCAAAAGAAGCGTAAGGGTAACTGTTGTCTGCATTCCAACATTTTAATAGTCTAATGATAGGTTTCACAACAGAGCCATAGCGATTATTTGCAGATGTCAATTTTTCATTAAACCCTTTTGGGTCTGTGTCCATCCAGGAACCTGACTTGCTTGGAATTTGATAGGTGTTGCCCCAAAAACTACTATATAACCTGCAAGGCACTAAGTCAAATTTAATATTGCTCATTTCAAGAACAACAGAAGGATGGTCTTTTAAAACTTTTGTTGTCGAATATTTGGCTTCAGCAAACCTTTTAAGTTGACTTCTATACGTTTCTGGAGTAAATTCATTTTGTGCTTGATTAAAAACAACTAAGACATCAATGTCTGAATCCTCATCGAATTTCCTTGGCAAAATAGTGTCTCGCTTGTAAGAACCGAAAACAAGTATTTCATTGATATTGTTACCAAAGTATGAATTAATAGTCGTTTGAAAATTTGAAATTTTCTGATTGATATATTCACGTTCCTTTGATTCATATTTGATAAAAAGGTCGGCTGATATTTTTTGTAATGTGTAATTTATTGTTGCCATCTGTTAACTGATATTGTATTTTAATTTCATCTTTTTCCATTCTTCTGTTAATGATGGATTATTCTTATTATATATTTTTTCCGGAATTCCAGCGTTTATTTTGCTATGTAATGTCTCATACTGTAGCCAATATCTATAAACAGAAGTTTGATATTTATGGGTGTTTGACTTTATATCTTCATGTTGAAATAAAGCTATCCAAGAATCTTGAATTGTTGTAAGACGATTTAATAATATCAACTGTTTTATTAGAAGCCCAAGTATGTTTGCAGAAAACAATGCTTGTAAAACAGATAATGCAAATGGAACTTCTTTAAAACCATAATAAGCAAATGCTACCATAAACAACAACATGATTGCAGGGCTTACGATTTTTTTAGTTGTTGTAATCTTGACGAGGGAATAGGTGAAAAAACAATTCTCAAACAAATTTACAGACGCTTTGTATAGCCCTTTGCTTACTTCGTCATTGTCATAATAGCCAACAGAGTTGTTTGGCGAAAAAATAGAACCAAATGAATTGTCAATGAAATCATCTCTCCGTTTGCTGTCAGCCTGTGGAATAAGAATGTAATCACTAATTACCTCCAAAATGAAAAATAAGCTAATGCCAATAATGTTGAAAATGTTAATTAGATTAATTAAGTTTTGAGCTTCGCAAAATTGCTTGAAAGCAACTGGAACAATCGAAAAGACTAAGACTGCCCAAAACACAAACTGACTCACTGAAGCAAGTCTATTTATTGTTCTGAACAGATTGTATTGTGGTGCGTATTCTGCCATTTTATTTATTTTCTATGAATTTTAACCATTCTGTTTTTAATGTTGTGTCACTGTAATTATTCTTCATTAATGCAAAAAATTTGTTAGCATCATTTTGAAATCCATTGTTGCTTAAAAATGTCCAAATCCAGTCGGAAATGGATTGAGAAGATGAATATGAGTATAGAAATAAATTGCACACACGCTTTTCAATGTCGAAGTTTTTCAATCCTTTTTTGTTGCTATAATTCCAAAGTTTCAAAATTTTAATAAGCTGAATGTATTGGGGATTTTTCTGTCTTAACGTTGTAATGGCGGTTTCAAGTTCGCCAAAATTTATTGTTTGCCAGTTGAGTAGGTAGTTGTCTGGAATACTCATATTACCAAATATATCTTGTTTGTATGGTGTAATGTTTATCGGTATTTTATTGAAGTCTGCAAGTATAGACGGCTTGTCTTGTTTGATAATAGAAGTCGGGTAGCTTGCAGTTAAACAGCCTTTTAGTTTCGCTAAAGCACTTTGCGAATTGCCAGTTCCTATGTATTGAAAATAAACATCAACATCACTAATTCCTTTAACCATTGTCGCCCTTTTGTAAGAGCCTCCTAAAAATGGAGCTTTAAAGTCATTGTCGTTGTTGATGATATTTTTTAAATTACTTAATGTTGTTGCAATGTTGCTTAGTTCCTGTTGAGAATAGGAAATTAAGTCTGCTTTGTCTTTGATGTATTTGTCAAGCATATTGTTTATTTTTTATTAGTGTTGTTGTCGGTTTACGGTCTGCATAGCCTTGCTGATAACGTTCCGCAGGCTTGTGCAGTGCGGGATTTAGAAGCACTTCATTGTCTGCGAGCACAAATATAATTAGAATTACCAAAGTTCAAATTACCTCGTCACCCGCATTGAACAAGCGTGCTGTTATAAGCAGGCAAATCATCTTCTAATATATTTGTCACCGTCAAATGTCAATGTGTAATATTTGCCAACGAAAACATTGCTGTCATTTAAATCTGGAATTTTTAATTGTCTGCCACCGTCAATGAAAATTATGTTAGCGATACTGTCTGTTTCAGAAAATTTTGTTATATCGTATTCCAAACCTAGTCCTGATTCTCCGTCTGGGAAAATTGGAATGCTGTCAAATTCCAAATCATTTTTTATTTGAAATGCCTGAAGAATTTTTACTGGCATCCATGATGATTCCTTGCCATGTCCATATGCGATATAAACTTTGTCGCCATTTGATTTTGTAACGGTCAATAAGGTGTCAAAATATTCTTTAGAATTTTCGTCATCTTCGTAATGAAGTGTCTTTATTTTTACTCCGCTGTCAGCTTTATAAATTGCTACTGTCGTGTAGTCTGTCATTGTACCACCTTGAGTAGTGTTCCAAGAAATTAAACATAATTTTTTGTCACTGGAAATTACGTAACCTAAAGAATAAGGAGTATTAAAATTACAGTCAGCATATTTGTCATTAGGAACAAGTTCTTGCAATATTTTATAAATAGCATCATTCAAACTGTCACGCGGATCAATTTCATTTTTTATGAGTTTGTCGTTTGATCTAATGCTGTCGATTAAGGCAAGAGTTGTCAGGATTTTTTGTTTGTAATTGTCACAAGATAAATTGTTAGAATTATTTTTCTTGTCACCGAATTGGCAAGCGGTCAACAATGTTAGTAATATGATGAATGTCTTTTTCATTGCTTGCTTATAACTTGTTTATAACGGCAGTACTTTTCTTTTTTCTTGCCCATTAACCACCTTTTTCAGTTGGCTAACGGCAAGTTTGTTTAAAAGGATACTGCCGTTATCCTTCCAAACAAATTAATAATTAAAGCTCCAAATCATCAAGGGGCTTTGTATTTCACTTCTACACTTGCAATTTAAGTACTTTCTTTTTATTGGTAAAAATGATTTTCGTCAGTAGCAACTTAGTTAATAGTTGATAGTTAATAGTTGATAGTTTTCAGTTATCAGGCTTCGGACAATGAGCGGAGTCGAATTGTCGAAGCCCTTTTGGCACAATCCTTCGACAAGCTCAGGATGACATTTTCTTTCGGTTAATAGTTATTAGTTGATAGTTTTCAGTTATCAGGCTTCGGACAATGAGCGGAGTCGAATTGTCGAAGCCCTTTTGGTATAATCCTTCGACAAGCTCAGGATGACATTTTCTTTCAGTTGTCAGTGGTCAGTTGTCGGTGGTCAGTTGTCGGTGGTCAGTTATCAGTCCACTTTCTATTTTTTCATTTCCAAAATACCTTGTGTGCATACCGCCCTTTGTTTACACTGCGCACATTCTTTAGGGCAGATGCACCTACTGAGCAAGGCTACAAGGGCTTCTTTGTTTTTTACTTGTAGCCGTTTATAAATTATCCCTAGTTGGTTATGCACCGTTTTCATTTTACAATCGAGAAAGGTGGCAATATTGCGTACCGTAAAGCTGCGCTCATTCCATAGCACTATGATTATCTTGCTTAGTTTTTTGCTCTTCAATTTTAAAATAAGATCGGATAGCAGCAGGGTCTTTTCTTCTTCCTTCATCATTAGTTGCGGCTGATGTAGCAGGTCTAAGTTTTCCTTGATAGATAGGTTTTCAAGCTCGGGCTGAATGTCAATGTACCTAGGAATAGTGCCTATTTTAGGTTCCAATACAAAATGTTGCATGCCTTTTTGTAGCAGTGCTAATCTGCAATCGTTCGTCAATTCCTTACACACTCCTATGAGCTGCAAATCGGGTTGTAGGTGCAGCAACTCTTCTGTCAATTGCAGTGCTTCCTCGCAAGAGGCAAAACAAAGAATTCCCCATTGGGTATTGGTAGGAATTGTTGCCCTATGGGTTGCTGCAAGGTTTGTCCATTCGTGCAACACCATTTTCTTTTGGCGTTTCATTTCATTTTTCACCGCATCGGCAAGTGCTTGATTGGCGGCTACAAGAAGTATAGGCTCCGTGTTCATAAGGATAAATAGTTTGATGCAAATGATCTTTCTCCATAATTTCTTAGGTAGAAAAACAATTTGCAGGTGCTACATATGCTTAAAGTGTTTAGGAATAATCAATAAATAAAAGACTCTTAAAGCCAAGTATTTATTGATTAAAGTTGGTAAAAATAATAAGTACTTTTTAAATAAGATACAAGATAGGTATTTAATACTCAATTATAGGGTACTATACCCAAATAAGGTAGTATGCCTATTTTTCATACGAATAGGGCCCTCTACTTTTGTCATCAACAAAGCAGCAGTTCTTAACGCGAGGGATAAAATAACTAACATGAGCCAAGATATACCTATATCTCGACGAAAAATAGGGAACATGAGGCAAGATATAGGGTAAAGTCGGAAACTTATAGGGTAAAGTTGGCAAATTATAGGGTAAAGTTGGTAAATTATAGGGTAAAATTGGCTAATTATAGGGTAAAGTTGGTAACTTATAGGGTAAAGTCGGCAACTTATAGAGAAAAATAGGCGATAGAAATTGATTTAATAGTAGGCAAACATAAAAAGAAACCAAAAAGTAGCCATATTGAAGTAGTAAATAGTAAGTTAAACTATTGGATGTCAATAATTTAAGAATAAACAGTAAACATTTTAAAAATAATAAAAAAAAACAGCACGTATGATACTTAAAATAAGAGCACCCGATAGAGTAATCAA
>CAINUN010000100.1 GCA_903853805.1 uncultured Bacteroidota bacterium
AAAGATGGATTTGCTATTGCTAGTGCAACTGCAAACGCTTATACCGCAACAGCTGCTGGCAACTATACGGTTGCTGTCACCAAGTTGGGTTGTACGGGTATTTCTGCTGCTACCATAGTGCTTCAAAATGGTGTGCGTGAACAAGCTGCAACAATAGTGGGCGGTAGCTTTGAAATGAGTGCCTATCCAAATCCTGTGAGTGAAGTGTTGACCGTGACGATTTCTGGAGTTAAAACTACAGATGGCACGATTCAAGTGATGGATGCTTTAGGTGTATTAGTTGCTAGTTATGAGTTGTCAGTTGTCAGTAACACAATCCCAACTACCGACAACTGTCAACTGATGACTGAAAACTGGTCTTCAGGCGTTTACCTTATTAGGTATAAAGATGCTGAAGGCAGAACAGGCTCATTGAAAGTAGTGAAGGAATAGTGTGTTTATGTGTCTGTGGTTTTTTGAATAAAGTTGGTTTCAAATACTTAGTGTATATAAAGCGTATTGAAAAGGGCTTATGGGATTAACTTATTTAGGTTGTAAAAACTCAATAAAAATTATTTAAATCTGCTCACTTTTCAGTCTTAAACTGAAGTCGGTTTGTAACAATATTCTAAACAATTGAAGTTTCCTGCATATTGCTTTTTCTATCAATGACTATCAGCAAAGCAATGCAGAGATAAAACAGCGCGCCCACCTTATGGGTTTCAATAAGCTCGGAGAAAAAGTTGTTGATGAAACCTGCGGCAAACATCATGGCAATGGCAAGGACTGTTTTTTTATAAAACGGATCGCGCAAACGCCAATATATTTTCTGTGCGTAGTAGAAGAAAAAGAAAATGAGCAATGAGTACAAAATCAATGCCGGCCAACCTTGTTCTACAAGCATGTAAAGGAAGTAATTGTGAGTGGTGGAGTGTTCATCATTTCGGCTTACGTATGTGCGAAAAGAACTTACTGCATAGGGTTTATAAAAATCGTAAAAAGCATTAGGACCCACACCTGTTATAGGTCTTGCCTTGCTCATTCTCACCGCAGCAATCCAACGGTAGAGGCGTTCCATGCTCGACATATCTTGCCCTTTTAAAGTAGCTGCCATGTGTGATGCAAAATTGCCGTGCATGAAAGTTCGTTCATAGTTGGGGCGATATTCAAGGTACTTGTTGTGGTTGGCTAAAAAAACGATTAGCAAAATCAACAGGGCATACAATGAAGGAACCACCCAATTGACAAGGCGCAACTTGATAGCAATATAAATAACCCCCGAAAAAATTACTGCAATCATTGCAGCGCGTGCATAAGTAAGGTAGATGGCCGGCAAAAAGAAAAGTGCAATCAATAAAAGCGTTAATCGTATCCACCATTTTTGTCCTTTGCTTAAAGAATAAGCAATGACCAACACTGGAAAATACATAGAGATAATAGTAGAATAATCTACGTGGTTATAATACAAATCTCCAATGGCTTTTTCAATCTTTCTGAAGTTGAATCCCATTTGCTTGTGTCGGTAGAAAATGATTAAAACCGTTATCAGCAAAGGAATCATAAAGAGAAAGAAAGCGTTTTTGAAATCTTTTTTCTCTTTAAATATCAAAACTGGCAAAATGAAAAAGCCAATCAAGAACCATGATTTTGCCAATAAAAATTTGATGCTCACAAATTGTTCTTCAGAAAAAACAACCGCAACAATTGTCCATAAATATTGAAGTGTAATGAGCAAAACAAGTGGATGTCGCCACCACCATTCAGGAAGTAGTTTAGGATTTTTGAAAAACAAAACAGCAAACAATAAGAGGAACAACCACATCAAAGGTTCATCGGGAACTGAAGTGGAAAGTGTTTCGCCAAGGAACCAAATTTGAATGGAAAAAGGAATAGTGAATAAGATTACCATCCATGCAGCTTTCCAATTGATGCCCATCAAAACAAGATAGAGGAATGCAAAAGGTATGGCAAAGTAGAGGAAAGACGCAGTGGCAGCATAGCCAACAACGCTCAATAAACCCAAGCCAATGCTAGTAGGTTGGAACCATTTACTATAAGCAAAAGGTCGCTGCATTTATCTTTCTACAGAAGTTAAGGCTTTGAAGTATCCATTCATCAACGTTGCCAACACACTCACAAAGAAACCTACCATCGCACAAGCAATGATGGACAAAACCATTCCTAGTCCTGCAGGTTCAAGCGGTGGAGAAGCAGGAGAAATTACTTGAACAAACTCCATTTCCTTAGCATTGGTGCCCGTAGTAAATTCATTCATCAAGGTCACATACTTTGCTTGATCGAGCGCATACTGGTTTTGAATAGTTTCCAAGTTGCGAATGACGGTTTCATTTTTCAAATTACTGCTAATGTTTGCTTTTAGAGCGGCAATAGAATCTGTCAAAACACTAATGGCACTATCAGTGCGCTGCATTCTAGTTTTAAGTGAGTTATTGATTTGCTCTTTCAACAAATTATAGTAGCCTCGATAGGTAGTTTCAATGGTACGAACCGCATCGTTCACCACATTTGCAGCACGAACTGGGTCAGTATCTTTAAAAGAAATTTCAACGTTCTTATACTCAGTTCTTTTTACGTCGTAAGATTTCTTCCAACGTTTGCCCATTTCTTCCTGATTGTCTTTATTGGTTTCGTTTAAATCGTAAGCTTTATAAAGGTTCATGTGTGTAATTACATTTCCTTTTACATTGTCGGAAAAAGCAATTGCCATCACATGGTCAATATCATCTTCACCAGCAAAGAAGTCAATGTAACGTGGCTCAGTAGAACGGAAAATATAGTTACGATCTGCCACCATCGGGTTGGCAACTAAGACTTCAGAACTCGCTTCAAATTTCTGCGGAACAACCTTGTAAACAACTGCTCCAACAAGTGCTGCAATTAAGGTGAAAATCAAAATGAACTTATGTCTTTGTTGTAGCGTTTTGGCAATATCCACCAAATCAAATCTTGGAGTGCTCATTGAATGCTTTGTAGTTTTTTTCTAGAATAAATTTTAAATAACGGTTTCGCCGGCTTGCATTTTTTCTGCGTTTTCTGCAAACTGAAGTGCCTCAATCATTTCTTGAATATTGCCATTCATAAATTCATCAAGGTTATAAATGGTCATATTAATACGATGGTCTGTAATTCTTCCTTGAGGGAAATTATAGGTGCGAATTTTTGCAGAACGATCTCCTGTGCTTACTAAGCTTTTTCTTCTTCTTGAAATTTCTTCTTCGTGCTTCCGAACCTGTTCTTCATAAAGTTTGGAACGCATCATTGTGGTAGCTTTTTCACGGTTACCCAACTGTGTTCTTTCCGTTTGACAGGTAATAACCGTACCTGTTGGTACGTGCGTCAGGATAACTTTTGTTTCTACTTTATTTACATTCTGCCCACCAGCACCACCACTTCGCGCGGTTTCCATTTTCAAGTCGCTTTCCTTTAACTCAAAATCTATCTCTTCCGCTTCAGGCATCACAGCAACAGTAGCTGCAGAAGTATGTACGCGTCCACTAGCCTCTGTTGCAGGCACACGCTGAACACGATGGACACCACTTTCAAATTTTAAAGTGCCATAAACATCTTCGCCAATTACTTCGAGTTGAATTTCTTTATACCCTCCAACTGTTCCTTCTGTTTCCGAAATGGTGGCTATTTTCCAACCTTTTCGTTCACAAAAACGCATGTATAATCTAGCCAATTCTCCTGCAAAAAGACTTGCTTCATCCCCACCTGTACCAGCACGAACTTCAATGATGGCATTTTTTTCGTCTTGAGGGTCTTTAGGTATTAAAAGTTGTTTGATGTAATCTTCGAGTTCAATTTGTTGTGCTTCTTGAAGAACCAAATCTTCTTTTGCCATTTCTCTCAACTCTTCATCGGACTCATTGGTTAATACTTCTTTCCCAAACGCAATTCCATCGAGGCACGAGCGATACTTTTTGTAAGTATCTACAATAGGTTCTAGCTTTCGGTATTCCTTGCTGACTGTTGAAAAACGTTTGTTGTCACTCACCACTTCAGGGTTGGTGAGTGCAACTCCCAAATCATCAAATCTTGCCTTTATTGCTTCTAATTTATCGAGCATAAAAGTTTTGTTCTTTATTAAAAAACAAACCGTTAACCTATTTCAGGCTAACGGTTTGTAACTATTATTATTGCGTTACAAAGTACGCTTTACAGATACTTCTTCAAATGCTTCAATGATATCACCAGTGCGTATGTCATTGTAGTTTTTAATGGTCATACCACATTCATATCCAGCTGCAACTTCTTTTGCATCGTCTTTGAAACGTTTCAAAGATGAAAGTTCACCTGTGAATACAACAATTCCGTCACGAACTAAATTCACTTTAGAGTTGCGAGCAATTTTGCCGTCTAATACATAACAACCTGCAATTGAACCAACGCCTGTAATCTTAAATACTTCACGAATTTCAACATTGGCAACAGCCTTGCGTTCCACTTTAGGTTCCAACAAGCCTTCCATTGCGCTCTTGATTTCTTCGATGGCATCATAAATGATGGAGTATGTTCGGATTTCGATATTTTCTTGATCCGCCAAACGATTGGCTTGCATGGATGGTCGAACCTGGAAGCCAATAATAATGGCATCGGAGGCAGTTGCGAGTAATACATCGGATTCTGTAATTTGACCAACCCCTTTATGCACCACATTCACTGCTACCTCTTCCGTAGAAAGTTTTTGTAAAGAATCGCTCAATGCTTCTACCGAACCATCGAAGTCACCTTTAATGATAACTGCCAATTCCCTGAAGTTTCCAAGAGCTAAACGACGACCGATTTCATCAAGAGTAATATGCTTACGGGTACGAATGCCTTGTTCACGTAGAATTTGAGCGCGGTGGGTTGCCACTTCTTTTGCTCCATTTTCGTCTTCAAATACTTTGAATTTCTCACCTGCTTGAGGGGCACCATTCAAACCAAGTACTTGAACAGGAGTAGAAGGACCTGCATCTTTTACACGTTGGCTACGTTCATTAAACATGGCTTTGATTTTACCATGATATTGTCCGCAAACAATCATATCACCTTGTGAAAGTGTTCCGTTTTGAACAAGGATAGTAGCAACATAGCCACGACCTTTATCCAATGAAGCTTCAATTACAGAACCTGTACCAGTACGGTCAGGATTAGCTTTAAGTTCAAGCAATTCTGCTTCGAGCAATATTTTTTCAAGCAACAAATCAATGTTCAATCCTTTTTTTGCTGAGATTTCTTGGCACTGGAATTTTCCACCCCAATCTTCAACAAGGATGTTCATGTTGGCTAATTGTTCTTTTATTTTTTCAGGATTAGCACCATCTTTATCAATCTTGTTGATTGCAAAAATCATAGGAAGGTTGGCAGCTTGCGCATGCGAAATTGCTTCCTTGGTTTGTGGCATGATCGCATCATCTGCTGCCACCACAATCACCGCCACGTCAGCTACTTTAGCACCACGCGCACGCATTGCGGTAAACGCTTCGTGACCCGGTGTGTCGAGAAAGGTAATTTTCTTTCCCTCAGCAGTTGTTACTTGATAAGCGCCGATATGCTGTGTAATTCCACCTGCTTCTCCAGCTACTACATTTGCACTTCGAACATAATCAAGTAATGAAGTTTTACCATGGTCAACATGACCCATGATGGTTACTATTGGTGCTCTATAAAGTAAATCTTCTTCAGCATCTACAATTTCTTCTTCGCTTTCAGCTTCTTGCTCCAAGTTGATAAACTCTACTATATAGCCGAATTCTTCAGCTACCAGTTCAATAACTTCAGCATCAAGACGTTGATTGATAGACACCATAATGCCTAATCCCATACACTTACCAATTACATCAGCAAAGCTAACGTTCATCAAACTAGCCAATTCACTCACAGAAATAAATTCTGTTACCTGAATAATGTTTCCATTTTCATTTTGTTCAGCAGCGCGACGTTCAGCCATTTCTTCACGCTTACTACGTCGATATTTTGATTTATCTTTTTTGCCTTTAGCACCACCAGCAAGTTTTGCCTGAGTTTGTCGAATTTTTTCCTGAATTGTTTTTGCGTCAATTTCAGTTTGAGGTGCATTTTTGTCTGTAACACCACGACTATTTCTGTCAAACCTATTTGGTTGGTTCGGACCTCTTTGACCACCTGTATTCGGACCTCTTTGCCCTCCGCCAGTGTTTGGACCTCTTTGCCCACCAGTGTTTGGACCTCTTTGTCCACCAGTGTTTGGACCTCTTTGTCCACCAGTGTTCGGACCTCTTTGTCCACCTGTATTTGGACCCCTTTGACCTCCGCTTTGAACTTGACCTCCATCTTTTCTTACCTGTCCTTGTCCATTATCAGGTGATCTAAAAGTTTCTGGTTTTTTCTGAACAGGAATTCGTTTACGATTACGCTTTTCTTTGCTGTCATTGCTTTCAGCAGGAGTAGGTAAAACAATACGACCAATAATTTTCGGACCCTCTAATTTAGGGGACTTCATTTCTATATGCTCTGGCTTACTATCTTCTTCTGGAGCAGGAGGTGGGGGTGGCGGTTGTACTACCGGCTTTTCAACCACAACTTTTTTATGAGTTGGCTCTTCTTTTTTAGGATGTTCTGTTTTTGCTTTTGTTTGCTTCTTAGGCTCTTCAACAATTTCTTCTTTTCTTTTAGCTTTTCTTTTAGCATCTTCTTTCTTAGCCTCTTCTTTCTTAGCCTCTTCTTTCTTTGGTTCTTCAGTGTTCTTTTTAACTACACTCTTTTTAGGACGGGTAGAATTATCTATTTCTGAAAGGTTAATATTACCGAGCACTTTGAACCCAAGTTTGGGTGATTTCATTTCAATATGCTCAGGTGTTTCATCTATAACTTCTTCTTCTTTTGGCGCTTCTTTTTTCTTTTTTGGCGCTTCTTTTACTTCAATCACTTCAATAGGAGCGGTACTTTCTTCAACTTCCTCTTTGTGTTTCTTATCAGCAGTTTTTTTCTCCTTGTGTTTATGTTCAACATCCTCAATAGGTGTTTCTTGTTTCACGGGCTCTACTACAACAACAACCTCAAGTTTTTTCTCTTCTTTTATTTCTATAATAGGATCAGCTTTAGGCGCAATTACTATAGCTTCTTTAGGTTTAATAATTACTGGTTCCGGAGTTTCTTTCTTAGGTGTTTTTGCATTGTCGAGCAATGAACCTTTAGGCAACGCAATTTCATCACTCTTACGCTTGGCTAATTTATCCTTAGCAAATTCAGCTTGCAACGCATCATACATTACCTCCGAAAGTTTCACATTCGGATTGCCGGCATTGATTTCAAAGCCTTTTGAATGCAGGAACTCAACAAGGGTGTCTTTACCTATGTTGAATTCTTTGGCTGCTGCCAGTAATCTGGGTGTATTTGATGGTGTTGCCATTCTGATTTTTACTTCAATCTTTGTTTGCAGGTATTTGCAAATGCCTAAAAACAAGTGCACAAACCTACGCTTTTTTATGCCTCAGAGACTTTTTGTTTCCTCTGAAAATGGAGTTTCTACCCCTGTTTTATTCTGCTTCAAATTCTAGTTTAAGAATTTTCTGTACATCTCGTATTGTTTCTTCTTCAAGATCCGTACGACGAACCAATTCTTCAACAGATAAATCTAGTACACTTAATGCTGTATCACAACCGATTTTCTTAAACTCATCAATAACCCATCCGTCAATTTCATCGCTAAATTCATCAAGGTCAATATCATATTCAACTTCACTTTCCTGAACATCTCTATAGACATCAATAGTCATATTTGTAAGTTCTTGTGCCAATTTTATATTCACACCTTTCTTACCGATTGCCAATGATACTTGATCCGGATCTAGATAAACATCTGCATGTGTTCTGTCTTCGCTAAGTTCAATCCTATTGATTTTAGATGGAGTTAGTGAACGTTGAATAAGCAGCTGAATATTGTTTGTGAAGTTAATAATGTCAATATTCTCGTTGCGCAACTCGCGAACGATGCCGTGGATACGACTTCCTTTCATCCCCACACAAGCGCCCACTGGGTCAATGCGATCGTCGTAGCTTTCAACAGCAACTTTGGCTCTTTCTCCTGGTTCACGAACGATTTTCTTAATTACAATCAAACCATCCATTATTTCAGGAACTTCCAATTCCAATAATTTTTCAAGGAAAGAAGAGTGCGTGCGACTTAGAATGATTACTGGGGTATTGTTGCGCATTTCCACTTTCTTTACTACAGCTTTTAGTGTTTCCCCTTTCTTGAAAAAGTCGGTAGCAATCTGTTCGTTTTTTGGTAATATCAATTCGTTACCGTCGTCATCTAAAAGGAGAATTTCTTTCTTCCAAATTTGATAAACTTCGCCATTAATGATTTCTCCTACGCGCTCCGCATACTTATCTAATAAGTTTTTCTTTTTTAAATCACCTATACGTGAGGCAAGTGTTTGCTTAGCTGCGAGAATGGCACGTCGTCCAAAACCTGCAACATCCATTTCTTCGTACACTTCTTCACCTACACTATAATCAGGATCTAATTTAAGTGCTTCAGCTAATTCAATTTCAAGATTATCATCCTCCGAAAAACCATCTTCCATAATAGTTCTACGTCGGAAAATTTCAAGGTCTCCAGTTTGGTCATTTACGATAACATCGAAGTTTTCATCAGTGCCATATTTCTTGCGAAGTAGGGTTTTGAAAACGTCTTCAATCACTTTCATTAACGTGGGACGGTCAATGTTTTCAGCATCTTTAAATTCCTGAAAAGACTCGATAAGATTGATACTTGCCATGTTTTAATTGTTTTGTTTCCTGAAGGGAATTTTGGTTAAAAAACGATTTGTACTATTGTTTTTTTAATATCAGAAAAGGGTATTACTACCATCAATATTTCTTTTTTACGAGGAATTTTTGTTTCAATAATAATTCCATCTTCTGTTACTTCTTTCATAACCCCAGTTTTTTCTGAGTTGTCAGTTAAAGAAACACATACAGTTCTTCCAATATTTTTTTTGTATTGTCTGAAAAAAAGTAAAGGTTCTTCAATTCCTGGGCTTGATACTTCTAGCGAAAAATCGCCATCAGGAAATATACTTTGTTCTTCAATCAAGTGATATAACATTCTGTTCGCTTTTGAAATACGTTCAACAGATAAGCTACTATCAGAGTCAAGAAAAACCTTGATATTGTTGGTAGGCTTCACTTGTAAATTGACCAGAAACAGGTCAGATTCTTCTAGGATAGACTCCAATAGCCCTTTAATTTTTTCAATTGTTTCAGTCATGGATAAAAAACAAGGGAACACCTTTGTGTGTCCCCTGCTTCAAAATTTTTCTGATGCAAATGTAATGCTTATTTTCTTTTTTCAAAAAGAATGAACATAGTCCTTTTAGTTTTTAACAACTTTTCAGTTTTGAATTCTACTAACTTTGCCATTGCTATGGGAAAATTTCTTGAAATCCTGCTGCTTATTTTGCTTGTCCGTTTCATTATTCGGTTTGTGATTCCTATGTTTCAATTGACAAGTCGCGCTACTTCAAAAATGAAAGAAATGCAGGAACAAATGAAAGAAATGCAGGAAGAGCAAAACCAAAAACACCAACAACAAACCTCAAAAAGCAAAACGAAAGATGGGGACTATATTGAGTATGAAGAAGTTCGGTAGGTTTAATTTTCCGACATTTTCATTTTAGAACTTTTAATCTTCTTTCTCCTTAAAAGGCATAAACTTATACGAAAGTCCCAATGTAAATAAATATTGCGAGGCAATGCCTGTTCCGTTGACGTATTGATACAGTGGGATTTCTGTCATAGTAAAGACTGTAAATGTTTTATAGGAATAACTGACTTGTGGAACGAAAGCTATTTTCTTACTTCCAAATGAAGTAACATCGACTATCCCATACTTAATAAGGTCGTCAGCATTCATGTAATTCAATTTGCCAATAGTTTCTCCTTTAAGTTGAAGTGTTACACCTATTTTTTTGAAGTAAGTTTTGCCTGCAAACAAACCAATGCTTGCGTAATCGCCAAACTTTTCGCCCAAGGCATTCCATCCTTTACGGATGTACATAAGGTTCATAAAAACACGCGCTTTTTTCTCCGGATATCCTCTAAAAGCGAAGCCATAAAAAATGAAATCATTAGAGCCAGTTGTCGTTAAAACTGCGGGTGCTGAAGGAATGTAGGTATTACCTGCCCAAGTAGAGTCGTAATATTTCCCCAATGGAATTTTCATGCCTAAACCAAGTGTTATTTCATCTCTTGTTTCCTCCGTGTTGTCCTCGTAAATTTTGTATCGGGGGAAAATGATAAGGTCGGCAAAACCTTTACCTACTTCTTTATAGGCACCACTTAATGGCACTTGTGTTTTGTCTAAAAAATAGCCTGTTTCTAATGATAAAGTGAGCTTACTAGTCACTCCATAAGCCATTCTATAATATAGATATTTTGTGTTGAAGTCTTTGATGTAAAAATTATCTGAAGGTTGATCTCCAGTAAGAAATTTTTTGCTGCTTATGTATTGGAAATTCATTCCCAATTCCATTTGCCGTTCAGCTAACACACCTTGTGATGTGCCACCAGCAACAGGGCTGCCACTCCCACCAGAACAGCAGCCTTGTGAATAACTATTGGTAGAAGCTAATATCAATAAGGTCGAAAAAAGTAGTGCCTTCATTGCAGTTTATTAATTGGCAATCGTGAAATTGATAGTTCTTGAAGCGTTATCTGTTTTTAAGCGAAGGAAATAATTACCTGTAGGCAATTGATTTTCAAAGGAAATAGGCAAGGTGTGGTCACCAGAAAACTTCTCTGAAAAATTCATGTTCTTCACAGTTTTACCAGTAGCATCAATAATATCTACAGAAACTTTTGAAGCGTCATTCAGATTGAATTTTAATGAAATGCCTCCTTTTGAAGGGTTAGGGAATACACTTATTGAAGCAATATTTCCTTGTACATCATTAACTGCAGTTGTCAATGCTTGATTGATAGCTGCAGTTATTGCAGCTCCATCATTAGCACCATTCCGAATGTTGAGGTATATATGATGGTCAGTTCCAGCTATTACAACCACATGTGGCATTCCACTTCCACCATAGTTTGCTTCGTTAATGGTATTGCCAATATTACCAAAAGATGTCATGCCGTTTGGACCAATAGAATTGGTACTTGCCCAACTATTTAAAGATGAGCAGGAAGTGTTTCCAGCATCATCGCTCAACCAATAAAGCACTTTACCAGGATGACTAGTAGCAAAGCTTTGTGCTGCATCATAAGCTGCTTTTGAATCGCTGATGCAAGAACTACAGGGCATTACCCAATTGAGTACCACAACTTTTCCGTTGTTTAATTCTGTAAATAAATTGTGACTTACAGAATTACAATCGTTAGCTGTAAAATCAGTTGCTGTGGTTTGAGCTTTTACACCCAAAAAAGTGAGCAATACAAGTACTGTTGTTGTAAACATTTGCTTCATAAAATTGACCTTGTTTTTTGAGGTTAATGAAAGATTGAGAAACTTTTTAAATGATACTCCTTGGTTGATTTTATTTTCAA
Organism: uncultured Bacteroidota bacterium; assembly: GCA_903853805.1. Classification (GTDB taxonomy): domain Bacteria; phylum Bacteroidota; class Bacteroidia; order Chitinophagales; family Chitinophagaceae; genus JAFIGV01. The sequence continues at coordinate 11,518 of CAINUN010000100.1, forward strand.
GAAATAATTTCCGTTTGGTAATTCACTTTTTAAATTTAGTTGAATATCATTCTTGTCTGATTGAATGTTTTTTTGTTTTTCAATGATTTCCCCTAAAACGTTGATTACTTCAAATTCAACATCAGATGGTTGGTTTATATCAATTTTTAAATTCAAGACATTGTTAGTTGGATTGGGGAAAACTAAAACCGAATTCAGCTCTTCTTTCACATCATTTACACTGTTAGTTATTGCTTGAACAATTGCATTGCTAATAGCAGCGCCATCATTAACACCATTGCGTAAGTTAAGATAAATATGGTGAGAGCTATTTCCTACTACAACCACATGTGGCATTCCTAAACCGCCGTAATTCATTTCATTGATTGTATCTCCAGCATTGCTAAATAACTGAATGTTTTCGGTAATAATATTGCTTGAAATAGCCCAGGAAGCCAATTGTGAACAAGGGGTATCTCCAATATCATCAATGAGCCAATATTTTACTTTTCCGGGGTTGCTTGCATTAAGGTTCATCATGGCATCATAAGCAGCTTTGGCATCACTAATGCAACCTACACAGGGTTCTACCCACACCAACACCACAATTTTTCCGTTGTTGAGTTCAGTAAATAAATTATTGGTAATTCCGTCACAATCGGTTGCCGTAAAATCAGTTGCAGTTTGTGATTTTGCAACGAATCCTACAAACAATAAATTCAATAAAACGATGAATAACCTTTTCATACTTATTGTTTAATAGGCGCTTTAGCTTTTTATGATTGGAATAGTTTGCGACTCTTTGTTGCTGGAACATCTTAATAAATAATTGCCTTCAGTTACTTCATTTCCAATTGGAAAAGAGATGGAATTATTCGAACTAGACATTTCCACAATATCGGTTTTTATGCACCTACCTAGCATATCTAGCAATTCAATTTTAAGCGTTGACAATTGAGCGTTATTCGTTTTAATGTTGATGATATCTTTAGTTGGACTAGGATAAACGCTAAAAGTTGAGTGTTCAATATCTTCTATATCATTGGTCATTGCCTGATTGATAGCTGCAGTGATAGCAACCCCATCATTTGCTCCTCCAAGAATGTTGAGATAAACTTGATGACTATTATTTCCAATAACTACTACATGTGGCATGGCTATTCCTCCGTAATTGCTTTCGTTGATCGTGTTGCCGATGTTGCCAAACACCTGAATATGTGCAGTGGGAATGTTATTGGTTTGTGCCCAAGAGAATAAAGTAGAACAAGGTGTATCTCCAACATCATCCGAGAGCCAAAACAAAACTTTTCCGGGATAGGTCGTAGCAAAACTTTGAGCCGCATCATAAGCAGCTTTGGCATCGCTTATACAACCCACACAAGGTTCTACCCAAACCAACAACACAATTTTTCCGTTATCTAATTCTGTGAAAAGATTACGAACGGCACCACCACAATCAGTTGCAGTAAAATCAGTTGCGGTGGTTTGTGCTTTAATGATGTTTGTAAAAAACAATAAAAAGGAAACAAACAGTAAGTTTTTCTTCATTATTCTTTGTTTAAAGGAAATAATTTCTTTAACTAATTGATTTTAAGAGTCTTGAACGTCTTTTGTTTTGTCTTGAATGCCTCTTATTATACTTTATTTTTCGTTTTTTTTTATTCCCGATATTGATAGTTTTTATCCCGATACCGTCCATTTTTAACCCGATTTAGGTCATTTCTTTTCAAAAATTCATTTTTTTCTAAAGCAAAATCAAGGTTTTTCATCTTCCAAAGGCTTTTTTCCACGCTTAAAAACATATTCACTGTAAATCAAGTATGCGCCATTTGTTACTACTTTTTCGTTTTCCTTCAAGCCGCTAATTATTTCAATTTTATCTTTATTCTGAATGCCAGTTGTCACCAATCTTGGTTCATACAAGCCGTTCTCTTTTTCAACAAATGCAATAGTTTTTCCTTGATTGAAAACGAGTCCATTCAAAGGTAATACTATTGCAGGTTTTAATTCTGTTTTTAACAACACATAGGCTTGCATGCCAGGTTTAAGCTTCAAGTATTCGTTGCTTAATTCAATGCGCACAATGTTTACTTGACTTCCGTTTTGCAATTCAGGATTGATGTAAACTACTTTGCCTTTTATGTTTTCATCAGGATAGGCTTCAGGAATTACATCCACCAAGTCGCCTTCTTTTATCAAAGCCAATTCGGCGTTATAAATTTGCGCTTCTACCCAAATGTTGTGCAAATCAGCCAGTTGATATACCTCCATTCCTTCTTCCACATAATCTCCATCTTTCAAAGGAATTTGTGTAATCGTTCCATTTACTTTTGAATAAACAGGGATGGTGGTTTTTGCCTTTTTTGTATTTGATAGTTCATTGATCTGAGCATCGGTCAATCCCCAAAGCAAAAGTTTGTTTTTTGCAGCAGTGGCAATGCCTTCATCTTGTAATTGCAAAAGTTTTGTCTTTTCTAAAGCAAGCAAATATTCTTCTTGTGCTTGAAATAAATCTCGACTATAAAAGTCATACAACTTATCCCCTTTCTTCACTTCTGAGCCCACAATTTTAAAATTCAGGTAATCAATTCGTCCTTTAATTCTTGCACTTACTTGTTCCGTGTTATTTTGATTGACATTGAAAACGCCTGTGAGTAAAATCTCTTTTCCAATATTGCCAAGAGTAAGTTTCCCTGTTTTTATGTTCGCCAATTTTGCTTGTTCATTATTGAGTTTGATGTATTGCAATTGTGATTTGTCAATAATTGTTTTGGCAAGCGGCATCTTACAAATAGGACACATGCCAGGATGTTTTTCCACCACTTGTGGATCCATCGAACAAACATAAAACTCGTTCTCTTTCAAAGCAGGTTCACTCCTCTTACAACTTATAAAAAGAAGAAAAAGTAGGGTATTGATGATGATGAAATAGTTACTCCTTTTCATTGTCTTCCGTTTTTAAAAAGCCTTCGCTATCTAATAAATAATGTGCCTGAATGGCAATTTCATCTTTTTCAGTAATGCCATCATAAATCTCTACCCAATCTTTAGTAACCGCGCCCACATCTATTTTCTGAGCAATGAAATACCCCTCTTTTTTTTGCCAGACATACTTGTTTCGTCCCGCATCCATCACAGCTGTTGATGGAACAAAAATCCCTTCAACGCCATCTGTTGCAATCTTTCCTTCTACCAACATTCCTGTTTTTAAGCCTTTATTATTTTCTTTTAAAACAATTCTTACCAAAGTTGTCTTTGCATTGTTTTGTATTGGTTCGATAAAATCTACTGTTCCAATAAAGCCATTTGTTACAACATCATTTAGTTTTAAAATTACTTGTTGTTTGTTGTGAATTGCTGCGATGTCTTTTGCTTTTACTTGCAACATTACTACAGGTTTTTGTGGGTCAACCACATTGAAAATTGTTTGTCCTTCATTCACATACATCCCTTCTTTTAGAGAAAAAGAATTGGAGGAAAAACGAGAAGATGTATTTGTAGATTCATTCATTCCATTGTTAGTATTTGTAGATTTACTTTCCTCTCTTATTACCCCATTCCATTTGCTATAAACAGTAACTGTTCTTTGCAATAATTTTTTTGCAACCACTTTTTTTATTTGTGTTTCGTTCATGCCTAACACTTTTAGTTTTTCTTTTGCTGATTGCACAAGAGAATTCTCTTCCGTTTCATTCTTCAATAAATAAATCAAGTTTTCTTGCCCCGTCACCAACTCCGGGCTATATACTTCCATTACTCGCTCGCCTTGATGAATGGGTTGGAAATTTGTCTTGATGAAGAGCTTTTCAATTCTGCCAGTAACTGTTGAAGCAATATTCTTCTTTATGCAATTATCGTAATCCACAAAACCCTGGGCAATAATTGTTATTGGCAATGTAGTATCAAAGGGTTTAGTGGTTTGAGTATTAGCAAGTACCGAAGAATTTACAGGTTTGATAATAGTGTTCATAATGTCTTCTGAAACCTTCTTCAATAAATCCATTCCCATACATTCTGGCTTTGGGCATTTACCTGGATGGTCTTGTTGAATTTCAGGATGCATCGGACAGTAATAGATGTCTTTCTCTTTTTGTTGAGCAATTGTTTCCTCAGATTTAGATGTAGGTTGTTTGCACGCAAATACGCAAAAACAAATACATACAAACACAAAAAACCAACTACCTAATTTGCATTTCTCTTTCATAGGCTGTTTGCATTTTTAAGTAAGTGTCTAAATGAGTGAGGTATTCTAATTGTGCTTGTTGCAAATCATCCCAACTTAACAATATCATGTTCATATCACTAGTGTTTTGTCCATATGCAAGTAAACCCACATCTAAGCTTTTTTTGAAATTTGGAATCACTTGTTTTTGATAATAATCAACTTCTTTTTGCTCCGATTCTAATTCAATTTGATAAGCAGCGATAGCTTGTTTTGCCATGTTGATATTGTCTTGTTTTTCTTGTTCCATTCCAGCTATAGTAAAGTCCATAGCGCGAACTTGACTTTGATACATCCTTGCGCTGTATTTAAAAGAAGGGATTGTCATTGAACCCATAATCGACCCCATCTTCAATCCTCCATCTGTCATTTCACTCACAGCACCAGAAACACTGAAAATAGGTTTTCGTTGAAGGGACATCAAGTTTTGATTGAGCTTCATGTTGTGAATTTCACTGTTGATTTTTTTTAAGTCATTTCTCCAACTTTCAATAGTATCCAATTGATATAGGATTGAGTATCCATTGTAATTCTTTAATAGATTGTTGGTGTCGAGGTCAATACTATTATTCACATCTTCGTTCATCAGAAAATTGATAACAGTGTAGTAAGATTTCAAAGCATATTCTTCATGAATTATCATGGACTCATTAGCAGCCAATTTTGCTTTCAAACGATAAACTGAACTTAAATCGCCATTGGTTATTGCCATTTGTTTCTCTGCAAGCCCAATCATGATTTTGATGATTTTGATATTGTCATTCAAATAGCTAATCTTCTTTTGAGCAATGTAGATGTTGTAGAAGTTTTCTTTAGCCAAACTAAACAAGCCAACCTTAGTATAATTGGACTCATGATTACTGATGTCAGCAAACGAACTCAGGTAATTTCTTTCAGCTTTTGTTTTAGCTGTATTAGGAAATGTTTGAGAATAACTATATCGATATAGTTCGCCAGGATTCAATGATTTATTGGCAAGCCCGTTTAATTCAACAGAAGCCATTGGAGGCATCCAAGCGCCTGCACCATTAACTAATTCATTGGCTGCCGTAATCTTATTTTGAAAAGATTGAAGACGAGGATTATTCTGTTCAATTTTATCAAGTACATCATTCAACGTTAACTTTTGCGCTTTGACCATTAGTGCAAATGCAAACAGCACAATTGTAATTATGATAATTTTTGTTTGCTTCATTGTCTAATGTTTTATAGATGATTCAACCATGTCCATCTTGCCATATTTGTTGAGTTCATATCGTTTTGTCAATTCAAAAACTACTGGGGTTGTGAGTAACACATGGACTGATGAAGTAAACACACCACCAATCATCGGTAACACAATTGGTAACATTACATCGCTTCCCACACCATGACTAAATAAGATGGGGACTAATCCAAAAAGTGCTACGCATACAGTCATTATCTTGGGTCTTAGTCTTTGTGCAGCTCCTTTAAATACATGTTCACGCAAGTCTTCGTCTGAAATGGTTGCTCTTGAATTGCCCTTTAGTTTTACTAAATCGTGCATGGCTTCGTGTAAGTAGATCACCATAAAGATTCCTGTTTGTACAGCAATTCCAAACAAAGCAATAAAACCTACGGCAACTGCTACTGAAAGATTGACATTATATGCGTAGGTCATATAGACGCCACCAACTAATGCGAATGGAACAGTAATCAAACTGAAGAATGCTTCGCGAATAGATTTGTAAACCATATATAAAACCAAAAAGATAATGCCGATGACTATTGGAATAATGAGTTTCAAAGTTCTTTCCGCTCGAATTTGATTTTCCCATTGCCCACTCCATTCAATGAAATACACTCGAGGTAACCTTTGAATAGTTTCATTAATTTTTTTCTGTGCTTCTTGAACAGTGCTTCCTAAATCTCTTCCACGAACATTGAATAAAACAGTCCCTCTCAACAAAGAGTTTTCTGATTGAATCATGGGGGGGCCTTCGGTTACATTAATATCTGCAACAGCAGATAAAGGAATGGCTCCCGAGTTAGTTTGAATTAATGTGCGTTTGATGTCATCAATACTATTTCTAAAATCTTGTGCAAACCGAACATTGACAGTAAAACGTTGTCTTTTTTCAATTGTTGTTGTTGCATTCATTCCGCCTAAAGCTGATTCAATTACTTCATTCACATCATTTACATTTAAGCCATATCGTCCGATTTCTTCCTTCTTTATTTGAATGTCTAAATATTTTCCACCAGTAATAGGTTCTGCATATAAATCCTTAATTCCTGTAATGCCTGTCAATTCTTTTCGAATTCTTTGAGCAAGTACATTCAAGGTGTCTAAATTATCGCCCAATATTTTCACACCAACATCTGTTCGAATTCCAGTTGATAGCATGTTGATTCGATTGATAATCGGTTGTGTCCAACCATTCACTGTGCCTGGGATTTGCAACTTTGCGTTCAACTCATTGATGATGTCGTCTTTAGTTATTCCTTTGCGCCATTCGCTTTTAGGTTTCAATAAGACGATAGTTTCAATCATACTAATTGGTGAATTATCAGTAGCAGTATTTGCTCGACCCGCTTTTCCTAAAACGTTTTTAACCTCAGGCACTGTTTTCAACAGCCTATCTTGTACTTGTAAAATTCTTTTCACTTCTGAATTGGAAACATCAGGCAAAGTCACTGGCATAAACAAAATGCTTCCTTCATCTAAAGGAGGCATAAACTCTGTTCCTAAATTCATCAACATTGGAATGCTGATGCATAAGGCCAAAAAATTTACACCTATTGTTTTCCATGGATTATTCAAGCATATTTTGAGTATTGGTCCGTAGAATTTTTGAAGTCTTTTGTTGATGGGGTTTTCTGATTCAGTTTTGCATTTTCCTTTTAAGAAAAATGAAATTAAAACAGGCACTAACGTTACTGCCACAAACGCATCAATGAACAAAATAAATGTCTTTGTCCAAGCAAGTGGTGAAAACAATTTTCCTTCCTGTCCGGTAAGCATAAAAACAGGTAAAAATGAAGCCACAATAATGATAGTGGAAAAGAATGCACCCTTGCCAATTTGTTGACAAGCAGCTTCAATGATGTTGAGCCTTTTTTCTTCTTTTATTTGTTGTTCCTGATTCATGATTCTTTTTCGAGTTTTGCATCAGCTAAATGACGATATGCGTTTTCTACCATCACTATACCATCATCTACTATCACACCAATTGCTAAAGCGATTCCAGTGATGGACATAATATTGGAAGAAATACCAAAGGCTTGCAGCAAAATAAAACTTGCAGCCACTGACACCGGAATCTGAATGATAATGATGAATGCGCTGCGCCAATGAAAAAGAAATAGTAATACAATCAATGACACCACAATCATTTCTTCCCAAATGCTTTGTTTTACACTTTGAATGGCTGATTCAATCAATTCACTTCTATCGTAAGCCACTTTTAATTTCACGCCTTCTGGCAATCCTTTTTCAATGTCTTTGATTTTCTTTTTTACATCCTTTATTACAGCATCCGCATTTTCACCATAACGCATTACTACAATGCCACCCACTGCTTCGCCTTCACCGTTTTCATCAAAAATGCCTAAGCGTAAGTCTCCTCCCATTTGAACAGTTGCTATGTCCATGATTTTTATTGTGGCACTCCCTTCCTTGCCCACTGGAATGTTTTTAACATCTTCCATACTCTTGATATAACCAAGTCCACGAACAATGTAGCCAGTGTTGCTCATTTCAAATTTTCTTCCGCCAACATCATTATTATTTGATTTTACAGCTCTTAATACATCCATCATCGTGATGTTGTAATAATTGAGTTTGTGCGGATCAATATTGATTTGATATTGTTTTTGATAACCACCAAATGAAGCCACTTCACTCACTCCTTTAACTGTTTGCAAACCAAAACGAACATACCAATCTTGTAAGGCTCTTAATTCACCCAAGTCATAGCCTGGAGCGTCTAATGAGTACCAAAAAATATGACCTACACCTGTTCCATCTGGTCCCAATGTTGGTGTTATACCTTCTGGTAATAAGCGTTGTGCATAATTTAGTCTTTCTAACACACGTGTTCTTGCCCAATAGATGTCCACATTGTCTTCAAAAACGATATAAACAAAACTCATCCCGAACATGGAAGAGCCTCGAATGTTTTTGATTTTTGGAATGCCTTGAAGATTAGATACTAATGGGTAGGTGACTTGGTCTTCGATGATTTGCGGACTGCGCCCCATCCATTCCGTAAACACAATCACTTGGTTTTCAGAAAGATCAGGAATAGCATCAATTGGATTTTGCTTCATAGAAAAAACTCCCCAAGCAAACAAGGCAATTCCCAGCAGCAAAACCAAGTAACGGTTGCGTAATGAAAATGAAATCAGGTGCCTTACCATAGACTATGATTTGTCTTTAGCTCTTTTATAATGACAGCATTTGTGCAATTTATTATAAACCTCATCCTTCGCTTGAATTTCATCGGTGTCATAGCCAACATCTGCAAGCTTTTGTTTGATTTGCGTCAAAGTGATTTTTGATTCATCATAAGTCACCGTCAACATTTTGGTTTTCTTGTCCCAGTCTTTTTTAAGTACACCATCTTTCTTTTTTAAAGCACCTTCCATGGTTTCTTTGCACATGTCGCAGTTGCCATACACTTTAAATACTTCATTTTTTTTGGTGTCTTGAGCCAAGAGTTGTAGGCTGCCAAACAAAAAGCAAAGCAGAAAAGTGAATGCTGAGATTCTGATAATTGATTTCATAAATTATTATTGAGTTTTTTTAATAAATTTTGTTAGAAATTAATGATTTTGATTGGAGGAAGCACAACAATGAAAAGTACATGGCAATGCCATGCAAATCAATTATTGCAAAAAATAGAAATCAGATTCGGATGTTGCGAAAGAAAATAAAATGTGGGCAATGTTCTAACCGTTCCGGAGGAGCATGAGCCAAAAACAACTGTTTGCTTGCCTGAACAGAAACAATATTTTTAACGTTAGATAAATAAAATAATGGCTCAGCAACTAATGTTTTAATACAGGTGAATAAATCAATGTCTAACGTTTTTTGTTGCTCGCTACTTTTATATGTTTTGGATTCATCCTTGCAACAGCCCTTATATTTTTGAATGTCCACAATCATGCCGCAACGAGTACATTTGTGTTTGGGTTTAGGTGCATGATGACTAGCGCCTACTAATTTGCCCATGCAATAATGCAAATGAACCGTGGTGCCTGTGGTAGACAGCAAGAACAAAATGGTTATGATGGCAGTGAGGAAACGTTTCATCTCTTAAACAAAAGTAAAGAGTTTTTTGAAATAAGTTTGTATAATGACGGGAATCATTATGTGAAGGTCGACTCAACTTCATACTACTTATGAGGGGGGAGATTTGTTACATGTTAACTTGCTTTAAAAAAAAGTTATCTAAAAGTTAAAGGTGATTTTTTCGCTTTTGAGTCTGTTTAAGTTTTTTACTTTGGTGGTGATAATAAAGAGATGGTATATGGAGATACTTTACTTCGTAATTTTTGCAGCCTCCTATAAAGTGCTGCATGCAATGACAAAACTGTTTGTAACAAGCCCAGCTGTGAATGCATTGGTCAACGAACAAAACTTTAATCAAGATTCTAAAAGATTTTTAACGGCATCAATACCCCTTTTGCCAATAATTTCTTTAGCTGGATTTATGAGCAATAATCTTGTTCGTGAAAACTTATTATTCAATTTAGCAGCCATTTTATTATGTCTTTTTTCTGGCGAGTTTTTTATCGTCAACAATACACATAAGGGCAGTGAATTCTGTTTTCACAGTACTTTGATGATTGGAGCAATTCATTTATCAATGTTTTTGATGGCGCTCATCAATGTTTATATTCATTATTTTGAGTTTTTATTGAGATTTTTGTTTAGGAATAGTTAATAGTTAATACTGATAGTTTTTACTAAAATTTCCTCTTGGAGGTTTTAGATAAACATTAATTTTACAACCTAACGCTTAATATTTCTCAATGAAAAAAAAGACCCTTTGGTGGATCATCGGCGGTTCGGTTGTGTTGCTCATAGTCATTATCATTATTGGTAAAAACCGTGGTAGCGATGAAACCAAAGTAGCGACTGAAAAATCTTCTTTACACACAATTACGGAAACAGTAACGGCTAGTGGCAAAATTTATCCAGAAACAGAAGTAAAAATTAGCCCCGAAGTAAGTGGAGAAATTATTGAACTAAATATTGCTGAAGGTGACAGCGTTCATAAGGGTGAATTGATGGCAAGAATTAACCCTGCAATTTATTCGAGCATAGTGAGCCAAGCAGTTGCTAATGTTGAGCAGAACAAAGCGCACATGATCAACTCAAAGGAAATGATGGCTCAGGCAAAAGCAAGTTTTGATCAAATAAAAGCGACCTTCGAGCGGAATAAAAAACTGTTTGAAGATAAAGTTATTTCTGATATGGAATTTGAACAGTCAGAAGCAAATTATCATAGTGGAAAAGCTGCCTATGAAGCAGCTATTGCCAATGTTTCAGGTAGTAACTATAGTGTTCAAGGTGCTTCTGCTAGTTTAAATCAACAAAAAGAAAATCTTAGAAAAACAACTATTTTTTCGCCTACATCAGGCGTTGTTTCTGCCTTGAATGTCAAATTAGGTGAAAGAGTAGTTGGAACTGCTCAAATGGCTGGAACAGAAATGATGACTATCGCCGACTTGAGAAGAATTGAAGTAAGAGTGGAGGTTAGTGAAACAGATATTGCTAAAGTAAAGTTGGGAGATACTACAATCATAGAAGCAGATGCTTATCGTAATAGAAAGTTCCTTGGGATTGTTTCGAAAATAAGCGTAAGTAGCAAAAGCACTGGTTTGCAACAAGTGAGTAGCGATCAGGTTACGAATTATACGGTGCGAATTCTTATCTTTCCATCTAGTTATGAAGACCTTGCAAAATTGTCAAAGTTTCCTTTTAAACCCGGTATGTCAGCAAGTGTAGAAATTCAAACAAGAAAAGAAAGGAACATACTTGCTGTACCAGTGAATGCAGTAGCTGTAAGAGATTATCCCGATAGTCTTAAAAAGAAAAACGAGGGGTTTGATGCAGTTCGTCAAGTTGTTTTTGTTTATGATGATAAGAAAAAAGAAGTGAATCTTCGAGATGTAAAAACAGGGGTGCAAGACAATATAAATATTCAAATTTTAGAAGGTTTGAAAGACGGCGAAGAGGTGGTGATTGCTCCATATGGTGCCGTAGCGCGTATATTGAAAGACAAAACAAAAGTGAAGCCGGTGCCTAAAGATCAATTATTTGAAACCAAGAAAGAAGAAACGAAAGACTAACTGATAAAATCTTCAAGTTGAAATCATCGGAACTAGGTAAAATCGGAATTATTGGAAATGGAAGCTGGGGGACTGCACTAGCTAAAATGCTTACAGACAATGGCATAAAAATCAATTGGTGGTTGCGCAATAATGATGCAGTCCATCATTTAAAAACACGTCATCACAATCCTAATTACCTAACTTCTGTCGCTTTCCATCCTGAAACCATTTTTCCTTCAGATGATTTGCTAAAAGTGCTCAAAGAATGCGATACAATTGTATTTGCAGTACCTTCTGCATATGCACAATCGGTGCTTGACTTAGCACCAATAGATTTGTGGATGGAGAAAAAAATAATTAGTGCCATCAAAGGAGTTCTTCCAAATGAAAATCTTTTATTGAACGACTATTTTGCTAAGATAGCGCCCAACAAATTCAACCTTCATGATTATGCTGCAATTACAGGACCTTGTCACGCCGAGGAAGTCGCTATGGAACGACTATCGTATCTCACTTTTTCTGGGCTCGACGATCGTTTTACTACTGCTGTTGCCCAAGCATTTCATACTTCTTACATCAACACTACACATAATCATGATATTTGGGGCGCACAGTTTGCTGCAGTTCTCAAAAACATATATGCAATTGGTGCGGGCATGGCTCATGCGCTCGACTATGGAGATAATTTCTTAAGTGTTTACATCACAAATTGCTATCGTGAGATGTATCATTTTCTACTGGTGCATTTTGATAAGGTTCATCCTTCCGACGAACATCCCGATTTTCATACAAGTGCTTATCTCGGCGATTTGCTAGTTACTTGTTATTCTTTACATAGTCGCAACCGAACTTTTGGAGCGATGCTTGGTAAAGGATACTCTGTTAAAGTAGCTACATTGGAAATGAATATGGTTGCAGAAGGTTATTATGCGGCCCGTGGCATGCAATCAATAGCAACTTCTTACGGCATTGATATTCCGCTAGCTACTTGCCTATTTAAAGTAATGTGGCAGGGTAAAAATGCCGGAGAGACATTTAAACAAATAGAAGGTATGTTGAGTTGATTTGCAAATTGTATTTATTAATTACTTCAATTTTTCTCAATTAATCACCCTTGATATTCTCCCCAAATAGCGCGAAGCGTGTCAGAAATTTCGCCTAGTGTGCAAAGATTTTCAACAGCATCTATCACAAACGGCATCAGGTTTTCGGCGGTGCTTGCTTTTTCTTTAATGAGGCGGAGACAAGCAGTGGCTTTTTCGTTGTTGCGCTTCGCGCGAAGGGCTTTCAGCTTTTCGCTTTGCACCACCCGAATTGAATCATCAATCCTAAACACCGGCGTGGCTTCTGCCTCTTTGGAAGTGAATTTATTGACGCCTACAATGGTTTTACTCTTGTCTTCAATGGCTTTATTGTAAGCATAAGCCGAGCGGGCAATTTCCTCTTGAATAAACCCTTGTTCGATGGCTTTTACGGCACCGCCCATGGCATCTATTTTATCCATAAGCTTCCAAGCTGCGTCTTCCACTTCGTTGGTCAATTCTTCTACAAAGAAAGAACCTGCAAGTGGGTCTGGCGTATCGGTTGCGCCACTTTCGAATGCGATGATTTGCTGAGTGCGCAAGGCAATGGTTGCTGCTTCTTCAGTAGGCAAAGAAAGCGCTTCGTCGTAGCCATTGGTATGCAAAGATTGGGTGCCACCAAGTACGGCGCCAAGCGCTTGCAAAGTGACCCGCACAATATTGTTTCTTGGTTGTTGAGCTGTAAGGGTGCTGCCTCCTGTTTGAGTGTGAAAGCGCAACATTTGAGCTTTAGGGTCGGTGGCACCTAGCGATTGGGTGATGTGCGCCCACATTCTACGCGCAGCGCGGAACTTGGCAACTTCTTCAAACAAATGATTGTGGGCATTGAAGAAGAAAGAAAGCCTTTGAGCAAACACATTGATATCCAATCCTTTTTCAAGAGCTGCTTCGAGATAAGCTTTGCCATTGGCAAGCGTAAACGCTAATTCTTGCACCGCAGTTGACCCCGCTTCGCGGATATGATAGCCCGAAATGGAAATGGTATTCCACTTAGGCACTTCCTTGCTGCAATATTCAAAGATGTCGGTAATGAGCCGCATAGATGGCGCTGGTGGATAAATGTAAGTACCACGAGCAGCATATTCTTTTAAGATATCATTTTGAATAGTACCTGAGATTTTGCGGATGTTAGCACCTTGTTTTTTAGCAAGAGCAATATAGAAAGCCAATAGAATAAATCCTGTGGCGTTGATGGTCATAGAAGTAGAAATATCTTCAAGTTTGATACCTGCAAAAAGAATTTCCATGTCCTCGATTGAATCAATAGCAACGCCTACTTTACCCACTTCTCCTTCAGACATAGCATGGTCGGAATCATAACCAATTTGCGTAGGTAAATCGAAAGCTACGGACAAGCCCATAACCCCTTGACTGAGCAAATAATGATAGCGTTTGTTGCTTTCTTCTGCTGTGCTAAACCCTGCATATTGGCGCATGGTCCACATTCTGTCGCGGTACATGCTCGCATGAACACCACGCGTAAAAGGAAAGTTTCCAGGAAGTTCTTTCATAGAAACCGGTTCACAATACACCGGCTTGATTTCAATACCCGAATCGGTAATAATTTTTTTCTCAGTCATTGTAAAAGGTAATTAATAATTAAGCTTGTGATCCGTAAGACAATACCAATCTTGCTTCTTCATTAATAAGATTCAAAGCCACATCGCTTGGCAATTGGCCATCAACCGTTAAAAGGTAATCAGTTATTTTTTTATGCAGTTCTTTACCAGAGGCTTGCGGGTCTAATTGCTGGCAAATCATGTGAATCATATTCATTTCTTGTTCTTTAGCACCGCGCACTGAGCTCCAAACCTGTTTGGTAACATACACTTGTTGGCTTACGTTATGCTCGAACTCCATTTTAATAGTCATGATGAGCATAGCTTGTAAATGCGCCACTGTCATACCACTTTCATAAACCCTTGGAATAAGGTTTCTGGGATGTATTCTTTCAATATACAAAGTCAACCTTTCATATGCTTGCAAACGCAGCCTAACCGTAGTGTCTTGGTTGTCTTTAAGCAAAGCCAAATGCTTTTCTTTGAAATCGTTTAATAAAAACTTTTTAACAATAGAAGAACAAGCAATCAACACAATGATGGCTGGCAAAGTGTATTTAAGAATTTCGAGGAAAGCGCTGAGTGTATTATTCATAAGGAAGAAAAAGTTTGTAATAATCTAATCAAAATCAGAATTACTTACCTTGTTTAGGTCGCTTTTGATTTCTGTTATTATTGTTGGTATTCTGTTTAGGTAGTTGTTGAGAATTACTTGATGGATTATTTGTTTGACTACTTGTTTGGTTATTGTTTCTTTGTTGGTTTTGATTGTTATTAGGCTGAACCTGCTTTTGAGGCTGTGTCTGTTTAGATTGAGGTTGCTGGTTGATAGGTTTATTATTGCCTGAAGATTTGACTTTCTTCTTGCCAGTTTTTTCTAAAGAACGTAAAGTGATTTGCCCAACATCATTTATAAAACCCATTTCCACTTTCACGCCAGCTTTTGGCATTTTCGCTTCCAACTCAACTGGTTGTAACTCAGAAGGCTTTTCCCCTGCTTTATTGAGTCTCTTAATTTCTTTTACACGTTCTATGGTAAGTGGGTATTGTTTACTACTATCTCTATAACAATACCAAAGCAGATTTTTGAAAATGTCTTTTTTCTGAAGATAGGCTACACCTAGTGTTGTTTCAAGAATATCACAGTCTTCTGGAAATACTTTTAAGGCATCTACGTAAGTATCTAATTCAAAGTTGAGGCAGCATTTCAATCTGCCGCATTGACCTGAAAGTTTAGTTTGATTAATTGAAAGATTTTGGTAACGCGCAGCGGTGGTATTTACGGTTCTGAAATCAGAAAGCCAAGTACTGCAACACAATTCTCTTCCACAAGAACCAATGCCGCCAACTTTTCCGCTTTCTTGACGAGCACCAATCTGCTTCATCTCTACCTTCACTTTAAATTCAGTAGCATACACTTTAATCAACTCACGAAAATCAACCCGGTTATCAGCAGTATAAAAGAAAGTCGCTTTTTTGCCATCTGCCTGCATCTCCACTTCACAAATTTTCATTTCTAGTTTCAATTGCTTTGCAATAGCACGGCTTCTAATCATTATTTCTTGTTCACGATTTTTATGATGATTGAACAAGCGTAAGTCTTCTTCAGTGGCATAGCGATAAACTTTTTTTAGTTGAGATTCATCTTTAATGCCATACTTTTTCATTTGCAATTTTACAAGCTCGCCTGTGAGGCTTACCATTCCGATATCAAATCCGCTGATGCCTTCAACAGCAATCATTTCTCCTTTTTCAAAAACAATATTTGAGAGGTTTTTAAAATAATCTTTACGGCTTCCTTTGTTGAAAGAAACCTCGATGAAATTTGCAGGTTTTGCACTGTCGTGTAGGGTTAATGAGTTGAGCCAATCAAAAACATTCAGTCTGTTACAACCAGACGAACTACACCCACCATTATTACTACATCCGTTAGGACTACATCCCATGTTATCTTTTTTTGTTGTGGCAGGGTTATGATTTCTCAAAAAGAGATAATCTTTTGCCGGTTAAAAAAATAATTCTTAAGCCATTGGCTTACAATACAAACTCAGGAAGAAAATGCTTGAAAGAAAATCTTAGTTTCTAATTTCAATGTCGTAATGGCCTTTAGTAAACACAGTTTTGGTTTTGCCTGTATCTACTAATACATAGTACAAACGATAACAACCAGGCTCTAACAAGCGTGCGCGAACGTTGTAAATATTAGCTCGTTGAGAATCAACTGATGGATTCCATGGAATTACCCAACTTTGGTATTGTTCCTGTGATTCTTTTGTTGGCATGTACATGTAAAAATCAGCTGGGCGATAAAGCCTAAAAACAAGGTAAGGGTCATAAAACACTTCCCTATTGCGAAGCAGCCTTCCTTTTATGTACATCTGCTTTACTACAGAGTCCACTTGGATTCCAGGGACAATCTGATAGTTATTCAGAAACTGAGCATATTCGGCATTTGTAAAACTTTCAAATTTGCCTTCATCAGTTGTATCAGAGCAGGTTGGCTCACGAAAACCTATGTTTGTATTAGCTTGCTTATCGCAACTGAAAAGGATGAAAGAAAGTATAACAACACTGAGAATTTTCTTCATAAAATTTTTCCTGAGTAAAAAATATGGGTTCAAGGTAAAAAAAGATTTGCTTTCATGAAAATCTTCTCGGAAAATTTTATGATTGCTGCTTATTATCTTGTGCTTAATAGTAAGAGTATTGTTGTTTTTTGCTTTTGTGTAAAGTAGTCTTCTTGTTTACATTGTGAGGCAATAAAGCCTCTCTTTTTTTGAAGGCAACACTATCGTTAATAAAGTTTGGAAAGTTTCTTTTGTAAATCAATTCATCCTCTGCGTATTCTTCAATTTTCATGAGCTTTCCATTTTCAGAGTCATAATATCGCCATTCTCCTTGGCGAAATGAACCATAATAAGCAGGGATTTCTTTATAACTTTCCAATAATGTTTCAGGGTGTGTAATAACAATCGTATCTTTTTCCTGAGAAGAATTTTTACTCATGTAGGTTCCTTCACAATATAGTTTTCCTTCATCATAATATTTTGCTTCCCCATCTAATAGGTCATTTTTAAAATTTTCAATAGAAATCAACTCTCCTTCTCTGGTTATTTTATACCAAGTACCATATTTAAGACCATGTTCATAGTTTCCGAATTCAGTAAATGGTTTTTCGCTTTTTTTTGCAGGGAAGGTACTTACCCACATTCCATGTTTTTTGCCGTTTTCATCAAGCTTATTCATGTTGTCTCCTTTAGGTTTTTCTATTTGTGAAAAAACAGAGAGGCTAAATAGGCAACAAAATACTGATAGAAATAAAAAAGGTTTCAACATGGAGTTTATACCGAAAATGATTGTCCACAACCGCAAGTGCTGCTTGCATTCGGATTTTGAAAAACAAAACCACGAGCGTTCAGTCCATCTTCAAAATTCACCTGCATGCCAAAAAGGTAAATGCTGTGTGCTTTTTTCATCAATACTTGAATGCCATCAATGTCATACACTTCGTCATCCGATTCTTTTTTATCGAAGCCTAGCATATAACTCATGCCTGAACAGCCACCACCTTTAACTCCAATTCTTAAGAGGGTTTCTTTATCAAAATCAGTAGCGTTCATTAAACGTTTTACTTCATTCACTGCGTTTGCAGTAAGGCTAATAGGGCTTTCCAAAATTGTTTCCATAAAATATTTTCTAAATGAATAATTGTCACAAAAGTACTGTAGATTGAAGGCTTACCAAAAGTGTTTCTCGATTACTAAATAACTATAACAATTGTTGTCTTCTATCTTTCGGAACATTCTTTACATTTGCGCTCTCAAAACGTAATTTATGAGCGAGGTTTTAGAAAAAATAATTGACAACGCTGGCGATCATATGAAGAAGGCAATCAGTCACCTTGAAACTGAACTTTCAAAAATCAGGGCTGGTAAAGCTAATCCTGTTATTCTTGACGGTATTCATGTGGATTATTATGGTGCACCTACAGCCTTAAGCCAAGTTGCAAATGTCACTGTTGCAGATGCACGCACACTTTCCATTCAGCCTTGGGAGAAAAATATGCTTCACGCTATCGAAAAAGCAATTATCGCTTCAAATATTGGCTTGAATCCTCAAAATGACGGTAATATTATTCGTCTATTCTTGCCTCCTCTTACCGAAGAGCGTCGTAAAGAGCTTTGTAAGAAAGTTAATCAAGAAGGAGAGTTCGCAAAAGTTGCTGTTCGCAATATTCGTAGAGACGCTATAGAAAATATCAAGAAAGAACAGAAAGATGGGCTAAGCGAAGACGAAGCAAAAAGAGGTGAAACAAGAGTTCAAGGTGTAACAGACAAATACATAGTTCTTGTTGACCAACATTGCAAAGACAAGGATAAAGAGATTATGACCATTTAATAGTAGGGTTTCATGAAGATAATAACAAGCAGACTGATGAAGATTCAGTCTGCTTGTTTTTTATCTCCCCAAAAAAAATTTGCTTGAAAACAATTATGCCTTACTTTTGCCATCCTTTTAAAAAATACAAGAGTATAAATGGCAAATCATAAAGCAACCAGAAAAGATGTTCGTCAGAGTGCAAAACGTCGTGAGCGTAACCGTTATTATGGTAAAACTACCCGTAACGCTATCCGTAATCTTTTAGCTTCCGATAAAACTGAAGCAGTTGCTTCTTTACCTAAAGTTATTTCAATGATTGACAAATTAGCTAAGCGTAATGTCATTCATAAAAATAAAGCAAGCAACATTAAATCAGGTATTGTTAAGCGCATTAATGCTCTAGCATAACTAAGATTTCTGAAAATATTATAAACCACCTTCGAAAGAGGTGGTTTTTTTGCTTCACTTATACTGACTTCTCTAAAAACACTAAAAAATGTGTTTTGAAAGAATACTCTTTCTTGTAAAATCAATTTCATCTTAAATTTGTCGCCAATTAATAATTATCTATGTTCCCAAGACTAATTTCATTTCTCTTATTGTTTCCTTCTTGTTTTGCTTTTGCACAAACAAAAATTCTATTTGATGCTACCAAAGCTGAAACTGCTGGACAGGCAGATTGGATTATTGACGCTGACCAATGGAATTTAAACTGGAACCCTAATGCTTATACAAACGCAAGTAATTGGCATAGTAATGCTCAAAAAATTCCAATTCCTGCTCAAAGTGGCATAATGGCAACTACCAATGAAAATTTTTGGGTTGGTGGCATTTCTGCTTGGGCGGTAGATTGTGCCAAAAAAGGTTATACCGTTGAAACGCTTCCTTGGAATGGGCAAATTACTTATGGCAATGCCAGCAATCTTCAAGACTTGAGCAATTACAAAGTCTATATTGTTTGCGAACCGAACATAATGTTTTCAGCTGCTGAAAAAACAGCCATCATGCAGTTTGTTCAAAATGGGGGAGGGCTATTTATGGTTTCCGACCACACCGTAAGTGATAGAAACGGCGATGGCGATGATTCTCCTGCTATTTGGAATAACTTGATGACTAATAATTCAGTGCAAAACAATCCTTTTGGCATCACCTTCGATTTGCAAAATTTCTCAGGGACTTATTCAAACTTAGCCTCTTCGCTTTCTGCCTCCGATTCTATCCTTCATGGTACTATGGGAAACGTTACCAAAGTGCAGTGGGCTAATGGTACTTCTATGACTTTATCTACTACCAATAATCCTACTGTAAAAGCAGTGGTTTATAAAACAGGTACAAGTGGAAATACCAATGTGCTCTTTGCTTATGCACGTTATGGCAATGGAAAAGTATGTGCTATTGGCGATAGTTCACCATGTGATGATGGAACTGGCAATCCGAGTAGCAATCTTACGCTTTACAATGGTTATTTTACCGATGCAGCAGGCAATCATCAAAGACTGTTGATGAATGCTACTATTTGGTTGGCTACAGCAAATCCTACTTCTGTTACGGCAACGATTACCGCAACAGGAAATACTTCTTTTTGCCAGGGAGGAACAGTATTGTTAAATGCAAATACAGGAACAGGATATACTTATCAGTGGCGACTCAATGGTACTGTTATTCCCGGTGCTACTAATTCATCTTACACTGTTTCTCAAGCAGGAAATTACACTGTTACTATTAATAGCACTGCTAACTCTAATGTAATTGCTGTTGTTGTTTTTTCAACACCAACACCAACAGTTGTCAATACTTCCAACACTTTAAGTGCAAGTGGCGGACCTTATGCTGCTTACGCTTGGTATTTGAATGGAACTGCTATAGCAGGGGCAACAAATGCCACTTATCTTGCTACTCAAAATGGCACCTACAAAGTAAATGTGACGACCACAGATGGTTGCACGGGTTTTTCGCCCAATTTAAATGTGACTTTGGTGGGTATTGATGATGTGAACGGAAATAAGATTGCTATTCATCCTAATCCTACAAAAAATCTGATTCAAATTGATGGCTTAGTGCCTGCAACCATAATGGTTTTTTCTTTAGAAGGAAAATTGGTTGCCGAGGTTCATCAAAAAAACATGGTTTCGCTTGTTGATTTGCCCAATGGCATTTATCAGTTATCCATTTTTGATGCTAATAACAATTTGCTTTTGAACGAAAAGATTGTGAAAGAATAAGAAGCAATCAATTTGGGTAAAATGGGTAAATGGTTCAATAGGCTGTTTACCCATTTTTCCTTTAAACCAAAAAACAAATTAATAATGTCCTTTGCAAGACACAAGTATGATATGCTCTTCTGTAACTTTATAGATAAGCCTGTGTTCCGAGTCTATTCTTCTGCTCTAATAGCCTTGATAATTTGATTTGAGTGGTTCAGGTTTGCCAGTTCCCGAAAATGGAGTTCTCGCAGCTTCGTCGGCAAGGTCAAAAATTCTTTGCATTATTTTTCGGTTATTCACCAACCAAAACTGAAAATCTTCCCAGAACTTTTGCTCAATCAGCAATTTTCTATTTGCCATAAGCAAACTTTTTCAGTTCACTCCATTCCATGGTTCTGAGGTCGGCAGTACTGCTTTCAATTCTATCCATTGCTGCCTGAATTTTCTCCTGTTCGCTTGCTACTTTTTCTTGTTCTGCTTTTATGCCTAGCACCCTTGCCATTTCAAGCAAAAGATTCAATTTGTCATTCGGTACATCATGCAAAACGAGGTTCATAAATCTTCTTTTTTAGTGCTACAAAAATAAGGTAATTGGTTTAGCTATTGATCAACTTCCCCACCCCCCAAACTTCCCCATTTTTCCTTTCTGCGCAAGCATTTTTTTTAAGAAAATTTCCCGAATCATGCTAATCGCTAACTATGTAAATAGAAATCAATCTAAACTTCCCCATTTTCTTTTTATTCCAAAACAAATAACCGCCAAGCAATGTGCTTTTGCATGATTTTGTTTGAGTATTGTTTTTGCTTTGCTTCTTATTTTACTAAAATCTAGTAAAACTTTACTAGATTTTAGTAAATACTTTATACATTTTTATAAAACATTATCAATCATTTATAAAGTTTTGTCTTTAAGGAATAAAAATTTATTCATTTTTAGTAAAATTTTGTTTAAAATTTTATATACTTTGCTTAATTTAGCTAAAGTTTTAATTAAATCAACTAAAAATGGCGCTGAAGAACATCACCAACAATCATATTCCCAACAATGTGCGGGCGCAGGTAACCGATTTGCTACAACAAGCAACCGCTTTGCTAAAACCTTATTGCGCCAACCTCAACAATGCCGACCGAAAGAAACTGAAGGGCTTGAGTGGCAAGAAAAAACACATGGTGCAGCGCATCATTGACATCCGCAACGGTGACCATAGCCTCGGTTGTCCTGATGTGGATTGGGATGAAATGTTGCTTGATTGGAGCGACCGTACTTTTTTGGAAGAAACCGAAATGAAAGCCAACATTGTTTATAGAATGTGTTCTTCACAACGCATGTTGTCGGATGCGGATTGCTTGAACAATGCACGCACCGATTATCGACACACGGTCTATAAATTCACGAATGGCGGCAATACCAAGGGATGGGATTTAAAATACAATGAGTTGAAAGAGTTTATGCCGCGCACGGGCATTAAAGGGAAAAAGAAGAAAGAAAGGGAATAGTAGTTTTTGCGTGTTGCTGTGTATTTGTTTTTTTAAAAAAAAACCGTAGGAACAAAAAAACACAAAGACCTCTTTACAACTTTGCGCCTTCGCGCCTCTGCTGTAAAAAAGCTCTGTGTTTTATTGCCACTTAGTAAAAAATGAACCGTTATTTTTTTTGCACAACAACCTTTTGAGTTGTTTTAAAATCGCCATTATAAATCTTGGCGAAGTAAATGCCTTCATGCAATGTTTGTGTATCGAAATAAGCAAGACTACTGCCTTTTGCAAGTGTGGTTTGTGCAACTGTTTTTCCTGTAAGGTCAATGAGGTCAATGGTCAAATCGTATTGAACAAGGTTGCCCGCTTGAATCAAAATCATATCGCTCGTAGGATTGGGATAAACAGTAAATGATAATTGATTGAAAGCAGTTTCGTTGATGCCTGTTGGTGTATAAATCGTAGTGGATTCGGTAACTGAAGTTACTTTTCGGTTAGCCCAATTGCCATAAAAAGTTTTGCCAACAGCATAAGGATAAGCAGAATTCCAATTGGCATCTACTGTGCAGAAATAGGCATAAGTGCCCGCAGGATATTCGGGCGTTACACAAAAACGTCCGTTATGAACATCTAAATAATCGCTTTGACCTGTATGAGCAATGAACTCATAATCTTCAATGAAATAACCCAAAGGATAAGTGGTGTTTACGGCAGGACCTGCTGTAACGGTATTGCCCGAAGCATCTGTTGTTCTTGCAGTAATGTTTCTCAATTGATAGCTCGATTTGATGCGCACAATGCCACCTGTTCCATCAGCGTTTTTAAAACCATAAGCACCATAAATAGGATAGCCATCATACGCGAAACCAATAAGCGGCGAATGTTGGTTGCTATCAATCACATAAAGTCCGTTAGCATCATAAGGATTACAAACAGTAGAAGTCACATTGATGTCGAATTTAAATGCAGAAGGGTTTTGATGATGATGATAATTGCCGTTTGCAGGATGACCTTTTGAACAATCGAAACCAGCTTTCTCTGCACGAATAGCATCGCGATTCCAAACCAAATCACCTTGTCCACCAATAGGTCCACCAGCTAAAGCACTTGTAGCGTTTTTCCAAGACACACCATCACGGCTATCAAACAAAGCAACGCCGTTTATGAACACACCTATGTTGCCCATTGTTGTGGCTTTAAGCGTTCCCGTATTAGGTGTTGGATTCAATGGAAAACTGAAAATAGCATTTTGGTTTTGTGCAATAGAAGGATTGCCATCAAGAAAAGGTCCTGTAGGATAAGAAGGAATTCCTTTGGTAGTGACGTAAACAAAGTTGGTAGAATACTCTACTTTTTGGCAATTGACGAGTGTGTTATTGCTCACAGGCGTTGGGTTGCCATTGACGTAATAAGTGCCAAGCACTGTTGTGTTTTGCAGCCAAGAAGTGATAGCTGGACTTTGCGCTTGAACTGTTGATGAAAGCAGTAAGCAAGCAATGATTTTTTTTAGTGAGTGCATAAGTGGTGTTTTAAAATGGTTATAAATTAATGGTTAGAAAAATTCTTTAGGAAATTGATGATGAGTGTTGAAAACAAAACTAGAGTCGTTGAGCGTCATCAAAAAAGCTATAAGATCTGCCTTATCATCCGAGGATAAATGAATGCCGTTTTTTAGCTCTTTTGAAAGATTGGGATGAGGCTGAATGTTGTTGGTGTAATGATTTAAAACTTGTCCGAGTTTTTTAAACCTACCGTCGTGCATGTAAGGAAAAGTGTAACGCAAATTTCTCAAGGAAGGTACTTTGAATACTAAACTATCCACCGAAAGATGTGTAATTCTATTCTTGCCAAAATCATTTAAAGTAGTATCAACAGACAAACCATTACACTCAAATTGCTCATTGGTAAAAAGAGGCTCGGTATGACAAGCATTGCAATTTTGAAGAAACAACTGATAACCCTTATTTTCTTGTTCTGAAAAACTGTTTTTTCCTTGCCTTACCTCATCATACTTTGAATGATTGCTCACCAACGTCAACTGAAATTGCGCCAATGCTTTTAATAAATTTTCACCAGTAATTGCACTGTCTTTAAATGCTTTGAAAAATAAAGATGGATATCGAGAACTGCTTTGTAGTTTTTCAACTAAATGATTAATGTTTTCTCCCATTTCTTTTGGGTGACTGATGGGTGCCAATGCTTGCACATCCAAATGATTGATGGCACCATCCCACATAAAATCATGTTGCCAAGCAAGGTTAAATAATGCAGGGGCATTGCGATTGCCTATGGAATCGAAAATTCCATGACTGAGTGAATGGTCGGTATGAGCAAATGCATTGTAGGGTGAATGACAAGAGGCGCAAGAAACTTTTCCATCAATAGAAAGTAAAGGATCGAAAAACAACACTCTTCCTAGCAAAACCTTTTCCTTAGTCAATGGGTTTTTTTTGAAATCGTAAGAAGGCTTAGGGAAATAATTAGGCGCATGAAATAGCGATTGAACTTCATTGTTAAATGCAGTCAACAAGACAAAAGCAAAAAGCAATATCAACAAATGCTTCATCATGGTGCAATAGAAAAACAGGTTTTGAAAATAGATGAAAGGTGAACCGCTTGTTTACTTGGCGACATTACTTCAGGATGTTCAACCAAACTTGATTGTTCCAATAGTTCTTTTAAATCGACAACAACTACAATGTCCTTTTTAGTAGTGCATCGCAATTTGATTTCTTGAATCGTAGTATTCGGATATTTATAGCCGCCAATATGCCATTGAAAAGCATGATTACGTGTTTTGCAGATGGGACTTGTTCCCTCTATTTTAAAATTGATATAGCCACTTTGCCAAGTCCAATACATGCCTTTTGTTGGGTCTAAGTCACCTCCAAATGCACCCGAAACATTGGTTGCACTATCAATGCCTATACTAAACCCAACTTCATCAAATTCATTTTTCACAGAAACATGAAAAGACATTTTTTCATCCCAATCCATCAAATGGAAACTGTTGGTTTCTTCAAAAACTTTCTTTCCGCTCTTGTAAAAATAAATTTTGCTTACATAAAATTTTAAGGTGCTAATACTGATGTTTTCGTGTGCATTTTCAGCATATTGTGAACTGTCTTTAATTATACGTTCATTTTCTAAATAAGGTAAAAATGAAATTGTTTTTACCTGAGCCCCTAATGAAACTGAAATAACTTGCAGTATCATTAACAAGGCGACGGAATTTGCTTTTTTACTAAAAGCATTAATGTGATGTGATAATAATGAATGCAAACGAGTGAGTGGTTGTTGACTCTAAGGTAAATTCTAATGTTAATATTGATGAGTAAAAAACGATAAACGAGTAGTATTATGCTTATAATGCGTATTGTTATATTTGAATAGAACGCAAAATGTCGCTTTAAGGATTCATTGAGTTATGCTCATTCCAGCTTTTTTCGAGTTGCTTTTTCCATTAAATATTCCTAGAATCCTTTTTTCTTTGATAATAAATGATAATCAGTTCGAGTTTATTAGTCGATAATTTTTGTTTTATTTGAAGTTTGGGATTGTTGTGTTTAATATATTCAGTATTAACCTTCACTTAAATAGTTATAGAACAGCTAAGAAGCAATTGTTTCTTATCAAAATATTGATAATTGAAACATAGACTACATGCAAATGGCTTGTTAACAATATGTAAATCAGTTGTTAACGAACGATGTTTTTTTGTAAGTAAAACACGTCAT
Organism: uncultured Bacteroidota bacterium; assembly: GCA_903853805.1. Classification (GTDB taxonomy): domain Bacteria; phylum Bacteroidota; class Bacteroidia; order Chitinophagales; family Chitinophagaceae; genus JAFIGV01. The sequence continues at coordinate 37,462 of CAINUN010000100.1, forward strand.
TAACATCTTGCATTAGATTTCAATAACGAAGTCATAACATTCGTCTCCATTCTCTCCTTATATACAGAAAAGAGCCCTATTCTTAGGGCTTTTTTTGCGTCCATTACTTTTCTCTCTTAAACTATACTTGTTGTTATGCTTGTTTGATGTTTTTATTATTTTCATCGAGTTTCTCTTTGCAGAAATTTTCCTTTCTCAAGACCTGAGAACGATTATTTTTGTTTCTTATTAAAAACTAGCTATGCAATCTTTTGATTTTAAGAAATATCTGCCGCATGTATATGTCATTCTTGCTTTTGCACTTATTTCCATTGTTTATTGCCTGCCCGCTTTTCAAGGAAAAGTATTGAGTCAAGGAGATGTAAACAGTTGGAAAGGAATGTACCACGAAACAGAAACTTGGCACGAGAAAACCGGAGAAAACCCACTGTGGACCAACAGCATGTTTGGCGGGATGCCTACCTACACTATCGGTATTCCTGAAAGCAGTAACTTGCTCGGACCGATTTTGAAAGTGGTGACCACTATTATGGTGAAACCCGCTTATTTCTTTTTCCTAGCCATGTTGTTCTTCTACATCCTCATGCTTGCTATGCGGGTAGATAAGTGGTTAGGTGCCATAGGCGCATTGGCTTTTGCATTTGCTTCCTACAACCCGGGAATCATTATTGCCGGTCATGATACCAAGATGATGGCAATTGCCTTTATGCCCGGTGTCTTGGCAGGATTAATTGTCTTGTATCGTAACAATTTGTGGGGTGGGGCTGCACTCTTGGGTATTTCCCTAGCCTTGCTTGTAGGCGCCAATCACTTTCAGGTTGATTTTTATACCCTTATCATTGTTGCTTTTTATATCCTTACCACGTTTATCTCTTACCTTATTGATAAAAAACCATTAGCCGATTTCTTTAAAGCATCTATTGTTGGACTTGTGGTGGCATCTGTCAGCGTGGGTCCGTCTATGGCTTCTATACTCTCTACAAAAGAATATACCAAGATGACGATGCGCGGCGGCGAAAGTGAGTTGACTTTAAACAAGAAAACTCATGACCTCAATAAAGCCAATGGTGGATTGGACAAAGATTATGCTTTCCGTTGGAGCAATGGACTTGGCGAAACCTTTTGCATTTTAGTACCTTATTTATATGGTGGTAGTTCGAGCGAACCAATTGCCAAAGCACCGGAATCAGAAGCATTAGTAGGAGGACAAGCCGATAGGTTGCCGCTTTATTGGGGACCTCAACCCTTCCTTTCAGGACCTATTTATTTTGGTGCTATCGTTTGTTTCCTTTTTGTTTTGGGCATGATGGTGGTGAAAAGCCGTCATAAATGGTGGATTCTAGCAGCATCTATACTTGGCATCATGATGTCTTGGGGCGATCATCTTCCCGAGTTGAACTACTTCCTGTTCGATCATCTTCCGATGTACAATAAATTCCGTACCCCAACTATGACCATGATTATTCCTCAATTCCTGTTCCCAATGTTGGGCATATGGGGTTTATCGGAAATTATCAATGGAAAAACTTCTAAAGAGGAATTGTGGAAAAACATAAAAATAGCAGCAGGCATTACGGCAGGTCTTGCGATTTTATTGGGTGTGGGTGGCAGTATGTTCTTTAATTGGACATCTATTTCTGACGCGCAACTTCCTGAACAGTTGTTACCTGCATTGAAAAACGACCGTCAGGCTTTGGCTATGCACAGCGGATTGACAAGTGCGGTGTACATTCTTCTTGCTACCGGTTTGCTTTGGGCATTCGTCAAAGACAGAATTAATAAAACTATTTTGATAGTGGGCATTGGTGCACTCACTGCTATTGATTTGTTTGTGGTAGCAAATAACTACCTCAATGAAAATAGCTATGTGGATGAATCTGATTATCAAAACATGTTTACTCCACGTCCTGTTGACCAAGAAATCATGAAAGACACCGACCCTTATTATCGTGTGCTCGACCTTTCAAAAGATACCTACAACGATGCCATTCAGTGTTATTTCCACAAATGTGTGGGTGGTTATTCCCCTGCTAAAATGGAAATTTACCAAGACCTGATTGACATGCATATGGGTGGTCAACAATCGCAGGGTAAATTCAATAGTCAGGTGATGAACATGTTGAATACAAAGTACATCATCTTCAATGGTCCGCAAAAGCAAGCCGTGTGTCAACCCAACCCAACTGCCAACGGCAATGCCTGGTTTGTGAGCGAAGCCAAAGTGGTGAAAACAGCCGACGAAGAAATGCTAGCCATGAAGGCACAAAACTTAGGCGATACTGCAGAGGTAGTCAATGCATGGGAAAGCAAGAATACCGCTATCATTCGCGAAGGAGATGCCAAACAAATTCAAGGCTATCAGTTTGGAAAAGACAGTGCCGCAAGCATTAAGTTGAGCAAATACGGTCTGAATGATTTGAGCTTTACGGCTAACAATAGCAAGAATGGTTTAGCTGTATTTTCAGATATCTATTACCCATATGGTTGGGAAGCAACTGTGGATGGGAAACCAGCGCCTATCCTCCGCGTGAATTATGTGCTTCGTGCCTTAAAGATAGATGCAGGAAAACATGAGATTAAATTTGTGTTCCGCCCTTCATCTTACTTAACAGGCGATAAGATTGCTTTGTTCTCTAGTATTGCCTTGATTTTGTTGGTGGCAGTTAGTCTTTGGTTCACTATGAAAAAGAAAGAAGACACTACAGATAATGATGTAGTGGCGATATAATTAGTTCAAAACTTATTTAAACGGAGTAGGACTATTGGTGCTACTCCGTTTCTTTTTTATTTTGTTCAGCCTAAGACTTTTTATTTTTTTTACATCATGTCCGAGCAAAATGTTTTTAGAATACTAAAGGTTTCAACAATAGCTATTGTTGTCTATTTGCTTTGTTTTGGTGCAGCAATGGCATTCTTTCCCATTCGTCCTTTTTGGAATGATGAGTGGCGATTGATTTACAACATAAAGTTCAAGAGCATTCCACAGCTTTGGGGAAGACTTGATTTATTACAAGAGTGCCCAAGGGTTTATTTATCTATTCTAAAACTCATTTCTTCTTGTTTTGACTATAACTATATTTCGTTAAGATTACCTCCATTCATCATTGGGTTATGCAGTGTTTTCTTTGTGTTTTCTTTGATGAAAAGGTTTTTTAAGCAGCAGTCTGTTTTTAATTTTCTTTTTGTACTGATTCTTATTTCTTCTCAAACTTTTACAGATTACTTAACCCAAGTGAAGCATTATGAAATGGATATTTTCCTTTGCTTGCTTACGCTGTGGCAATTCGATTTGTTGATGAAAATATCGGCTGCTGAAAGGATTGCTAACTCTTCTTGGCTGTTGCTATATGCCACCATGTTGTTTGTTCCATTTTTCAGCTATACCTATCCCATTACCATAGCGCCTGTTTTTGTTATTTATCTGCTTCTGTTTTTTCAAAAAGGAAATAATAGCAATGAACATTCGCTTCATGTGCCTTTCCCTTTAATCCTTGTAGCCTTGAGCATAGTTGTGTTTTATAGGGTTGATATTAGGCATGTATTGGCAGATAAGAGTATGTATGTTTCTTACAAAAAATCTTATTACAAAGGTGGCGATGAAACCATTTTCCAAGACTTTTGGAATCTGTTTGCGCTAGTAGGTTCAGGCTTTTTGTTCGAAATCATTTTTGGGGTTTTGGGAATTACTGCGTTCGGGTATGGTCTCTCAAGATTAGTACAGTCGAAACTAAAACTGACTTCAACCAACGATTATTTAAGGCTCTATGCAATTCTCTTATTGTTGTTGGTTATTGTGCTAATTGGTGCGGGTAAAATCATTGGTGGCGTAGCAAGACTTACTGCTTACACCGTTCCTTCAATTGCTCTTTTAATCATTTTTTTGTTGGAAGATTTGAAACAAAAGTTCAACCAATCTAAAGTAGCTTATGGAATTGCTGCTATCCTTTTTCTTGGTTTGTTTGGCAATATTATTTCTACATGCATCAACTCCTTTACTTATGAAGATTACCACAACCGAATGACCACATATTGGAACACTTCTAAGGCTTTGGAGGAGGCAAGACAAAGCAAAATACCTTTTCTCATTTCCGATGGAGTTTGTGGCGACCCTTATATTGTTCCTGCACTCATTCCTGGGAAAATTAAAACGAATACTATTGACCAAAAACAAATCTTAGGTGCCGATACGCTTTGTGCCGAAGCCATCACTAAGGTCAATCCTGAGTATAAAGTTTGGGACACAATCTCCATTTATTACATGCCCGATTCTAAATGGATGAAGGACTATTTTGCTCAACTCCCACCCAATGTTCATGAAGCAATAGTGGGCGATGGCATTCATTTTATGCACTTGAAAAAATAGATAAGTGCTATTTTGTATAGAAACAGCACTGCCGAAGACGGCAACCCAATCAAAAGATTTATTTATGGTACTGCCGAAGACGGCAACCAAATAAATAAGTTAGGGGATAATACTGCCGAGGTTGGCACCCCAATAAATAAATATTTGGATTGTATTACTGAAAATAAAAATGCCGTTTCTGGATTTAGAAACGGCATTGAACAAATCAAAGTACGATTACCAAAGTCTTACACGCAAGCTATCGGGCAAATACATTTTGTTGCCGGGCTTTACATTGAAGGCTTCATAAAACTCAGGTACATTTGGGAATGGGCCGTTAACGCGGAATTTTGCAGGCGAGTGAACATCGGTCAATACACGATTTGCCAATTCTTCTTGACGAACTGTGTATAACCATCCTAAAGCATAACCGAGGAAATAGCGTTGCAATGGAGTAAAGCCATTGAGTTTTTCATTCTTTTTATAAGTTTCTGTTTGTTTGAAAGCATCTAAGCCAATGAGGATGCCACCAAGGTCGGCAAGATTTTCGCCAAGGGTTTGTTTGCCTTTGATGTGAAGCGTGTCAACCACCACCATTTTATTGAATTGTTGTACCAATACATCAGCACGTTTGTTGAATTCCACACCGTCTTCTTTAGTCCACCAATCCACCATGTTTCCTTTTTCATCAAACTGACGACCTTCATCATCAAAGCCATGTGTTATTTCATGACCAATAGTTGAAGCTGCAGAATAGCCATACACCAATGCATCATCCAACTCTTCGTCTCTAAAACCAGGAACAGTAAAGATGCCTGCAGGCAATACAATTTCATTGTTCGATGGGTTGTAATAAGCGTTGTAAGTCTGTGGTGTCATATCCCATTCGGTGCGGTCAACAGGCTTGCCTAGTTTGTTCATTTCATAATTGTTCCACCAAGTGTTGGCACTGATGATGTTGCTCACGTAAGCACCTTTCTTTATTTCCATAGAAGAAAAGTCTTTCCACTTATCAGGGTAGCCTACTTTCTTGGTAATAGCTGCTAATTTCTTCATGGCTTTTTGACGAGTGCTATCATTCATCCAAGTCAATTTTTCCATTCTTACTTTGTAGGCATTGCGCACATTTTCCACCATGTCTTCATAACGTTTCTTTGCTTTTTCGTTGAAGAATTCTTTAGCAAACAATTGTCCAAGTGCCTCGCCCATTACGCCTTCTTCATGATCAATAATACGTTTCCATCTTGGTTTTTGGTCTTTAGCACCACGAATCATTTTACTATAGAAATTGAAGTTGGCATTCACAAATGCCTTTGGCAAATAAGCAGCAAATGTTTTTACCAAATGGAAATCCATGTAGTCTTTAAGGGTTTGAATGTTCTCAGTAGTCACCAATTTATCCATAGCCTTATAAAACTCTGGTTGACCAACAATCACTGTGTCAATATGGTTGGCACCCATTGCAGTCAATAGTTTAGTCCATTGTAAGGAAGGGGAGATTTTTTGGAAAGCGGCCACCGACATTTTGTTGTAGTTAGCATGTGGGTCGCGCAATGCTTCGAGGGTGCGACAAGACTTTGCCAATTTTGTTTCGAGTGCAATAACAGCCGCTGCTTTTGTTTTTGCAGTGTTGCTATCATTACCCATCAATTGAAATATGGTAGCCACATAGCTTGGATAAGCATTGCGAATCTTTACGGTTCTTTCATCGGTATTGAAATAATAATCGCGGTTAGGTAAGCCCAACCCACCTTGATAAAGATGGTAAGACATCACCTCACTATTCATCTCATCTTGCGAAGGTCCATCGGAAAACAAAGCGCCAACACCTATCGTGTGTAAGTGCGCAACTACATTCATCAACTCTTGGGCGTTTTGTGCATTGTTGATTAAATCAATTTCCGGGCGAAGTGGAGTCAAGCCTACTTGTTCAATAGCGTTGGTATCCATGCCACTTAGCCAAAAAGCAGCAATCTTTTGATCAATGCCAGAAGTGGCATTTTTCTTAGCGGCATTTTCGTTGATGATTTGTAGGCGCTTATATAATTCTTCTTGAACCAAAGGACCGATGCCCCAACTTGTTTGATCGCCAGGAATTGGGTTTTTTGCAACCCAACCACCTGTGGCATATTGGAAGAAATCGTCAGCAGGGTTTGCTGTCGTATCAAGGTTTGCCCTAAGAACATCTTCCTTTTTTGCATTACTATCGTTTGAAACGTTGGAACATGAACTAAGCAGTGCAAAGACTGCTATAATTGCAGATAACTTTTTGAACATAAATAAATTTTGTGGCGCAAAGTTAATGGGAATGTTTTGAATCCAATGTATACAGGAACACAAGCTTATAAAGACGCAGAATAGGCAAGGATAGTAATGCCTAACTAATACAATTATAGCGCTGTGAAACATACAGTTTATTAGGGCTTGGTCGATGAAATTACCCTCCTTAGCTTGCACTGAAATCATTGACAAACAATGTTTAAAAGAAAAAGCCCCGCATGTTGCAGGGCTTTTTCTTTTAAATAATTAGGCTAAATCAATAAGCCACTATAAATCCGCAAAGAACACCACCCATGAGGGCAAGTGTAAGTATCCAATAACCGGTATGAATGGCTACATACTTAAAAGTTCTTCTTTCAAATAAGGCATTGATGGCAATGATAGGCATTGCACCCATTAAACCGAAAATGATTCCATGAAAAGCACCATGCTTGAAGGTGCGAAAGTTTTGACCGTATTTGGTCATAAAGTCGGCAATGAGTTTTCCTGTTACTGAGTTGGGGTCACGCATTGTAGGGTCATTGGCAAAAATGGAATAGAGTGCAAATTGATGAATGACTACATTCATTAGAATAAAAGAAAGGAAAAGGCTAAACAAATAAGTAAGTCCAAGAACCATTGCCATTTTTCTTTTGCCAAGGTGTTCTTCGGTGAGCCCTGCTTCTTTCATCCAAGCATTGGCAAAAAGTGATTTGCTGTACCAAATAAAACCAATAAACAAAGGGATGAGTGCGGTTACAAATAGTAACCAATAATTGTGCTGTTGCATAGTAGAATGAAAATTTTAGTGTAGGTGAAAATTAGGGATGTTTTTGGAAACCCAACAAACTTATTTGCCCCTTCCTTGAAAAATAACCCTAAGAGTATAGACCATAATTTTCACATCAAGAGCTAATGAGCAGTTTTCGATGTAAAGAAGGTCATACTTCATGCGGTCAATCATTTCGTTCACATTGGTGGCATATCCATATTGCACCATTCCCCAACTTGTAAGCCCAGGTTTTACTTTGTGTAGAAATTTGTAGTGAGGATGTGTGTGGCTAATGATGTCAATAAAATGCTGTCGTTCAGGACGTGGACCTACCAACGACATGTCGCCTATGAGAATATTATAGAATTGAGGAAGTTCATCAATTCGCCATTTGCGCATCACTTTTCCCCAAGGTGTAATTCTTGGGTCTTCGTCACTAGATAATGAGGGTCCATTTTCTTCTGCATTAGTCACCATTGATCGAAACTTGTAAATGGAAAATGGTTTTCCCCAACGCCCAATTCTTTTCTGTTTGTAGATGATCGCTCCGGGTGATGAAAGTTTTACCTTGATAGCAGCGAATAGAAAAATTGGGGAGTAAATAATGAGCGCCATTAATGAGGCTATAATATCAATGGTTCTTTTACAAACACGCTGCCAGTCGGGCATCAATTCAGGATAAATATGAATAAGCACAGCGTCATAAACATTGCTTGTTTTTACCGAACCAGAAATGATGTCGTATAAATCGGGAAGCACTTTTACAACTACCGGGCGATAACTGAGGCGCGTAATAATGTTTTCAAGCAAGTGGTGTTCAGAAGAATCAATGGCAAGGATGACTTCTTCTATTTCGTGTTGGTCGATAATTTTTTCGAGATCATTTAAATGCCCTAATTGTGGAAGGTAATGACTCATGCCATTTGAGGCTTCTTTATTGGAATAAATAAAGCCCACAAACTTGTTGCCCAATACAACTTTGCTATCGTTGATTTGTTTGTAAAGCTCAATTGCTTTGCTATTTCCGCCAACAATCAAAGTATTGAAAACAACTTTTCGGTTAATTAACCTATTCTTGATATTGTTCAACATCAGCATTCTGAAAACAATGGTGACGAAGCTATGGATGAGAAAATATCTTGCTGTTGTTTTGATGAAATAAGAATAATTGCTCGAATCGTCGGCAAAGAAAATAAGCGAGATAAAAATACTGCCGAGAATACAGGAAACAAGAGTTCTATTGATCTCGTGCAATCTCGATTTTCTATAAAGATTGAAGTAAGTGCCTGAAAGGAGATAAAGAAATAGCCATCCTGCAGGAATAATTAAAACACCAGAGATAAAATCAATACTATGAAGGTTGTTCCATGATTGAATCATTTCCGATTTCCCCAATAAATCTTGCCTATAACCCCAAAATAGAAACCAAGCAAACGTTGCCGTGAAGTAATCTAACACTGCATACCTTTGAATAGCTCTTCTTTTTAAAGGGGATAAAGCCATAATTATTTTACAGAAAGAATTTTGACATTGTCTAAAGCAACATAACCTTGAGTGTTACTTGAATTATAGGCTCTGATAACTAAGAAATATTGCTTGTTTGGATATTGATTGACAAAGTCAACCAAACTAACATACACTTTGTTCCATTCTGATTTTGGATTGAATCCGGCTAAATATTGAAGTACGATTTGTCCTTGAGCATTTGTGGTTTGAAGCCCAACAACAAAAGGAATTGTGTTTTTATAGTTGATTTCAACGAATGGATTGAATTTAGTTGTAAAACCAGTTTGTAATAGATTGACTGCAAATTGTTGACTATCCAATGTTAGTAGTCCAGAATAATTCCCTTCATAAACATAATTGGATTGGGAAGTTACCAATATCCCAGTATCACCATCAACTTTTTGAAAAGGATTACCTGATTCGAAATCCTGATTGACTATGTTGAGTAGGGTGTCAGCTATATAACTTGTTTTTGGTTGGAAATTGATGGTTTCACTTGGTTTTGCAGGAATTGTTATTGTGTCATTGTTGTATTGAAAATATGGGCTTTGAATATCAGCAACCCCATCAACAGTAATTCCTGGACGAACCATTAAAAGCCCTGACTTTGAAGTGATAATAGGCACATTACAAGGCAAAGGAAATGCACCTATTGTTTTCCCTTCATAATAAACCCAAACGCTGGTAATTTTGTGTGATGAAGTTCCAATATTAGGCGTTTGTTGAAAAGAAAAAGAGTCAATATGAACGTATGTAGCTATTGGCTCAGCTGGGTTTACAATATTACAGCTCTGGAAAGCGTAGGTTCCTATAAGAAAAAGAATAAGTAATCGTATTAATTTCATGTGCTTATCGCCTTTCGTCTTCTATTAAACGTTATGTTGTTCATTATGTTGTCCCATTTTCTTAATAATTTCATGGGCAACTTCCATTGCCGTCAAACCATCTTGAATACTCACGCGTGTTGGTTTTCCGGATAGGATACTTTCACTAAACTCCGAAAGTTCCATTTTTATTGCGTTGGTGTTGATAACATCAGGCATTTGAACCGAAATGATTTTAGTTTCTCCATGACCAATATCAACCGGAAAATCCATCATTCCTTTTACAGCATCCGGCGCTTTCAGTTTGATTACTTCTGCTTTTTTATCTAAAAAATCAATGCCTATGTATGCGTCTCTTTGAAAAATACGCATCTTCCTCATTTTCTTAAGCGAAATGCGACTTGCTGTAAGATTGGCAACACAACCATTATCAAATTCAATCCTTGCGTTAGCAATATCTGCTGTTTCGCTAATGACAGAAACACCACTAGCTGATACTCTACGAACTGGGGAATTTACGAGATGTAAAATGATGTCTATGTCATGAATCATTAAGTCCAACACCACAGCTACATCTGTTCCTCGAGGGTTGAATTGAGCCAAACGATGTGCCTCGATGAACATGGGCTGAACTTTAAGGTCGCCCAAAGCTAGGAAAGCAGGATTGTATCTTTCTACATGACCAACTTGACATTTAATATTGGCTTCTTCCGCCAACTTCACCAATTCTCTTGCTTCGTCAAGTGTGTTTGCAAGTGGTTTTTCAACAAAAAGGTGTTTGCCATTTAAGATGCAGGCTTTTGCCAAATCGAAATGAGCTGTTGTAGGTGCCACAATATCCACTGCATCCACGCTGTGTATGAGTTGCTCCATATCGCTATATCTCGGAACCTGATATTGTGCAATTGTTGATGCCGCTTGTTCATCATTCGGGTCAAAAAAGCCCACTAATTCAACTCCGTCAATTTCTTTCCATTGTTGAATGTGAATTTTACCCAAATGTCCTGCGCCGAATATTCCTACCTTGAGCATAAGCTTTAAAAAGTGGTGCAAGTTAGGATTTTGCCATTTGCTTTGAACAGTTCCTTTTATTTTAGCATTTTATATTACAGCCTTAGAAAAAAAGGTTTTCTTTATCTTCGCCGTTCCTAAAAAAAACTTACCGACACACATGCGTACAATACCTTTCCGTCAAGCATTGCGCGAAGCCATGGAAGAAGAAATGAGAAGAGACAGCCGCGTTTTCCTAATGGGAGAAGAAGTGGCTCAATACAATGGTGCTTATAAAGTGAGCCAAGGTATGTTGGATGAGTTTGGACCCAAAAGAGTTTTAGATACTCCAATTGCAGAGCTTGGTTTTGCTGCTATAGGTGTTGGTGCTGCTGCAAATGGCACACGTCCAATTATTGAATTTATGACTTGGAACTTTGCAGTGTTAGCACTTGACCAAATTTTGAATCATGCTGCCAAAATGCTCTCCATGAGTGGTGGACATTTTAGTTGCCCTATCGTTTTTCGTGGACCCAATGGTTCTGCTGGTCAATTAGGTGCACAGCACTCACAAGCTTTCGAAAGTTGGTTTGCCAATATTCCAGGAATAAAAGTCATTTCTGTTTCTAATCCTTATGATGCTAAAGGGTTGCTCAAAGCAGCTATTCGTGATGAAGACCCTGTTGTGTTTATGGAAAGTGAGGTGATGTATGGCGATGTGGGAGAAGTGCCTGAAGAAGAATACATCCTTCCAATTGGTAAAGCCGATGTGAAACGCGAAGGAACAGATGTTACTATCGTTTCGTTTAATAAAATGATGAAGGTAGCCTTAGGTGCAGCTGAAGAATTGGCTAAAGAAGGAATTAGCGCCGAAGTCATTGATTTGCGTACCATTCGCCCGCTCGATTGGCAAACTATCGTGACCTCTGTTCGTAAAACCAATCGTTTAGTAATAGTGGAAGAACAATGGCCATTCAGTAGTATTTCTTCTGAAATATCTTATCGCATTCAAAAAGAAGCATTCGATTATTTAGATGCTCCTATTCGCCGAATTTGTTCGGCTGATGCCAATATGCACTACGCACCAAACCTTGTTGCCGCATTTTTACCCGATATTTCAAAGACCGTGAAATTGGTGAAAGATGTGATGTATCAGATTAAATAACATAAGTCGATTTTTTTCTCCTTATTTAGTGAAATAATAGATTATCAGTTAAGTTTTGAAATGGAACTATGGAAATTAATAGTGTCATTTTTGTTTATGAATGTGACACTTCGAAAATGAATGCTCAGCCACTAGGTTTATGAATAGCACTTCAAAAAATGGATGTACAGTCCCTAAGTTTAGGGGTGGCGCTTCGAAAAGTCAAAACATGATTTATGTGGTATGAAATGATTTTTGGAAATCTAAATGCCCATAAATCATTTTCTTTATTTTATTATGAATGAAAAATGAATCGTTTTTCAATAGATTGCAACCCTTATTTCCTGCAGCATGAGTACCGCAGATAATTCTATCCTTGGTTTAAAATTACCTACTGACCCTCGTTGGGTTGACCTTGCATCAATTTCATTAAAAGAAATCCTTACCGACCATGCATTTTGTGAACAAAAAGCAGCCACACATTGCATATCGCTTATTCAACTATTTCCCGACAAGCAAGATATTGTTAATGCAATTGCACCTATCGTAACAGAAGAATGGGGGCATTTTAGAATGGTATGGGCAGAGATGAAAAAACGTGGTTTTGAATTGAGCAAACAGCGAAAAGACGACTATGTCAACCTCTTGTTGCAAAACACACCTAAAGGCATTCCATCTGAAGATAAACTGTTGCACAAACTCATGATATGCGCCATGATTGAGGCAAGAAGTTGTGAGCGTTTTCGTTTACTTTCTGAAAATTTAGAGGAAGAAAGCCTGCGAAAATTCTATTACAAGTTCATGGTTTCGGAAGCTGGTCATTATCGTTTGTTCATTGACCTTGCCGAAAAATATTATCCTGAAGAAAAAGTGAAAAACACTTGGCAACAATGGTTGAAAATAGAAGAGCAAGTATTGCATCATTTAGCGCCTCGTGGCGATAGGATGCATTGATAAATTAGTAGCTCGAATAAATTGCTACTAATCAAGTTGCTATTTTTCGTGTATCAATTTTATCTAAAAACCTAAATCCAATTCCTGAAAGCATAGAAATAGCGCCAATTATCCACCAAAGGCATTTAAATCCAAAGATGTCAGCAATATGAGCTCCCATTCCTGGTCCAATTACTTGTGCCACACTCCATGCTACCGTATATAATCCTGCATATTGTCCACGGTTTTGGTCATTGGTTCTGCCAATCCAATAAGTATTCATAAAGGGCATAGAAAGCATTTCACCAAGAGTCATCATCAATACAGAAATCAATGCCACCCATTTTGCGCATGGAAAAACATTGTATACAGAAAAACTACAACCAATAAGAATGGTGCCAATAAGAATGTACCATAGAAAATTCTTTTTTCCTTCGAGCTGGTGCACTACAACCATTTCAAACAGTGCAATCAAAATGCCATTCAACGACATGATAGCACCAATAAAAGTTTCATCAAAATTCATTTCTCTACGGTAATAAACGGGTAGGGTAGTGAAAAGCTGAAAAAAACCCAAAGCAAATAAAACAGTGCAAAGAAAAAACAAACGATAGGCTTTATCACAATAAGCAGACTGCCCAACTAATGGTTTTGCTGTTACTTTCTTTTGAATGGTAGCTTTGTTTTTTGAAGGAGCTAACAACAACCATAGCATTATTGCTGCACCAATATTGGTAAACCCATCAATCCAAAATAGCAAAGTGTAATTTTTAGAAGCAATAAAACCACCAAGTGCACCACCAACAGCCCAACCCATATTTATGGCAAGCCTATTAAGTGAAAAAGATCTTGTTCTGTTTTCTTCTTTGCTATAATGTGCTATTGCTGCCGAATTAGCTGGTCGAAACATGTCGTTTATGAAACTCAATAAAAACGCCATCAAGCAAATGAGCGGATAACTTCGCATTTGCCCGAGAATTAAAAACATGATACCACCACCTATGAGGGTAATAATTTGTACATAATAAAATCCAAGCCTATCAACCAATTTACCACCCATAAATCCTCCACCTACTGCACCCAAACCAAATAATACCATCACCCATCCTGCCTGTGAAATGCTATAGCCCAATTTTTGAGTCATATACAGCGTCATGAAAGGGAATACCATGGTTCCACTACGGTTAATGAGCATCACAAGGCTTAGCCACCAAGTAGAAGGTGCTAATCCTTTGTAAGCATTTTTATAGTTTTCAATAATCCATTTCATGGTCAGTAAATGTATTTCAATATGGCAGAGTGTTTGTAAATTATGTAAACAATAGTTTTATTGGGTTATCAAAAATAAAAAACCCGAAGGTTTTGAACCTCCGGGCGATATCTTAAAACGTTGACTAGTATTAATGTCGTACAACGTGTTTCTTTTCTTTGATTCTAGCAGATTTACCGCTTCTTTCACGGAGGTAAAATAATTTAGCGCGACGAACTCGTCCTTCTTTATGAACAATGATAGAATCAATATTCGGAGAAAAAAGAGGGAATAAACGTTCAACACCAATGCCATCGGATATTTTACGTACAGTGAAAGTCTTAGTTGCACCATTACCTTGACGCTTAATTACATCTCCTTTGAAGGACTGAATACGTTCTTTGTTTCCTTCTACAATTTTATAGTTTACGGTAATGTTATCTCCTGCTTTAAATTTAGGAAATTCTTTTTTACCTGACATTTGTTCGTGTACAAAAGCTACAGCGTTCATGTTATTACTTAGTTTTTGGGTTGGCGAAGGTAATGGGATTATTTTTTTTAGCAAAAATATTTTTCAAGAATCTTTTAATAAGTCTGGACGACGGTCTTGAGTTCTTGTGATTGACATTTCATGTCGCCATTCGTCAATTTTTTTATGATTACCAGAAAGTAATACTTCCGGCACTTTCATTCCCCGAAAATCTTCAGGTCTAGTGTAAACTGGTGGAGCCAATAATCCATCTTGAAAAGAATCGAATAGGGCAGAGGTTTCATCATTTAATACGCCAGGTATTATTCTGCCGATAGCATCAACAACAATAGCTGCTGGTAATTCACCTCCACTCAATACAAAATCCCCAATAGTCGACTCCAAAGTAATGTATTGTTCGCGGATACGTTCATCAATCCCTTTATAATGACCACAAACAATAATCAGATTTTCTTTTAAAGAAAGTTTATTAGCCGTTTTCTGATTAAAGGTAATTCCATCCGGAGTCATGTAAATAATTTCATCGTACTTCCTTTCGTTCATCAGTTTATCTAAAACAATGGCTAATGGTTCGGGCATAATAACCATGCCAGCTCCTCCTCCAAACTGATAATCGTCCACTTGTGCCTGACGGTAAGGTGTGTAATCACGCAGATTATGAATCACCACTTCAAGCAGCCCTTTTTCTTGGGCACGTTTCATGATGGAATGGTTCAACGGGCTTTCCAGTAATTGTGGCTGAACAGAAATAATGTCAATTCTCATGTGCTTCTTCTTTATAAATTCAATAATCCTTCGGGTAAATCCATACGAATGAATTTGTTACGTGTATTGATATCTAAAATCATGGGTTCAATTAAAGGAATGAGCACTTCATGACCTTCGTAATTAATTTTTGCAAGCCATTGATGACTTGTTTGAAATACATCTTCTATGGTGCCAATGGAGCCTAATATACTATCCACGATATTGAACCCCAACCACATCAATGGTGAGTTTTTCATTGCATCTTTCAAACGGTCATCTTGAATGTAAACATGCTTGCTTACTAATTTTTTGGCACTTTCAACTGAGCCTACATCTTCTAAGTTGATGAGATATTCTTCGTCATTTACTACTTTTTCGGAGGATACAAAAAATGGAATAAAACTTCCTTTATTAAGTTCTAAGAATAGCACATCACCAATTTTTAACCAGTTTTTGCTATTAGCAATATGCACGAAAACTACTGTTCCATTTAAGCCATGTGTGGCAACAATTTTCCCAATTCGAATCATAAACCGTCAAAGATAAGGTGAGATTGAACTCATTGAATAATTGATAAGGAAAATCAAGAAACAGACTATTAGTGTACTATGTCTTTCTTGGTTTTTTCTTGGCGGCAGGAAAGAGCACATTGTTCAATATCAACCGAAAACCTGGAGAAGTGGGATGCAAACTTAAATCGGTGGGCGGGTCGCCAATTTGGTGCTGATAATCTTCGGGGTCATGACCGCCATAATAACTCCAAGTGCCTTTGCCATATTCGCCATGAATGTAGCGGGCTTCGTTGGCTGGTTTATAATCGCCCATGACGAGGACATTGGTTTTTAAAACTTCTTTGCGAAATGAGGTAGTTTGCCCCATAAAACCTTTGATGGTGGTGGTGTGATTTTGGCAAAGCATGGACGGCACTGGGTCGAATTTTGCAGAGAAGGTGAAGAGTGTGAAATAGTCTACATCCATCATCACATGGCGGAAGTTGGTGTTGTCGATGTTGGAATATTCATACTCGTATGGGTTGGTAGAAATTTTAAAATCCTTGAAAGCAAGCCCTTGTGTAAAGTCTAATTTGTCTTGTGCTTTAGGGTCCATAGCATCGCCGTCGAAAGGCACATCGCAAATGTCGGTATTGAGGGCATCGAGGGTAATATCGTAGCTATCGGTGGCACTGCACATGGCAAAGAGAAAGCCCCCACCCGATACAAATTCGCGGATTTTTTGAACCACTGCCAATTTAAGTTGTGATACTTTTTTAAAACCATGTTTGGCAGCCATGGCTTCATTGAGTTTTTGGTCGTTTTGGTACCATTCTGTGTTGCGATATCCTGCCCAAAACTTGCCATATTGCCCGGTGAAATCTTCGTGGTGAAGGTGTAGCCAATCATATTCTAACAGCTTTCCGTCGAGGACTTCATTGTCGTACACTTTTTCAAAAGGAATTTCGGCATATGTTAATACTAAGGTTACGGCATCATCCCAAGGCTGTTTGCCATCGGGGGTATAAACGGCAATCTTAGGCGGTTTTTCCAGTTTCACTACATCGCCATTAAAGTCGGGGTTCATCACTTCTTGAACAATGCCAAGGTATTGTGCATCGGAGATGACTTCATAGTTAACACCGCGAATCTTGCACATGCGTTCAATAGCATCTGTTTGGTCGATAGCAAAGCTGCCACCTTTATAATTGAGCAACCAATCGGCTTCGATGCCTAGCTTTAAGGCTGCATAGGTGATGCCATAGGCTTTGAGGTGATTGGTTTGGGTTTCGGCATCCATAGGAATAAATATCTTGGCTGCCTTTGCCTGAATGGAAAGGAAAACGATGAGGGTTAGTAGGGAAAAAATTCTTGTTTTCATTCTTGCTCAAAGTAAAAGAATTAAAAGGCAGAAAATGAGTTCGTTTATTATTTTAACGAAAACAATTTCTGCCTTAAACTATTTTAAAAAAAAAGAGATATTATCTTTCAATAACTGCCAATCCCATTTGACTACCACTAATTACACGAACAAAATAAGTTCCTTTGGCAAAAGCAGTTACATCTAAGTGATTAGTGTTTAGTTGTAGTTGCAACATTTTTCCAGCGACATCATAAATGGAAACCACAAATTGGCTCCAATTTTCAGGTATTTCTATTGTAGCTCTTCCATTGTCAGTTGGATTTGGGTAAACATTGAGCTTAGTGATATTTCCATGAACATTGGCAATGCCTGTTAATTGACGATATTGATCTTTGTAACGAATAGAAGAAACAACTTCATTTCCCAATAATGAATTTGCTGTAACAAATAATGCAGGGTAGTGATTTCCAGTAGTCAACCACTTATATTCAACTGTAGTTCTTGGAATTCCGAAAGCTGTACCGTTGTACGTAATTGAGTCTATTTCATCTATTACACTTCTTAATCGAATACAGTTTACAGGCGTAGTAAAGTAAGGTGTAATAATTGTACCCCATCCATCCACATCTGTAATTCTTGTACCAGTAATTTTAATATCAGCTAAGTTAGGAATAGATTGAGCAAGTGCAAAAGAGGAACTATCATGATGAGAATAAGCAAGTGGCAAGTAATACATTTCATCCTCATCAGAATAAGCAAGTGGCAAAGTAGTCCCACTTAAAGTAGCGCCATAACCTCTGCCAACATAACGTCCTGGTGAAGTTCTTTTTTGGTAAAAGAAATAAATATCTGTAACAGGAATTGGCAAACTAATGCCGCCTGTCAAACCACTAATGTCTGTTCTGATTCCATAGGCAGAAGCATAAGAAAATGCAAGTAAAGGGCTAACAGATAGTGCTGATTTATAAGAGTCAATAGTTTGACTAATAGGTGCTAATGAGGAAAAGTCCCAATTGACATTTACACCAGTAGTGTTCAAGTCAACTGCAGATGTAGGGTCAGCATCGCTAAAACGTAAGGTGTCACCAGAAACAGGGACGTCACTTGCCGTGATAGAAATTTGTGCTTGTGAAGTGGTTATACTTACAAAGAAAATTAACAGTAAAAGTGCACTTTTTTTCATTTTTTTGGATGTTTTTAGAGTTGTAAAAATACAGATGCAATCTACATTAAACTGCAATGAAATCATAAAAGTCTGAATAGCTAATTATATGGAACGAAAAATAAGCACTACGGTCAAAAAATTTTCCATCATTTTACTTTCCATCATTACACTTCTATTAATGTGGGTATTTGAAGACATGACCGACTATAGCTATGGTGGACATTTGATGTTATTGCTTACAGGAATTGGTTGGTACTATACGATGAGATTTATCTGGCAATATGGAAGCCGCCACAAAAAGAAAAAACACCCGTTCATTCAGGCTTTGAAAATTGTCAATAAAATGAATAAGAATCATTAATTGTCTCACAAAACAATTTCTACATAACCTTCTTTCAGAACTACATCAAAATGCTGCAAATCTTTTTCAGCAGGACCTTTCTTCACTTTTCCTTCCTTGTTAAATTCACTGCCATGCATGTTGCATCTAAAACCTTCAAATGATGGATGTAGTTGATTGTCCATGTGGGTGCATTTCATCAACACAGCATCAAAGCCTTTTATTGTTTTTAAAACAGCAATATTATACATCCAACCTTTAGGACGAATAAGTTGAATCGTTTCTTTTTCAAACAAAGAAATGGATACGGAAATTTTTCCTTTCTCAATAGGAAGAGTAATAGAAAGAGATTGCAAATTGCCACAAGACGTAATGACTTGTGGCAATGCGATTCCTGCAGCGCCTAGTGCACAAAGTTTGCAAGTGGTTTTTAGGAAAGCTCTACGCTCCATGTTTTTTAAAAAGAATAGCCTATGCCAATATTAATAAATGAATTATTGGGTTTGTAAGACAATCCGTTCGGGAGTGGGTTTTGAACAAGTAGTGGGTTTTCTTCACCTGTTTGCATCAACCGAACATCAGCCTTTATCACCACATTTGGGATGGGAAGATAGGTAAAGCCGGCAATTAAATGTGATTGTTTTAGTGTGCCATCATAATTTGGATCTTCATCCTCAGTACCTGCATTCAGGTCAAGCATTTCATAACGAGCAAAGGCAATGAGTTGTGCTTGTTTTTGTTTTTTGTGAAATAAATCATAGCCCACTTCTCCATAAGTGCCATACATGCTTTTTGATACATTAGTGCCATAAACTGCATTGATTTTATTGGCGTCAGTTAATGAAATAAAAGTGGCTAAAGCTTTTGCAGCGAAACCATTATTATTATTAAATTGGACATTGGCTTCTCCTAAGAAAACAGGCATTGCAAATGCACCGCTTTTTAAGTTTAAACTATCGGCTACATTCTTGGCTAAACCATTGGTTCCACCCATGTATCCTGAAATTTGATACTTAAAGTTTCCCGAAAAATATTGCAATGAACCCAAAATAGCAAGATTATTTGCAGTAGCCATACTGCCTTCTGCTCTTCCTTCACGAATGCCATTTTCATGAGCAAATTTTGCTTGATTGAGTCCATTTACTAAGCCAAGAGAATAATTTATAGGGAAACGATTGCTGTTGCCATAAAGACAAACACCTAACTCTCGCCAAGTGGCAGGAATAACTAGCGACTCTACCAAAGGTCTTTCCACACCATTGAAATTTACTGGCAAATGATTTTCGTTTAAGAGTCCAATGCGGGGCACAAACAAACCAGCAACTATATATTTATTAGGGGAAATATTGAATTTCAAGAAAGCTTGTTCCATGGCAACCTCGCCTTCGCCTTCTCCACCTTCTACTTTGGCATTTTCAATTTCTAATTCAGAAAAGAAACTAATGCGGTCGTTGAATTGATGACCTACAAAAAGAACGGCACGTTCTAAAGTGGTGGTTGCTTGTTGTGCATTATTGTCGCGTTGATAAAAAGCACTTCCATATCCTGAAATGACAGTTTGTTGCTGGGTCAAACCTTGATGAAGCGAATCTTCTTTTGTTATTAATTTTTGTGCTGGGGTTTTGTATTGAGCTTGCAGTGTGCTCATTGAAATTGTTGCTAATAGCGTTAGTGTAAGTTGTTTCATGAAATTTAATTTGATGCAGCAAAGATGAAATGAACCAACAAAAATGATTTTAAAGAAAAGGAAAAAGAAAAATTCCCAAAAATAAAACACTGATGAGCAAGGTCATTGTTTCTTAAAAACGATTGAATAACCTTTGCTGTATCTAAACTTTATTGACAAGCAATCCTATCATTTAAGTGTCATAGAATATTTGTTTTATTGGTAAAACCGGCTGTTTCTTCAGCTGGTTTTTTCTTTATATCCTACTTTACTTCAGCACCTTCATCAGCCTTTTCAATCGGCGAAGCAAAAATCAACTTGCCATCTTTGTTTTCAGCCATAAGAATCATGCCATTGCTTTCGATGCCACGCATTTTTCTCGGGGCAAGATTGGCTACTACCGTTACTTGTTTGCCAATAATATCTTCTGGATTGAAATGAAGTGCAATACCTGATACAATCGTGCGTTTTTCGTAGCCTAAATCAATTTCCAACTTTAGCAATTTATCTGCTTTCTGCACTTTCTCTGCATGAAGAATTGTGCCTACACGCAACTCTATTTTCGCGAAGTCATCATATTGAATCTCCGCTTTCTTTTCTACTGCTTTAGGGGCTTCTTCTTGTTTAGCCGGTGTTGTTTCCACTTTTGATTTAACCAAATTGGCATTGAGTTTTTCCACTTGTGCTGCCACTTGTGTGTCTTCAATTTTAGGGAATAAAATCTCAGGAGTTCTTAGTGGGTAATTGACTTTAAGTAAATCCACTCTTCCTGCATTTTCCCAATCCAGCATTCTTTCTACGACCTTCATCATGCTACACATTTTCTTAGCTGTGAATGGTAAAATAGGATTGATGAGAATGGCAAGATTGGCACACAATTGCAAGGAGAGATGAATGCTGTTGTCAATGCGTTTTTGATTGTCGGGAGTATCGGCAAGTGTCTTCACCAAATTCCAAGGTTCGTTCACTTGCAAGTATTTATTTCCCTTTGCCGAAAGTGCCATGATTTCACTCAAAGCATCACGGAACTTATAGTTTTCAATTGCTGATTCTACTAAGGTTTTGGCATTAGCAATGTCAGTAATCAAAGCCTTGTCGATGTCGTTGATGATGTCATTGTGAAATACAGGAACTCTGCCATTGCATAATTTGTGCATCATCACAAACGCACGATTCACGAAGTTGCCAAAGTTGCCAGAAAGCTCGCTATTCACTCTTGTTTGAAAGTCTTTCCAAGTGAAATCGTTGTCTTTGGTTTCGGGTGCATTGGCACACAAAACATAACGCAACAAATCTTGCTGCTCCGGAAAATCTTTGATGTATTCATGCACCCACACTGCCCAATTGCGCGAGGTACTTACCTTATCCCCTTCGATATTTAAAAACTCGTTGGCAGGCACATTTTCAGGCAATACATAACTGCCATGTGCTTTGAGCATTGCAGGGAAGATGATGCAGTGAAAAACAATATTGTCTTTGCCAATGAAGTGCACCAACTTGGTATCTTCTTTTTGCCAGTAATCGCTCCACATAGGCGTCAATTCCTTGGTGGCAGAAATGTAGCCAATCGGCGCATCAAACCAAACGTACAATACTTTTCCTTCGGCATTGGGCAACGGAACAGGAACGCCCCAATTGCTATCACGGGTCATGGCGCGGGGTTGCAAACCGCTATCTAGCCAGCTTTTACACTGACCATACACATTGCTTTTCCATTCGTTTTTCTTGCCTTCTACAATCCATTCTTTCAAAAAGTCTTCGTACTTGTTTAACGGGAAATACCAATGCTGTGTTTTCTTTTTTACCGGAATCGCATTGCTCAACGCACTATGCGGATTAATCAATTGTTCGGGAGAAAGCGTAGAGCCACATTTTTCGCATTGATCGCCATATGCATTGTCGTTACTACAAACCGGACAAGTACCTACAATGTATCTATCGGCAAGAAACATTTGTTTTTCCTCATCAAAATATTGCTCCGATTCGTGTACTTCAAAGGCGCCATCATTAAACAATTTTGTAAAAAAAGCCTGCGAAGTTTCGTGGTGAATTTTATTGGAAGTGCGCGAATAAATGTCGAAGGAAATACCCATTTGCTCAAAGCTTTCTTTGATGATGGCATGGTATTTATCCACCACTTGCTGTGGCGTAATGCCTTCCTTCATCGCGCGAATAGTGATAGGCACACCATGTTCATCGCTGCCGCACACAAACTTTACATCCCGTTTTTGCGCACGCTGATAACGCACATAAATATCGGCAGGCAAATAGCAACCGGCAAGATGTCCGATATGAACAGGACCATTGGCATAGGGTAGGGCGGCAGTAATGAGGTAGCGATTGAAAGACATATTGGAGCGACAGTATTAGCCGACGAAGATAAACTCAATTAATCAATGGCACAATTCACAGCATTAATAATGAAGAGTATTTCAATTACTTTATAAAATCAAAAAAGCCCGCATCACTTGCAGGCTTTTTGTTTGAAAACTTCTTGAAAGAAACAATTACGGTTTTTTCTTTGCTGCTTTTTTCACCACATCATTCACCACAAAACCCCATGCGCCCATTTGCTTAGGATTTTTTGAGAATGCACCCAATAAAATATCTCTGCTTGCGCGAATTGCTTTTTCTACGTCAACCATTTCTAAATCTCTTTTTTTGTAAAATTCTTCTGCTTTTTTAATGTACTCTTCTGCTGTGTTATGATAGCCCTGTGCTACCGAAATTTGCGGACCAGCAGATTCCCATTTCACATCTTGCATTGCATTCAACGGGCTTTTGACAGCATCCGTTTTGTGTTTCTCATAAATTTTGTTTGCTAAGCTTAGCTTATCTTCTTTGTTTGTTGGAATGACAACTTTTACTGAACTGTTTGCCATAATTTTAATTTTAAAAGGTTTAACAATACCCAAATTTATACATCTATTTTTTGAAAAAAAAGCATTTGCCTTCAAAAAAGTCTAAAATTCATTTTTAGAAAGATAATTTTTTGGTTCAGTAGCTACAAGTTTAAACTGAAACCTCAGGCGTGTAGGCATAAAAACATAATATTTCAGTTTCATACAGCCTTATTCAAACTGAAATTTCATAAATTTCAGTTCGAAAACACAAAATTTCAGTTCAGAAATACAAAATTTCAGTTCAAAAACACTGAATTAGAAATTAGGAATTAGGATTTCATGCTTAGAAATTAGGATTTTGTTCTTCTATTTCCTCTTTTATTCATAAACCAAGGTGCCACTAAACTGCTGTGCGGTGGTTTGGAAGAAAATGGTGTAATGATAAATGCCCCGTGGAATGTCTTGTAGATTGATGCTTGGACTAAGCGGCAGTGTTTTTATCCTTTGCCCAAAGACATTGAAAATCTCCACCGTGCCTTTTACATAATGCTGCGGATAATCGATATTAAAAATGCCATTGCTGCTTGGGTTGGGGTAGATGTTGGCCGATTGGAATAGGTGGTCGTTAACAATGCCGCCGAAAAATTCAGGAGTTTTCAACGTTATGTCGTCAATCATCCAACCAGGTTTGTTAGTTTGAATAGAATCTGAATGAAATAGGAAACGAAATCCAAAAGGTCTTGAAATAGGTTGTCCTTTTACGCCAGGAATTGCTTCACAAATACATTCTTTTACCCAGCCATTACTTTTCCCGCTCCAATAGAGAACAGGAAAATAAATCGGTATTGAATCATAATGATTTAAGGAACCATAGTAAAGTCCGTATGTATTACTACCCCAGTTATCCATAATATCATTCTTCCAAGTTTTTCCACTATCTGTGGTCATTTGCAAAATACAGGAATCAGAAAGCGTATCGGTATCATAATAATGCCAAAAGCAGAGTGAGAAATTATTTCCACTACCAACCCAGCTATTCATTGTGTTTGTATCGGCATACACAATTGCTGCTGATTCATTGTTAACAGGATAATTATTTAGGGTGTCAGTTTGTAATGCAGTAATGCCTGAATATGCATTATTGAAACCAGGTTTTTGAACTGCGCCAATTTGCCAAATATTGTTAGTATAGGTTGTGTCAATTACAATTTTGCCCAAATTATTCATGTTGTTCTCAAAAGAGAATGAATCAATTGAAATAACAGGGTAAATACCGCCCCAACAAAAATTATAATTGAACTGTGCCTCCGCACTACCAAAGCAAAAGAACAAAGAGAGTAATAACAATAGCTTTTTCATACTACCCGAATTTTTATAAAGATAAAGAAATAATGAGCTCATTCATAAGCATAGCATTGTCTGCTTCTTGTTTAGATGTTTAAAAAAAACGGTTTTCCTTGTTTTTTTGCAAAGAGGTTTGCGTCAGAAAATAATAAGCTTAAATTTAGGGTATGAAAATATTTTCAGCAGCTCAAATCAAAGCCTGCGACAGCTACACTATCAAAGCTGCCAATATTCAATCGAGCGAATTAATGGAAAATGCAGCGCTTAAGTGCACGCAATGGCTTACTAAAAATCTACCTTCCGAAAGCGTTTATCTTGTGCTTTGCGGTGGCGGCAATAATGGTGGAGATGGATTGGCAATTGCTCGCATGTTGCATCATTTTGGTTATGGAGTAAAAGCTTTTTTATTACAGCATACTTCCGATTATTCAAAAGATAACCTCCACAATTTTGAAAATCTAAAACACATTGATAACGATTTAGTAGAGCTTGTTCCGCTCGATACTTTCATCACCGATATTCCCGAACACTTCATTATTATAGATGCCATTTTAGGCACTGGCTTAAATCGTCCGGCAGAAGGATGGGTGGCACAGTTCATTCAGCACATCAATCATCTTCCAAATAGAAAAGTAGCAATAGACATTCCAAGTGGTTTGCCCGCCGATAATATTCCTCATGAAGATGCCGTGATATTGCGTGCCGATGACACACTGAGTTTTCAGTTTTACAAACGTTCTTTCCTACATCCCGAAACAGGCATTTATACCGGCGAAGTTCATTTGCTTGACATTGGTCTGAACCAATATTTTATTGACAATACACCCTCTATTTACAACACCATTGACAAAACTTCACTTCAACATTTTTTCAAGAAAAGAAAACCATTTACACACAAAGGAAATTACGGAACGGCTTTAATCATTGGAGGTAGTTATGGAATGATGGGCGCAGTTGCTCTCAGTTCTAAAGCTGCTTTAAGAGCAGGAGTTGGAAAACTAAAAGCATTGATACCTACCTGTGGTTATCCAATCTTTCAAACCCTTGTTCCAGAAGCAATGTGCTTGACCAATGGAGAACAGGCTATTCAACACATCAGGCTCAATGAACCATTCGAAGCCATAGCCATTGGACCAGGTATGGGAACGAGTGAAAAAACAGGAGATGCACTTGCATCATTTCTTGAAACTTGTAAACAACCTTTAATACTCGATGCAGATGCGTTGAACATGCTATCAAAAAGAAAAGAACTTCATCATTTAATTCCTCCTTATAGTGTACTTACGCCACACCCAAAAGAATATGAACGTTTATTTGGCAGCTCAGTAAATAGCATGCTTCGCTTAGAACATGCTCGTGCTGAAGCCATTCGACTCAATATCACTATAGTTTTAAAAGATCATCACAGCATTGTTGTTTCTCCCGAAGGTGAATGTTGGTATAACACTTCAGGAAATGCAGGATTGGCAACAGGAGGTTCAGGTGACGTGTTGACTGGAATTATTACAGGATTGATGGCTCAAGGATACCATGGTATTGAAGCTGCTATGATGGGTGTTTGGCTTCATGGTGTGGCAGCAGATATTTCGCTGGAAAATCAATCAGAAGAGTCATTGATTGCTGGCGATATTCTAGATTATATAGGAAAGGCTTTTAAAGAAATTTATTAGCAAAGAATGAAACATCGTTACTCACTAGTAGTTTGTTGTTTTGTTTTTTTGGCACTTGTTTTTACACGAACTGCAATTCCAAAATACACATCCCACAAACAACTTCAAGTGACAACATGGGATGCTTTCGGGTACTACATGTATTTACCTTCCATCTTCATTTACCACGATTATAAAAAACTAAACTGGCTAAAAGAAAAAGACAAACTGTATGAATTAACAGGTGGTAATGGATGGCAAGCTATTCAAGAAACAAATGGTAATTACGTGTTTAAATATCTTGGTGGAGTAGCCATTTTAGAAATGCCTTTCTTTTTTGTAGGTCATTTTGCAGCAAAGGTTTTCAATTATCCACAAGACAGTTTTTCCCTTCCTTATCAGTATTCACTAGCCTACGGAATTTTGATTTATTGCTTCCTTGCTTTATTGCTTTTACGAAAAATATTGCTTCAATATTTCACTGATTTAGTAACGGCATTCACACTATTGAATCTGTGTTTGGTTACCAATTTCATTCAATATGCAGCAGTTGATAACGCACTAAGTCATGCTTATATTTTTCTGCTTTATTGCGCTTTGCTATTTTCAACAGTCAAATGGCATGAACAACCTAAAATTATTTGGGCAGCATTGATAGGATGGCTTATAGGTGAGGCTGTAATTTGTCGACCAACAGAAGCCATCATGTTGTTGATCCCTATGTTCTGGAATACACAAAACAAAATGGCATCGTTGGAAAAATGGCATCTGGTTCTAAAAAATAAAGCACATGTTTTCATTGCTTTTGTTTTTGGTATACTTGGCATCTTACCACAATTGATTTACTGGAAACTGACTACAGGTAGTTTTGTTTATGATGTAGGTAGCAAGTGGCAATTTTTCAACCCTTGGTTTCGAGTGTTGTTTGGTTTTGAGAAAGGTTGGTTTGTTTATACGCCTATTACCTTGTTTTTTATTCTCGGTCTCTTCTTTTTGAAAAAATTTCCTTTTAAAAAATCGGTGCTTTGGTTTTGTTTGCTCAACATTTGGATAGTTATCTCTTGGAGCGATTGGTACTATGGAGGCAGTTATTCTACAAGGGCGTTGGTGCAGTGTTATCCTGTCTTTGCATTACCATTTGCTGCTTGTGTTGAAATGGTAAATAAATCAAAATGGAAAATTGGTTTTTATCTAATTGTAGGGTTATTGTTTTTTGTCAATTGCTTTCAAATTTGGCAATACAATAAAGGAATTCTTCTTTATGATGGTATGAATAAAACGTACTACCGTCATATTTTCCTCAACCCTAAACCATCTGCTTCGGAATTTAGTTTGATAGATCATCAAGAATTTATTTCTTGTGAACAAGACTATTTTAAGCAAATACTATCCAACAATTTTCAATCTACTTCGTTTCAAAGCAGTCAGCCATTTATCGAGCAAGCATTTATCCTCGAACCAAAGAAAGAATATTGGTTGAAAGTGGAAACAAGAATGGTTGCGCCCAATCATTTATGGAATAATTTCTTGAAAGCAACTGTAACCAATGGAAAGAATACTAAGGAAGTCAATTTTCGCTTGTTTCGTCCGATGATTAAGGAAGAGCAAGCTAATGAATATGCATTTTACTTGAAACTGCCCAAGCATTTTGTAGACAAAACAATATTGACTTTGTTTGTAAACAGCAAGGATGATTTTAGAGGTAACATCCGAAGTTGCAAAATTCAGTTGCTTAAAATAAAGGAATGATTAAGTCTTATTTCAAATCAAGTTCAAGATAAATAGGGCAATGATCTGAGTGTTTCACATCAGGGTATATAGCTGCAGATTTTAGATTGTTTTGAAGTGATTCAGTAACTGAAAAATAATCAATGCGCCAACCTTTATTTTCTAATCTCACAGAAGGAAAACGTTGGCTCCACCAAGTGTAATGATGTGGCTCTTTATGAAAATGACGAAAAGTATCAATGAAACCGCTTTCTAAAAATTTATCCATCCATGCACGCTCATCAGGAAGAAAACCACTTGAGTTTTTGTTGCCTACAGGATTGTGAATATCTATGGCTTTGTTTGCAATATTGTAGTCGCCACAAAGAATAATATTGGCTCTCTCCTTTCTCAAATCATTGATGTATTCAAAAAAATCATCGAGCCATTTGTACTTGTAAGTTTGCCTTTCATCGCCAGATGTTCCACTTGGAAAGTAGGCATTTATTAAAGTTGTCTTTCCAAAATCGGTGCGTATAATTCTCCCTTCAAAATCGCTTTGCATGTTACCGTTTCCATAAAACACGGCATCGGGTTTTTGTTTGCTAAAAATGGCAACACCACTATAACCTTTTTTCTCAGCTGGAAACCAATAAGCATGAAATCCTAGCGATTCTATAGCTTTTAAATCAACATCTTTTTCGGTTGCTTTTATTTCTTGAAAACAAATAACATCGGCAGGGTCGGTTGCAAGCCAATCGAGTAACCCTTTCTTAATTGCAGCACGAATTCCATTTAGGTTGTATGAAATCAGTCTCATTTAATCACGTTCTTCTTTTTCGGTTTGGTTTGGATTAATTTGGTGTGATAAACTTTTAGCCCAATTGATTAAAGCATTTTTTTCTTCCTTGGTCAAAATAGCTTCTTTATGAATGAGCGTATAGCTACTCAAAGGCATTTCCTCCTCTTCGATTATTTCAGCTACTTCATGCAATTTATGCGCTTGTCTTTTCAAAGAATAGGTTGCAAAAACACTGAAATTCAAATGGTTCTTACCTTCATTAATATGGTCTTGTAGCCACCAAGCAACTGGTTGAAAATTACTATACCAAGGATAGTTAGTGCTATTACTGTGGCAATCATTGCAAGCCTTTTCGAGTATTTTCTTAATAGTATCTGATACTGGATAAACGTTTGCTATATCCTTTGTATAGTCTTTAGAATCATTTTTTGCAGGGTGAAAAAACTGAATAATCACCAAAACTGCGAACAAAAAGAACATAACCTTACGAAGCATAAAATAGTTTTCTGCAATCTAAGAAAATGATTTCAAAAAGAAATTTTCTACTTCATTGGATAAAAAGAAATGGAAATTCTATATTGCATTAAATTTTTGACATGAAGCGCATACTTGCAGTTTGTTTAATAGCACTTGCTTTCACTTCTAGCTGCGATAAAAAGAAAACCTTGGGACCATCAGCAAGCAATCTTGATTTCACTTGCATTAGGCAATACGATATTAATCACAACTTTCTTGGCAGCATTGGTGATGTTAGTGATGAATATACACAAGAAGATTGGCCTAACTGGGTTTATGATTTATTGGCTCCTTTAGATTCTGTAGATCTTACAGGATACGATAAAGCTGATGTGAGCATTACTGCACTTTATCCAAATCCTTGCGCTGACACACAGGCTATTCGACTGTTTGCTTCTAAGCCAGAGAACTTCAAAATGGTGATTATTGATAAGAACAAAAACGTTTTTTACTTAAAATCTATGCACCTTTTCCTCGGTGATCAGTTCAAGCACTTTGATTATTCAGGCTTGAACATGTCTCCTGGTTATTACCGTATGTATTACTCTGCTTCAGCTCATAATAATCCACATTATTACCGTGGGCATATTGATATTTGGAAACAGTACTAGAATTTAGTTATTAATGCCTTCTACAAGAACGTCAAGCCCCTTTATTGGGGCTTTTTACATTGATAAATCATTATTTTCCCGCTTTTTGATTTGGTAATGGTTCTTAATTACTACAAAAAACTAAAATACATTTCATCACTACTTATTAAAATATTGTTTCAGACCTTTTTTTAATCAATAAGAAGTAATAATTGTTTACCTTCATGCCAACGAAGATATATTATTGAAATGTTGAGAAGAATAACTCCACAAAAACAAAGGTTTGATATCGTAGAAGAAGTGTTGGAAAGTACTTTGGAAGCGTTTCCTTTATCCTCTTTAATAATTGGTTATTTTAAACAATATAACCAGCGAGGATTTTTAACTAAAAAACAAATTATAGGATTATTAGCTAAGGCAAAACAGGCTAATAATATACCTACCTCTAAACTGGCAACGATTGAGGCGTTAATTAAAAAAATGCCTGATCGTATTAAATCTTCATTACCAGAAAAGACTCCCGTGTTTCAAAGAGACCCCGAAGTAAAACCTTTATTAGATGAAATTTTACTAAAATTTCCTGAGCATAAAAGAGCACTTTTTCTACAATCAAAATACATGAACAATGAAGTAATCATTCCTCAGGAAATGCAAGAATTAAGACAATTTCAAAAAGTAGCAGCTAAAAAATAATTTTAAATGAAGGTTTTAAATAAAAAAGCCACCTCAATTGAGGTGGCTTTTTTATGATATTTCTGAATATTAGCCTTCGGCTTCTGCTTCGTCGTCAGCTTTCTTCATTTTTGCTTTTATAGCAGCCAATGCGCCAAGATCTCCAAGCGTAGGTTTTTCAACCTTATTCTGAACGTTTTTCACAGCTTTCTTAGTATTATCGTCATCAGCTTTTGCAGCTTTACGGGCAGCATCTTTTTCTTCTACTTTTGTTTGTTCCCAAACGCGGGTATGAGAAACCATGATGCGCTTATCATTGCGGTCGAATTCGATAATCATGAAAGGAATGGTCTCGTCCATTGTCACGTTACTGCCATCTTCTTTGCGAAGATGACGAGCAGGTGAATAAGCTTCTAATCCATATTGTAATTGAACTGTAGCGCCTTTGTCATCTTTTTTAGTCACATGACCTTCGTGCAAAGAACCCATTGGGAAAACAGACTCAAATGTATTCCAAGGATCTTCTTCCAATTGTTTATGACCTAATGAGAGTTTGCGATTTTCTTTATCAATACCAAGAATCATTACTTCAATCTCAGCGCCATTCTTAGTGAATTCGCCTGGGTGATTGAAACGTTTAATCCAACTTAGATCACTGATGTGTATCATTCCACCTATACCTGATTCTAGTTCAACAAACACACCATAAGGAGTAATGTTTTTCACAGTACCATTATGACGGCTATCAACAGGATACTTATCTTCAATAGTTTCCCAAGGATCATTGCTAAGTTGCTTGATAGAAAGGCTCATCTTGCGTTCGCTTTTATCAAGCGACACTACTAATGCTTCATGCTCTTCTCCCATTTTGAAGAATTCTTTAGCATTGATTGGTTGAGAAGACCACGTGATTTCAGACACGTGAACCAATCCTTCAACACCTGGAAGAATTTCGAGGAATGCTCCGTAATCTTCAATGTTCACCACTTTACCTTTTACTTTAGATCCTTCAACAACTTCATCATTGAAATTATCCCAAGGATGTGGCGTTAATTGTTTCAAGCCAAGGCTGATACGCTTTTTCTCATCATCATAATCGAGAACGGCAACATTAAGTTTTTGACCGTTTTCAAGAACCTCTGATGGATGATTGATGCGACCCCAGCTAATATCTGTGATGTACAACAAGCCATCAACCCCACCAAGGTCAATAAATGCACCGAAGTCGGTAACATTCTTAACAGTACCTTCAAGTACCTGACCTTTTTCGAGTTTACCAATGATGGCACTACGTTGCTGCTCAATGTCACTTTCAATAAGTGCCTTATGAGATACAACTGCGTTACGGATGGCTTCGTTGATTTTCACCACTTTAAAATCCATCGTTTTACCAACATACTGATCGTAGTCGGTAACTGGTTTCACATCAATTTGTGAACCTGGTAAGAAGGTTTCCAAACCATGAACATCCACAATAAGACCGCCTTTAGTTTTAGAGGTAATAGTACCTGTAACCACTTCGCCGGTTTTGTAGAATTCAACGATTTGTTGCCAAGAACGAGCTGCTCTTGCCATTTTACGGCTGAGGTGAAGATGACCATGTTTGTCTTCTTTTTCCACTACCATAACTTCAATCTCATCACCGATTTTGATATCCTGCATGTCGCGGAATTCGTTTAGTGAAATGAGACCGTCCGACTTAAAGCCAATGTTTACAATGGCATCAGTCTTTGTAAGACCTACCAATGTTCCCAACAACAATTCAGAGTCGGAGACTTCTTTAAAGGTGCTGTCATACACCTTATCCATTTGTTCGCGCGTGTCTTGGTTATAAGATGCAACGTTACGCTTGTCAACGCTCCAGTCGAAATCATCGTGCGATGTAGTATCAACTGTGACAAAAATTTTAGGGGCAGTAGCCACCTGAGCGTCCTGATTTTGGTTTTCAGATTCAGTTAACTGATTTTGGTCGTTAATTAATTGATTTTGTTCCAAATTTTAGGTCCTCCCTTTGAGTAGATTTTTGGGAGTGCAAATATAGGGGTTGAAACTTAAAATCATGAAAAATATTTTAAAAAGTAGTTTGGAGTTATTGGTAGCATCAAAAACTTGAAATGTGGTCGGTGTCTTTTTCTTAGTTTCGTCCTTCCAAATAGATACCATGAACATTGCATCTTACATTGACCATACTATTCTTAAGCCGACTACTACCATTAAAGATGTTGAACAATTGTGCAAAGATGCTATCGCCTATTGTTTAGCGGCTGTTTGTGTGCCTCCTTGTTACGTTCACATTGCCAAAGAACTTACTAAGGAAAGCTCTGTAAAAGTGGCAACTGTGATAGGCTTTCCTTTTGGTTATAGCAGCACAGTTTCTAAAGGACAAGAAATTGTGAATGCCTTAGAAAATGGCGCTGATGAATTAGATATGGTGCATAACATAGCTGCTTTAAAAAATGAGGATTGGGGATTTCTTGAAGAAGAAATGAAAGCATGCATTGAATTGGTTCATGAAAAGGGCAAGAAATTAAAAGTCATTGTAGAAAGTGGTTTACTAACCGATGATGAAATCATCAAATGCTGCGAAATTTATACGCCACTTGGCATTGATTTTATGAAAACTTCCACTGGTTATGCTGAGGTTGGAGCAACAGTTCATGCAGTTGAATTGATGCGAAAACATTTACCTGAAAATATTGAAATCAAAGCCTCAGGTGGCATTCGCAATTATACTTTTGCAAAAGAACTTGTAGATGCTGGTGCTGCTCGCTTAGGTTGTAGCGCAAGTATTGCTATTGTTGAAGAAAGTCATAAGTCGTAAATAGTGATTGTAAAAAGAATTTTGTTTGTGTGTTCATTTTTATTGTGTTGCTTGTCCTTACCTGCACAAATAAAAGTGTATGAACAAGACCAACAAAGCGTTGTCATTCATGCTGATCCGAAATTGGAAATTCTCACAGCATATCTAAAATCAAAACCAAGAGCAATAGCCACTAATCCACAAATAAAATCAGGTGTAATTCGCTCAGGGAAAGGGTTTAGAGTGCAGATATATAATGGTAATGAGCGCGAAGAAGCCAATCGACTTAAAGTAGATTTTGTAAAAAAATTCCCCAATATCAAAACCTATCTTACCTATATCCAACCACAATATCGAGTGAAAATTGGTGACTACACAAATCGTGCTGATGCCCAAAAATTTGCTAACCAAATAAGCAAAGAATTTTCACCCGTGATTGTTGTGCCGGATATTATTGAAATAAACACGTTTAAAAATGATTAACCAAATCAAAGAAAAAGCCGCTCAATACTTCAACGAAGTATGTGCAATTCGCCATCATATTCATGCCAACCCTGAGCTTTCTTTTCAGGAGTTTAATACGGCTGCGTTTATTTCTTCTAAATTGAAAGAATATGGCATTGAACATGAAACAGGAGTTGCTGGCACTGGTATTGTCGCTTTGATAAAAGGAAAAAATCAAGAAAAAAAATGTATTGCCCTTCGTGCAGATTTAGACGCCTTGCCTATTCTTGAAGCCAATGAAATTGACTACAAATCAAATAATGAAGGTGTGATGCACGCTTGTGGTCATGATGTACATGCTTCTTGTTTGTTGGTTGCTGCTAAAATTCTGAATGAAATCAGAGATGAAATAGAAGGCACAATCAAACTCATTTTTCAACCTGGAGAAGAAAAACATCCTGGTGGTGCCAGCCTCATGATTAAAGAAGGAGTGCTTGAGAATCCAAAGCCAGAAGCCATTTTTGCACTTCATGTCTATCCACATTTACCAAGTGGCACGGTAGGTTTTCGTGCGGGACAGTATATGGCTAGTGCCGATGAAATTTACATCACTATTGAAGGAAAAGGTGGTCATGCAGCATTACCACATCAAACCATTGACCCCATTACGATAGCCGCGCAAGTCATTACAGCATTACAACAAGTTATTTCGCGCAAAGGCAATCCATTGATTCCTTCGGTGTTGAGCTTTGGAAAAATTGCTGGTGGCAATGCCACCAATGTCATTCCAGATAAGGTTGAAATCTTAGGCACACTGCGCACAATGGATGAAACTTGGCGTCATGAAGCCCATTGTTGGATAAAAGATATTACCGAACAAATTTGTGCTTCTTTTGGTGCAAAAGCAATCGTAGAAATCCCTGTTGGTTATCCTTCTTTATTCAACGATCCACACCTAACTATAGAGACAGAAAACCTTGCCCGTGAATTTATGGGCGCTCAAAATGTGCATACACTCAATATGCGCATGGCTGCCGAAGATTTTAGCTTTTATACCCATCATGTTCCCGGTTGTTTCTTTCGCATAGGCACCAATAAAAACAATAAAACATTCACCGCGCCCGTTCATAATGCACATTTCAATATTGACGAAACGGCAATGCAAACCGGCGTAGGTATGTTATGTTGGGTGGCGTTTAAGAGTTTGAGTTAATTATGTTTTTGGGCACACTTATTGAAAATGAAAAATCAATTGTGTGTCACTTTACTGTATATTAGTTATACTTGAAACACCCCGCTTTTCCATTCTTTTGTAATTGGCGACTGGTTTGCTGCTTTGATGCCATCAGAAATACGTTTGCGAGTGTCTACGGGATCTATTATTTCATCTACCCAAAGACGTGCAGCAGCATAGTATGGCGAAGTTTGTTTGGTGTATCTCTCAGTTATTTCTTTCAACAATGCCGTTTCTTTATCAGGTTCAATGATTTCCCCCTTTGCTTTCAATGCTGCTACTTGTATTTGTAGTAAGGTCTTAGCAGCTTGCTCTCCACCCATTACTGCAATTCGGGCATTTGGCCATGCATATATAAACCTTGGATCATAGGCTTTGCCACACATAGCATAATTGCCAGCACCATAAGAATTGCCAGTGATAATGGTGATTTTAGGAACTACACTATTCGCAACGGCATTCACCAATTTGGCTCCGTCTTTTATTATGCCAGCATGTTCACTACGACTGCCCACCATAAAGCCAGTTACATCTTGCAGGAATAACAAAGGAATTTTCTTTTGATTGCAATTTTGAATGAATCGAGCGGCTTTATCGGCGCTGTCGTAATAAATAACGCCGCCCATTTGCATTTCTCCTTTACCACTTTTCACAATTTTTCTTTGATTGGCTACTATACCCACAGCCCATCCGTCAACGCGTGCATACCCACAGACTATCGTTTTGCCATAATCTTTCTTAAACTGATCAAACTCACTATTGTCCACTATGCGTTCAATGATTTCTACCACATCATAAGGCTTACTATTGTCGGTAGTAATCATGCCGTAAATTTCAGTAGCATCTTTCTTCGGCAATTCCGGTTTGATTCTATCAAAACCTGCATGTTCTTTTTCGCCTAATTTATCCATAATGCGACGCACTTGGTCAAGGCAATCTTGCTCTGTGTCAAATTTATAATCGGCAATGCCACTGATTTCATTGTGCGTTTTCGCACCACCCAATGTTTGAATATCAATCTCCTCTCCAATAGCAGCTTTAACAAGATAAGGTCCTGCAAGGAATATAGAACCATTGCCTTCTACCATTAAGGTTTCGTCGCTCATGATTGGTAGGTAAGCACCGCCTGCTACACAACTTCCCATGACTGCAGCAATTTGCGAAATGCCCATGGCACTCATTTGTGCATTGTTGCGAAAGATTCTTCCAAAATGTTCTCTGTCAGGGAAAATTTCATCTTGCAATGGAAGATATACACCTGCACTATCAACAATATAAATCACCGGCAAACGATTTTCCATTGCTATCTCTTGCATGCGTAGGTTTTTCTTTCCTGTAATAGGAAACCATGCACCTGCTTTCACCGTATTATCGTTAGCCACAATCATACATTGCCTTCCAGAAACGATGCCAATCCCAGAAACTGTGCCACCTGCAGGGCAACCGCCATGTTCTTCATACATTTCCCAACCCGCAAATGAACCAAGCTCCATAAACTCCGAATTTTTATCGATAAGGTATTGAATCCTTTCGCGTGGCGACATTTTACCACGCTCTTTTGCTTTTTCAATAGCTTTCTTTCCACCACCAAGTGACACTTGTGCATGGCGTTGTTTGAGTTGGCTGATAGCAAGGCGCATCGCGTCATCGTTCTTATTGAATTCGAGACTCATTTAGTTGAAAAAATTTAGGAGGCAAAGATAGAGTTTGGATATTGAAGTTGAGAATGAAGTTGAGAATTATCCTTGTTCGTATTTATGATTAATTATTGAATTAAAAAAAGGAGGCTACTTATTAAAGCAGCCTCCTAAAAACACAAATGAACAACTAAACAGCCTTTATTTATCCGAAGCTTTTCCTCTTGCTTTTGAAACTACTTCTTCTTCAATATTACGTGGAGCTTGTGCATAATGGCTGAACTCCATAGTAGATGAAGCACGTCCTGAAGACAAAGAACGAAGTTGAGTTACATAACCAAACATTTCGCTCAAGGGTACTTTAGCTTTGATAACCTGAGCGCCAGCGCGAGTGTCCATACCTTCAAGCATTGCTCGACGACGATTCAAGTCGCCAGTTACATCACCCATGTATTGGTCAGGAGTAATAACCTCTACTTTCATGATTGGCTCAAGAATAACAGGTTTTGCTTTTTTACCAGCATCGCGAAAACCAGACTTAGCACATAATTCAAAAGACATAGAATCCGAGTCAACAGCATGGAAAGAACCATCAAAAATACGAATACGCATATTCTCTACCGGGAAACCAGCCAAAGGACCCGTAGTCATCGAAGCCTCAAAACCTTTTTGAATAGCAGGGAAAAATTCACGAGGAATAGAGCCCCCAAAAATATCGTTGATGAACTGATAAGTTCCTTTTCCTTCTTTCAAGAATTCTTCATCAGCAGGGCCAATTTCAAATTGAATATCAGCAAACTTACCTCTACCACCCGATTGTTTTTTATAAACCTCGCGATGCGTAACCATTTGGTTAAAAGCCTCTTTATAAGCAACCTGAGGAGCACCTTGATTCACTTCCACCTTAAATTCACGACGCATACGGTCAATAATGATTTCAAGATGAAGTTCACCCATACCACGAAGAATAGTTTGACCTGTATCCTCATCAGTATTCACACGAAGTGTAGGATCTTCTTCCACTAGTTTGGCAATTGCCATTCCCATTTTATCAACATCTACTTGGGTTTTTGGCTCAATAGCAATGGCAATAACAGGTTCAGGAATGAACATGTTTTCAAGTACGATTGGATTTTTTTCATCACAAAGCGTATCCCCTGTTTTAATATCTTTAAAACCAACTGCTGCGCCAATATCACCAGCTTCGATAAAATCAATTGGATTTTGCTTGTTGGCGTGCATTTGCATGATGCGGCTGATACGCTCGTTTTTACCAGAACGTACATTAAATACATACGAACCAGAGTTTAAACGACCAGAATATGCACGGAAGAATGCTAAACGACCCACAAATGGATCAGTCATGATTTTAAAAGCCAAGGCTGCAAAAGGTTCTTTAGCATTTGGTTGACGAATAATTTCTTCACCAGTTTCAGGATTAAGTCCTTTTATAGCTTCTACATCAAGCGGACTAGGCAAGTAACGAATAACACCATCAAGAGCAACTTGAACTCCTTTATTCTTATAAGCAGAACCACACATCATCGGAACGATACTCAAGTCAATACAAGCCTTACGAACTGCTTCATGAATCTCATCTTCAGAAATACTGTTAGGGTCTTCAAAGAATTTCTCCATTAAAGTATCATCATATTCAGCAACGGCTTCAACAAGGTGTGCACGCCAAAAATCAGCTTCTTCCTTCATGTCATCAGGAATAGGAGTTTCAGCATAAGTCATTCCTTGAGTCGCGTCATCCCAAATAATCCCTTTCATGGTTATTAGGTCAACAACTCCTTTAAAGTGGTCTTCAGCACCAATTGGTAATTGAAGTGGAACAGCCTTAGCGCCCAACATTTCTTTTACCTGTTGAACAACCATCAAGAAGTCGGCACCTACACGATCCATTTTATTTACAAAACCTATACGAGGTACCCTATAACGATTAGCTTGACGCCATACCGTTTCTGATTGTGGCTCAACGCCATCTACAGCTGAAAAAAGAGCAACAAGACCATCTAAAACACGCAACGAACGCTCTACCTCAATAGTAAAGTCCACGTGACCTGGAGTGTCAATGATATTGAATTTATAGTTTTTACTTTCTGGTAATTTTTTACCTTGAGTAGTTGGGAAATTCCAAAAACATGTGGTTGCTGCGGAAGTGATGGTAATTCCACGTTCTTGTTCTTGGGCCATCCAATCCATAGTAGCGGCACCTTCATGCACCTCTCCAATTTTATGGTTTACACCAGTGTAGTAAAGAATGCGTTCTGTGGTTGTGGTTTTACCGGCATCAATGTGCGCTGCAATACCAAAGTTGCGCTGTAAGCGTAAGTCTGCCATTGTTATTTTTATTAATTACTTTTCAAAAATGAGGTGCAAAGGTACGGGTTGATGTTTAAATTTCGTGCTTGTGATAAGATTTTTTTTAAGAGATCATAGAATGCATGATTATACTATTGCAATTAGTTAATCAGAATTCAAGCACATTATTGGTGTAAATTCTCTGAATGTGAGGGACTTGATTGAAGTCTAATAATAACAGCAAGTTAATACTCCAAATGTTTAGTGTTATAGGTTTCATTATGAATTTGAAACCCTTTTTTAGATAAACTGGTTTACTTTCTTTAATGGCGTGAAGTTCAAAAGCACAAACAAAACTCTCATATTCAGTTGCAACCAATCGACTTAAGTTTTTTTAACTAAGAGTTTAGAGTGAATTATAGTGTCTGTGTCTGCAAACAAAACTATGTTTAGTAGCAAATTGTTTTTCCCGCACCAGCGAACATCCTTTTCCAATAAGGTTCGTTAAGACTACTAATAGTTACACCTTGAGAAGTGGAGGCATGTACAAAGAAATTGTTTGATAAATAAACACCTACATGTGAAATGCGAGTTCTTTTTTTCTTTCTTCTACCATAAGTGTGTTGGAAGAAAACAAGATCGCCTTCCTTTAAATTGTTATGGTCTATTATTTTATCGCAACTTTTGAATTGCTCTACGGAACTTCTTAGCAAAGATGTGCCAAACACTTGTTCATAAAGTTTTTGTGCAAAAGCAGAACAATCAATTCCATTTTTATCGTGACCACCAAGACGGTAGCGAACGCCATACCATTCGTCAATGAAATTATACAAAGCAACATTGGTAGTTGCTGTTGTTCCAATCCCCTGAAGTGTGTAAGTTTTTATTGTGGCTTCCTCTTTTTTTTCTTCAGGGGTCACTTCAGCTTCGACTTTTGCTATTTCAGGGATATCATAGCGATTGATTAATTGTGGCTCAGGTACTGACTCTGTTACCACCATCTTGCCATAAGAACGTTTGGGTGGCAAAGATAGATTGTCAATAAAATGTGGGTCAGAATTCGGCATAGTGTTGCTAATTTCCTGAGCAAAAGTTGCAATAGAAAATCCTTGAGTCAATAATACACAAGTCAAAAAGTTCTTGAAAATATTCCGAATCATTTGGTGAAAACAACGGCAAATTTAGTTTCCTGACTTCAAAAATTCAACAATCTTTTCCTCCTCATCATCAGTTATAGCTAGTTTAGATGCCATGTGAGTAGTTATGACACCCCATTGCATATCACCAAAAGCATCTGGAGGAGGGTTATTATGACAACGTTGACAGTTTTCAGCCCAAAGTTGAGCACCAGATTTTTCAGTAATTTTTGATGGAGCTGCGCAAGCGAATAAAATAAATGAGCTTAAAGCCACAAATAGTGTAAAGACTGAGATTTGGTTAATTCTGTTCATGTTTATTGTTTTTTATTCTGTGTATTAAAATCCAAAGCCCCATTGCAAAAACAATTTGCTAGATTGTTCTTTATTGTATTCGTTTTCATTGGTTTGATAATTTAGTTTTATCACAGAGCGCCAAGAATACCAGTAATTTAATCCAAAAGTTACTTGACTTACATGGTTTGCCCATGCAGCAGTTTCTGGAAGTTCAATATGTGAATACCGCCAATTCAATTCCAAACGACTCAAAAAATCATTTTCTACAAAAGAAGGTCTCAGAGAAGCTTGAATAAAATAGGCAGTACTATTGCTAGTGAAATTAGAGTCAACCCCCGTCATTGAAGTGTCGACCATGTAAACTGTTTTATCAACATTAATAGTATTGTACTGAGCTTTCAATTCAAAATTACTTTTGATGAAGTTGAGTTTGTGATTAAAAGATAAATCAATTGCTGAAAGGCTTGCACCAACATTTCGGTATGTTTCATTTTCTTTATCTCCAACTTTTGCTATTTGTTGAGATAAGCCAATTTCAAAACAAGAATTGGAAAATGGTAGAAAACCAATTCGACCACCTAGTGCTTTATTGTCGTTATTGTCGGGGATGTTTTCAAACATCAACATTCCGTTCATCATTGGGTCGTTTGTAACCAAGGATGGTCCATTTGTAGCATAAACTACATAATTAACTTTCGAAGGACCGAATTGTAATGCGCCCTCAGCTTCAAATCCAAATTCGGTCATAGGACCTGCAAGAAATTCAGCGTCATGGCTAAATCCTAAAGGATTATCAGCAAATTTATTCACCCAAGATGGATGTATTCTTTCAGAAAAAATGCCAAATGGACTTAAAAATTTCCCTGCACCTAATTCCAGTCCTTTGCAAATTTTATAATGAAAAACTGCAAATTCTACTTCTAGAGAAGTTTTTCCATTCATTCTTTCCAAAGAAAGTTCTTCTTCAAAAAAGAAACGGTCTTTCTTCCAAAGTATTATCGGGTGAATCCCAATATAGGTCATGGCTTCATCGGACTTATCTTCTTTTGAAACTTCAGTAAAACCAAATCCTGATAAAAGGAATGAAGCCTCTTTTTTATCTTTAGTGTTTGGCTCTGAATTAATGGGTTCTTGTGCTTTTAGCATATTGGCTGTAAGTAGAAAAACTAGAGCAATTAATGATTTTTTCATAATCTTTATTTTTTACCTAAAAAACGTATGTAATTCACCATTTGCCATCGCTGAATTGGTGTAAGTGTTTTTTGAAATGAAACCATTGCACCACGCCCTGTTGATAGTTTCCAAAATAATGCTCCATCACTTTGGTTTTGAATAAAATCGGAAGTGAAATTGGCTGGTTTGGGTTTTAGTTGAGCACTCGCAATGCCATCTCCTTTTCCTTTTTCTCCATGGCAAACAAAGCAAATGGACATGAACACTTTTTTGCCATTTTGGGGGTTGTCATTTACTAGAGGATTTTGAAGAGTATCAGCAAATGTTGGCGCTTTCCAAGGGGCTGGATTTTGAGCATTTGCTTTAAATACAAATGTCACAAATAGCAACATCATCAAAAACTTCACAAGAATTAATTTGCTGCAAAAGTATTTTTGGTGTGTGGTATTTTTAATGATTGCCGTCATTATACAGTGCAAATCTGAATTTGATTCCATCTTGTTTCTGAAAATCAGTTTTTTGGGGATTTTTAATTTAAGGTAGAATTTTATGTTTTTTAAAGAAAGCAAATTCTCTATTTGGACTTGATAATTTAGTTTTTTGAAACTGACTTGAATACCATTGAATTTAATTGTTGATAATTTGATAACTTTAGTACAAGTTTTTTGTTACATTTGCATTTTAAAAGCTTGTTAAGTGATTGTTAACCGTTAACAATTTGAAATTAACAAATGCTGACCAACTATTTTTAACCATTATTCCTAATTTCTTTAACCAAGAAAACATCTTTTATGAGGAACTTGAGAGTTTTGCAAACAGGATTAATATGCCTTTTTGTAGTGTTTTGTACCCTAACAACCGCTTTTGGTCAGTCAGGGTCAGTTTTACATTTCGATGGTACAGATGATTTTATTGATATTCCTGCTTCAATAACAGCTGACAACGAAAGTCAAACTGTTGAGTTTTACTTTAAATACTCAACTTTGCCGCTAGTAAATTCGCCAATCGTAATTAGAGGTGATGATAATTTTGGTGGATGGAGTATTGAACTTCAGCTTCGCACAGATGGTAAACTAGGCAGTTACAAATGTTGTATGACAGCAATTTCTCACCCTGTTGGTAATACAACTTTGAGTGCTAATACTTGGTATCATTTAGCTATGGTTCATGATGCATCAAATGGTAATACTAGAGTATACATCAACGGGTCATTAGAAATGACTGGTTTATACAATACAAATTTGGACTTAAGGTCATCCAGTGTTGGTTATCGATTTGGACGTGAGAATATGGCTTACACCTATGGTGGTACAACCACTGGTTTTATAAATGAGTATATTGACGAAATTCAGATATGGAATACTGCTAGATCTGCTTCTGAAATTTCAACTGATATGGGTGGTTATAGTGGATCTTATTCTTCAAATTTGAAGTTTTATGCTCAACTAAATGAGGGTACTGCAAACGCTAATAATACAGGTATTTCTTCTACTTTAGTGGATGCAACAGGTAACTCTAGTGCTACCATGTATAATTTTGCTAAGACTGGTAATACGAGTAATTGGATTTCCCCTACATTTTCCACAGATGCTAATTTATCAAATTTTACACTTAGTTCAGGTACTTTATCACCTAGTTTTTCATCAGGAACAATATCTTATACGGCAAGTGTTTCAAGTGCCACATCATCAGTTACCGTAACTCCAACCGCAGCTGACGGAAATGCTACAATTCAAGCAAGGGTTAATGGTAGTTCTTATACAAGTGTGACTAGCGGAAATGCATCTTCAGCACTTTCTCTAAACTTTGGAACAAATACAATAGATGTAAAAGTAACAGCAGAAGATGGTAGTACTATTAAAACCTACACCACTACTGTTACTAGAAGTAATTATTCAGCTAATTCAAATGGAGATTGGAATACAGCATCTACTTGGGTTGGAAATGCTGTTCCACTGAGTAATTCAGAGGTTGACATTAATGCTAATGTAACAATTAATTCAGGTACAATAACAGTCAATAATCTTATAATAAATAATGGTTATTCATTAACTCTTGCCTCTGGAGCGTCAATACTAGTAAATGGTACTACTACATTAAATGGCAATGGAAAATTAATTGTTCCAACAGGTGCTTTTTTAACCCAAACAGTGAGTGGTTCACCGGTTACTTTTCCATTAGTACCAAATTCTGGAAGTTCAAATATTCCATTGTCTATTTCAAATGGTGGTGGTGTTTCCTTTAGTGTTGGTACATCTGCTACAGGTCCTTTTTCAGGTGTAAATGGTAACTTGTCTGCTTATTCCGCTGCAAAATCAGTATCAAGACAGTTTGATATTACGCCAAGTTCACAACCTGGAAGTGCTACTATCAGTTTTCAATTTGTTGCATCCGATTTACCTGCTGGTGTTTCACCAACAAGTACTAAAGCACTTTTTCACTATAATGGGTCTGGTTGGGATCAAGTGGCAACAGCTACCCCAACTGGTTCTGGGCCATATAATGTAAGTTTTAATTACT
Source organism: uncultured Bacteroidota bacterium (assembly GCA_903853805.1). Taxonomy (GTDB): domain Bacteria; phylum Bacteroidota; class Bacteroidia; order Chitinophagales; family Chitinophagaceae; genus JAFIGV01. Next base: position 81,414 of record CAINUN010000100.1, read on the forward strand.
CTGGTTCTTTCTCTCCATTTTCATTTGGAAATCCACCAACTACAAACGCTGATTTAGACAATTTGACATTAACTAGTCCGTCAACTACCATAAGTCCTTCTTTTGCAGCAGGTACCTATTCATATCAAGCATGTATTTCAAGTGCATTAGCTAGTATTTCTGTTACCCCTACTGTAGCTTCAGGTTATGGCGGAATTGTAGAATATCAGCTTAATGGTGGTGGGTATTCATCGACACCTGATGCAACCCCAATTATTTTGTCTTTAATTGCTGGTACAAATACAGTAGATATTAAAGTGACATCACAAGATGCTACCAATACAAATACTTATACTGTTACTTTATATAGAAACCCTACCGCATTATTTACCTTAAATGATAACACACAATGTTTGACGGGAAACTCTATAGTCATGACGGATGCATCATCAAACGGAAGTGGAACAATTAATACATGGGCATGGAGTGTAGCAGGTGGCACACCAAATACTTTTGCAGTACAAGGTCCTAATACTACTTCTTATGCAGCTTCAGGTAATAAAACCATTAACCTAACTGTTACCGATAACAATGGTTGTAGTAACGCAACCGCATACAGCAACAACGTTACAATATATGCAATGCCAACCGCATCATTTACCTTAAATGATAACACACAATGTTTGACAGGTAACTCTGTAGTTATGACGGATGCATCATCAAATGGAAGTGGAACAATTAATACATGGGCATGGAGTGTAGCAGGTGGCACACCAAATACTTTTGCAGTACAAGGGCCTAATACTACTTCTTATGCAACTTCAGGTAATAAAACCATTAACCTAACAGTTACCGATGATAATGGTTGTAGTAATTCAACTGCATACAGCAACAACGTTACAATATATGCACAACCAACCGCATCATTTACCTTAAACGATAACACACAATGTTTGACTGGTAACTCTGTTGTCATGACGGATGCTTCATCAAACGGAAGTGGAACTATTAATACATGGGCATGGAGTGTAGCAGGCGGTTCACCGAATACTTTTGCGGTGCAAGGTCCAAACACTACTTCTTATGCAACTTCTGGTAATAAGACTATTAATTTAACTGTTACAGATAACAATGGCTGTAGTAATTCAACTGCTTACAGCAATAACGTTACGATATATGCAATGCCAACTGCAGCCTTTACTTTAAATGATAACACACAATGTTTGATAGGTAATTCTGTTGTCATGACGGATGCAT
>CAINUN010000101.1 GCA_903853805.1 uncultured Bacteroidota bacterium
AAAATAACAGCTGAAAAGAGGGCAAAAAAGCCCTCTAAAGCAATAAAAGTGAATACAAAACTAAAAATAGCAGCTAAATCTAACTAAAAATAGACGAAATGTTAATGGATGCAGGTGCGGTTTTGTTTTGCAATGGTCTTACATTTGTTTTCTATGATGTCGAAGCGATGTAAATACGCCCTTAAAGCACTCATTAAATTGGGCGCTAATTATGAAAAGGGAAACTTATTTACTGCAGACATAGCTAACTCTGAAAATATCCCTAAGAAGTTTTTAGAACAAATACTTCTTGACTTAAAAAATGCAGGGTATTTGGGCAGTAAATCGGGTTATGGAGGTGGTTATTATTTAAGAAAAAGCCCTAAGGAAATTACAGTTGCAGATATTTACAGGCTCTTTGATGGTGCAATTGCTCTATTGCCCTGTGTAGCCGTTCAGTTTTATGAAAAGTGTGAAGATTGTACTGATGAAGGAACTTGTACTATGCGCCGAGAGTTCAATAAAATAAGTGAACAAACAAGACTTGTGATGCAAAAAACAACAATTCAGTCTTTTTTAAAGAAGCCTAAATAATTTTTTTGTCTAGATACTCTACTAATTAGGTAGAATTACTACTTTTGTCAAAACAAATTAATTTTCGTTGACAAATTCAATTGGTATTATCGGTGGTGGCTTTTCAGGCATGATGACTGCAACACAGTTAATTCGTCAGGCACAACAACCTTTTCATTTGTTGGTGTTTGAAAAGAATTCATCACAACTTAGTAGGGGTATTGCTTATTCACCTTATTCTGATAAGCATATACTCAATGTTGTAGCCTCTAAAATGAGTGCTTTTCCTGAGGAGCCTAATCACTTTCTTGATTGGGTGATGGCGCAAGAGGTATTTAAGACCAAGGACAAGACTTTGATTGCTAATTCTTTTCTTTCACGGAAATTGTACGGAGACTATTTGGACTCTATTTGGCATACAGCAATGCAGGAAGCAGTTTCCAAAAACATTCAATTAAGCATTGTTGAATTAGCGGTTGTTTCAATGGATTGTAATCAAGATGAAGTGTGGTTGACTTTAGAGAATGGTGAAAAAATGGTTGTTGATAAATGTGTCCTTGCATCAGGAAATCTTTTGCCAAGAAACCCAACAATTGTCAACACTAATTTTTATAAAAGTGACTTTTATTTCCAAAATCCTTGGCAGAAAGATACTGTTGAAAACCTAAATGATGCATATCCTATTCTCATCATTGGCAATGGATTAACAATGGTGGACACTATTCTCGGTTGTTTGGAACAAGGATATAAAGGTAAGTTCATTTCTATCTCTCCTAACGGATTCAATATGCTCATGCATCGCCATAATGGCATGCAATACCAAATGCTCCATGAAGAACTTCCTGAAAAACCTAACTTAAATGAACTGGTTAGTTTGGTTAATCATCATATCAAAACAGTTAGAGAATTTGGTGTTTCAGCTGAGCCAGTAATTGATTCATTACGTCCACATACCCAAAGATTATGGCAACAAATGACTGAAGCAGAAAGAAAAAAATTCTTCTATCGTCTTCGCCATTTATGGGGCGTGGCTCGCCATCGAATTCCTGTTCATTCTTTTGATAAAATACAACAACTCCGTATAGATGGTAGATTGAAAGTTTATTCAGGAAAACTGATTGACCTTAAAGAATTGAATGGATTGGTTCACCTTTCTTTTTACGACAAGAAGGAAAAACAATTTCATGAAATTTTGGTCTCAAGGGTAATTAATTGTACAGGGCCAGAAACAAATTTAAGCCTTGCTTCTAATCATTTTTTACAAGACGCTTTGTTGAGAGGTCTAATCCATCAAGATCCCTTAAAATTAGGCATTAGAACGGATGTAAGTACGTTTAGAATTTTGAAGAAAGATGGGACATCTCATCTCAATCTATTTACGCTCGGAGGTTTTTTAAAAGGCGAGCTGTGGGAAAGTACAGCGGTTAATGAACTCAGAACTCAAGCAAAGAATCTTGCAAAAAATCTTTGTGAATTAATAAATAGCAACTAATCCAATTGCAGCAATTATGGGTATAAAGCCACTCGTTTTTATTTTATTGTTTACTGCCTATTCTGGGTATTCCATTTTTACTTATACCTTCGGTACAAAAGCACCTTCACATGCACCTCATGCCGATGCTTTAGCAACCAAAGGCAAACTATTGTTTCAACAGAAAAACTGTATTGCATGTCATCAGATTTATGGACTTGGTGGTTATCTAGGTCCCGATCTTACTTATGAAATGTCACAGCCAACAAAAGGAAGAACTTATGCAATAGCAATCCTTACAGCAGGACTTAATAAAATGCCCAATTACCATTTAAAGCAGGATGAAACGGATGCACTAATTGCCTATCTAACTTATATTGATAACACTGCTCGATTTTTTAACAACAACTAATTGCACCACTATGAAGAGTTATTTATCTGCTACCCGATTAATGATTATTGCAGGGTTATTATTCCTGCTTTTTGGGTTGTTATGTGGTGTTTTGGGCGGGCTACAATACATCACAACTGATTTTCTTTCCGGCAGTCTACCATTTTATAAACTTCGACCGCTGCATGTTTTTTCTGTAACCGCTTTCATTATTCTTTCTGCTACAGGGAGTGTTTATTATTACCTCAACGATTTGCATTCACTCTCCTCAAGTGTTAGCAAAAAGGCTGTGCTTCAATCTTATATTTTCACTGCAACTTCTTTAATTATCATTGCCCTGTTTATCGCAGGTGTTTTTGGCGGAAGAGAATATTTAGAATATCCCCCTCAATTGGCACTACCTATAATTTTGTTTTGGGTCTTATTTGGCTGGAATTATTTAAAAATAGTGAAGCCCATTAACTTCAGCAAAGCCCCTGTTTATTATTGGATGTGGGGAACAGGAATCCTATTTTTTTTCATCACCTATTTAGAATCTTACCTATGGTTGTTCCCATTCTTCAGGGATAATATTGTTAGAGATGTAACTGTTCAATGGAAATCATTGGGTTCGATGGTAGGGGCTTGGAACATGTTGATTTATGGTTCTGCTTTTTACCTGATGGAGAAAATAAGTGGCAATAAAGAAACTGCTCGAAAACCCCTGACCTTCTTTTTCTACTTTCTTGGCTTCACCAATTTGATGTTCAATTGGGGACATCATACTTACATTGTTCCATCTTCTCCTTGGATTCGAATTACAGCCTATGCCATCAGCATGACTGAGTTATTAATAGTAGGTAATATCATTTTGGGTTGGAGAAAAACAGTTACAGAGGTGCAAAAGAACTTTCATAATATATCTTGCAAACTATTGACTGCAGCTGATTTATGGATATTCCTTAACCTTTTGCTGGCTATAATTATTTCCGTACCTGCAATCAATCAGTATACACATGGCACTCATATCACCGTAGCACATGCAATGGGAACTACCATTGGAATTAACACCACCATACTATTGGCTTCATTGTATTTTATTGCCACTCAAAAAGACAATAATCTCTACGCAGAAAATAAAAAAATGATTGATGCTGGATATTGGCTAACCAATATTTCTCTTTTCATTTTTTGGATATCACTCATTACTGCAGGTTATATTAAAGGTAAAGAAACGATTGCTTTCTCTAACGAAAACTTTCGAGACATAATGGAACACATTCGTCCAATACTTGAAGCATTTTCTATTTCTGGTATTGGGGTTGCCATTGGTATCTTTTTGATGGCATATCCTTTATTAAAATCATTCATTACCTCACCAAAAGCTGCTTAAAATATGGAGCAATACGGATTTATAATTGATAATCGAAAGTGTATTGGTTGTCATGCTTGCACGGTAGCTTGTAAAAGTGAACATAATGTTCCTTTAGGTGTGAACAGAACTTGGGTGAAATATATTGAGGAAGATGTTTTTCCCAATACTACCCGTTCTTTTTCAGTCATGCGTTGCAATCATTGTGCAAAGCCACCCTGCGTGGAAATATGCCCAGTTGCCGCTTTATACAAAAGAGATGATGGCATTGTAGATTTTGACAATAACCGATGCATTGGTTGTAAAGCTTGTACACAAGCCTGCCCATATGATGCCCTATATATTGACCCGATTTCCAATACAGCCGCAAAATGTAATTATTGTGCTCATCGAGTTGATACAGGCATGGAACCTGCTTGTGTGGTTGTATGTCCTGAACATGCAATTATTGCTGGAGACATGTCAAATCCTGAATCGGAAATTGCACAGTTGCTCCGTTCTCAGGAAATAAAAGTTAGGAAACCAGAAAAGAATACTGCACCTCAATTGTTTTATATCAATGCTAATACAAACTCTTTAGAGCCGACTTCTAGTTCTCGAAATGACTATTTATGGAGCAGTCAAGAACGAGGAGTGGGCATTAAAAAAGATGTGGTACCTGAGTCCTATCAACCTGAAAACCAACCGGCACGTAGAGTATATGATGCACCAGATAAAGGGATATTATGGGGATGGGAAGTTGTGGGTTATCTCAATACAAAAGCACTTGCAGCAGGACTTGGTTTGCTTGTTGCCATGCTCTACTTCTTCGGTTTTGAAATGAGCACTGACTTCATCCTAAAAATGATGTCTCTTTCTTTATTATTCATGGTGCATACTGCAGCCTTGTTAATTAAAGACCTTCGACAACCCAAACGGTTTTTATACATTGTTTTTCGTCCGCAATTCAAATCTTGGTTGTCAAGGGGAACTTACATTCTCCTTAGTTATAGTTTATTACTTACATTCACTATCATTTCCTGCTTTCTATCTACCGAAATGATGACGGCTATTTTAATGGCATTAATTATTCCAACTTCTATCCTAACTGCAATTTATACTGCCTTTCTATTTGCGCAAGCTAAAGGAAGAGCCTTTTGGAACAATTCACTTTCTGCACCAATTATGTTGATTCATGCGGTTGTTCTAGGGTTAATCGTATTGTCTTTTTATCCTCAATCAACCCTATTGGAACAGTATCGTTTAATGCCTGTATTGCATGTTGTGAATCTTCTTATTACATGGTTATTGTTTAAGGGAACCGATGTGAACGAATCTAAATTGGCTGCTTCAATCATCCAAACACAGTATCGTTTTCATTGGCTTGTCTTGATTGTGCTAATAGGCAATATTATTCCAATAGTGCTTGCATTTTGTGGGCTAGGCACTTGGGCTTTGGTTTTATCTTCCATCATGGTTGTTACTGGCGTCATTACTACTGGTTATTTATTCATTAAAACTCCTCAACTCATTCCTTTAAGCTGATGAACAACAAGAAATCTTTTCTCGAAAAAACAGCAGAATCCTTTGGTTTTATTCCCAAGCTTGATAAATATGAAGGGGGTAAACAAGCAGCTAAGACCGGACCTGAAATGATTGCGCCCAAAGAATTGTCGCAATATCCAGCGCCGGAACAATGGGATGATTTTGTAGAAAATGATGCAGCTGCATGGCCTCGAAAAGTTGAACGTCATTATGCCATTGTTCCCACGACTTGTTTCAATTGCGAATCTGCTTGTGGTATGTTGGCTTATATAGACAAGCAAACTGGAAAAATTCAAAAGTTTGAAGGCAATCCTTATCATCCTGCAAGCCGTGGTCATTTGTGTTCTAAAGGACCTGCTACTATCAATCAAATTAACGATACCGACCGAATTCTTTATCCTATGAAACAAGTAGGTGAAAGAGGTGCCGGTAAATGGGTAAGCGTTAGTTGGGGTGAAGCATTGGACGATATTGCTGCAAGAATTCGCAAAGCGCTTCAAGAAAAGCGCACGAATGAAATTGTGTATCATGTAGGTAGACCCGGGCATGAAGGTTATATTGAAAGAGTGTTGCAGGCTTGGGGTGTGGATGGACATAATTCGCACACCAATGTTTGTTCATCAAGTGCCCGTTTGGGCTATGCAATTTGGAGTGGTTATGACCGACCTTCTCCCGATTTTGCGAATGCCAAGTTTATCTTGCTGTTGAGTTCGCATCTTGAAACAGGACACTATTTCAATCCTCATGCGCAGCGAATTATAGATGGAATGATGAATGGTGCAAAGCTTTGCGCGGTAGATATTCGATTGAGCAACACAGCTGCTCGTGCCAATTATTGGGTAGCACCTATGCCTGGTACAGAAGCTGCATTGTTTTTTGCCTTGGCACGCATCATTATCAACGAAGGTTTATACAATAGAGATTTTTTAGAAAACTGGGTCAACTGGCAAGATTATCTGGCTTATTTAAACCCTAATAAACCACCAGTTTTTGAAGATTTCATTCAAGCGCTTTCTGTAGCTTATTCAGAATACACTCCTGAATTTGCTGCAGATGAATGTGGTATTGATGCGCTTAAGATTCCTGAAATAGCTCATGAAATTGGCAAGGCAGGTACTCGTTTTGCTTGTCATAGTTGGCGAAGTGCTGCCGCCGGAAATTTGGGTGGATGGCAAGCAACTCGTGCGCTTCATTTTATATCAGTTCTTGTAGGTGCTGTAGGAACTGAAGGCGGTGTTTTGCCAAATGCATGGAACAAATTCAAACCTACATTGTTTGATGTGCCTGCTCCCAATAATTCTTGGAATGAATTGCATTATCCGGATGAATATCCGCTCACGCATTATGAGATGAGTATTTTGCTGCCTTATTTTTTAAAAGAAAAAAGAGGAAAACTTGATACTTATTTCACCCGTGTGTTCAATCCGGTTTGGACCTATCCAGATGGCATGTCGTGGATGGAAATGTTTAAAGACCGTGAACAGATTGGTTGTCATGTGGCTATCACGCCTACATGGAATGAAACTGCATTTTTTGCCGATTATGTGTTGCCTACAGGGCTTGCTGCCGAGCGTCATGACTTAAATAGCTATGAAACGCATCAGGGTAAATGGATTGCTTTTAGACAGCCTGTGTTACGGGAGTATTTAAGAAGGACAGGCAAAGAAGTGAAGTATACCTACGAAGCCAATGTGGGTGAAGTGTGGGAGGAAGATGAGTTTTGGATTGAGCTTTCTTGGAGAATTGACCCCGATGGTGCTTTGGGTGTGCGCCAACATTTTGAATCGCCTAACCATCCTGGTCAAAAAGTGAGTATTGACGAATACTACGCTCATATTTTCAATCATGTTCCAGGCTTAAAGGAAGTTGCAGCAAAGCAACAACTTTCTCCGCTCGACTATATGAAACGTTTTGGGGCGTTTGAGGTCAATCAATCGGTGGCGTATCAGCATGAAAAAGAAATGACCGAACAGACAGGTGTGAAGGTGAAAGATAAGTTTGTAGAAGGCTTTGCAACACCATCGAAGAAACAAGAGTTTTTCTCTAAAACATTGATTTATTGGCAATGGCCAGAGTATGCCATTCCGGGTTATGTGCGCTCGCATATTTATTGGCGAGAAATGGATAAAAGCAAAAATGAGTTTCCATTGGTGCCTACTTTCCGTTTGCCAACAATGATTCATACCCGTTCGGGAAATGCAAAATGGCTTGCAGAAATTTCAAACAGAAATCCTATTTGGATGCACACTTCTGATGCTGAAAAAATGGGGGTACAAACAAATGATTTATTGAAAGTGCATACCGACATCGGTTATTTTGTTGATAAGGTTTGGGTTACAGAAGCTATTCGTCCGGGTGTGATTGCTTGTTCACATCATCTTGGAAGATGGCGAAGAGAACACGACCCTCAAGCCAATCGTTGGGTGATGAGCACTGTGGACATGAAAGAAGTGGGTAAGGGTCAGTATAAAATAAACCTAGTTCGTCAAATTGAAAATTATAAAAGCGCCGACCCCGACTCCGAACTTATATTTTGGAAAGACGGAGGCGTACATCAAAACATGACTTTCCCCGTGCATCCCGACCCTGTGAGTGGCATGCATTGCTGGCATCAAAAAGTGCGTATTGAGAAAGCAGGAAGCGAGGATGCCTACGGTGATATTTATGTAGACACCAACAAATCTTTTGAAGTCTATCGTAAATGGTTGGCGATGACTCGCCCAGGTCCCGGACCCGATGGATTAAGAAGACCGCTTTGGTTGGGGCGTCCTTTGAAGCCTGTGAAAGAGGCTTATTATAAGAAATGATTTGCAACAAATTCTTATAATAAATAGAGCTATCAATTGAGAAACGTAAAAACTACGTGAGCATCAGTTTCAAGCAAGCAATTATTAAGCCTGCTGTCAGAATGTTTCGTAGGGTAGGTAGGTTGAATTTTTGACTACCATAATAAGCGCCAAACAGTCCTCCTACAACTGTAAATGCAACTGCATATTCTAAGTTAGCATTAAGGTGTAGATTGCCCTGATGTAACTGACCAAACAAACCTGATAGTGAATTGACAAAAATAAATAGAGCCGATACTGCTGCTGTTTCTTTAAGGTTTCCCCATCTCATTAAAAGGATAAATGGGCTTAATAAAATACCGCCACCTATACCTATCATGCCAGAAATCAGTCCAATGATTCCACCTGTAATAAGCCCTGCCCAAATAGGTATTGGTTTTAAAAAATCTTTATTGTCTTTAAATTGATACACCATTCTAATAATTGCTAAGAAGAGGCAAAAAGCAAGTGTTTTTTTGTACATGCTATCGGGTAGTACCATTATTCCACCAAGATATGCAAGAGGAATACTTGCAATAGCAAATGGTAAAAACAATTTCCAACGAAAGAAACCTGCACGATAAAAGCCTATAAAGGATATTATTGAAACAGCAAGATTCATTACCAATGCTGATGATTTCATAAAAGCAGGTGCAATGCCTGCAATAGACATCAATGCCAAATACCCACTCGCACCGCCATGCCCCACAGAAGAATAAAGGAAAGCAACCACTGCCAATCCCAACAATAAAATAAGAAAAGATGCTTCCATATTTTTTACCCTTTACAAAGTAAATGAAAATTCAAGTTTGTCAATATTATTTCAAGTATTCTTCAATCACTATTTTCTTTTGATTCATCATAACTTCCCAAGCATTGGGCTTACTCATTAATTCGCCTAAGTTATTGGGTATCACTTGCCACCTGAGTCCATATTTATCTACACACCAACCGCATTGAACTTCATTTCCTTCTTGAACGAAATAGTTCCAAAACTTATCAATTTCTGCTTGTCCTTCACAGTTTATGGTCAAAGACATGGAGTCATTAAATGGATGATGTTCTTGTTCAGTACTCATCAGAACATATTTCTGACCAAAAATTTTCACTTCACAAAGTTCCGTGTTGCCACTTGGCGTTTTCCCTAAAGGGGTGGTGTGCCCTGCTTGAAAATCATTTCCAAAAACAGCTTGGTAATATTCAAGTACATCTGCTATGTTCCCTGTTTGGGTGTGGAACCAAAGGCTTGGGTTAATTTTGTTTGGGATCATTTTGAAGGTTATTTTTTCTAGGCTCGCACAAATTTACAACCTATGTTTTTTGTTTTGTGCAATAGTGAATTAAAAATCATTAAGTCCACAAATCCTAAATGATTTGGAGTGGCTTATATTTGAGAATAACCTATTGTTGTGTCAGTATCTGTTTATGCTTGAAGAAAAATGCATTAGAGCAATCCTACACATAAGTGATTCCAAGGTCTCAGTGAAATTATTACACACTCTAGAGGTAAAATTATCCTATAGAGTGATTTTGTATTAGAGATGGCAACCTATAATTTACTTTTGATTTTTGCTTATTTCAATAGAATCAAACGCTAATCTCATTTATGAACAAATCCCTGTTGCTTATTTTCCTTTTCCTCTCCCAAATGTTATTTGCTCAAAATAACAAGCAAAACATACGCGGTGTGGTTACCGACAAACTTTCGAAAACCACTATTCCCGGTGTCATTCTACAACTCATCAACTCCAATGCAAAAATAGGTGCAGTATCTGATAGCAATGGAAACTATGTCATTACTGATTTAGCTCCTGAAAGATATGAAATAAAGGTTTCGTACATGGGCTATAAAGACGTAGTGATTCCAAACGTAATTGTGACCTCAGGTAAAGAAACGATGCTAGATATTGCTCTTGAAGAAACGGTAACCCATCTGAAAGAGATTGTGATAAATGCTAACCGAAAAGACAAAACAATTAATAATTTAACTTCTATAAGCGCCCGTACTTTTTCAATGGAAGAAGTAACCCGATATGCAGGGGGGAGAAGTGATGCAGCACGATTGGTTGCTAATTTTGCTGGGGTTAGTGCGCCCGACGATAGCAGAAACGATATTGTTATTCGGGGCAATTCGCCGGTTGGTGTGTTGTGGCGTATTAATGGCATGAATGTGACCAACCCCAATCATTTTGCTTCTGTAGGAACAACAGGAGGTGCAGTAAGTGCCTTGAACACCAATTTATTAAAGAGTTCTGATTTTTTAACCTCTGCATTTCCTGCTGAATATGGCAATGCAACTGCCGGAGTTTTCGATTTGGGTTTTAGAAATGGGAATCCACAGAAGAGAGAAACAACTATTCAAGTAGGGGTTATAACCGGACTAGAAGCAACAACTGAAGGTCCTATCAACAAGGAAAAAGGTTCTTCTTATCTTGTAGGTTATCGTTATGCTTTGGCAGGTGTAGCACAAGCAATGGGTGTTAATATTGGCACCACAGCAACACCATCCTATCAGGACTTATCGTTTAATGTCAATAGTGGTAACTCCAAAATAGGAAGATTTACTTTATTCGGCATATTAGCTACAAGTAGCATTAATATTTCAGGGGGCAATTCTGGTTCTATGTATGGAAAAGATGGACATGATTTAACGAGTAAGATAGGCATTATTGGGTTGAATCATTTTAAAAGAATCAGCAATAAAACTTATTTCAGTTCCAATATTGGGTTGAATTATTCAAGTACCAACCAAGTCAATTACGACTTTGATCGTCCATCCAATCTCTCCTACACCAAAGAAGAAAACAACGTGGCAAAGACTGACTATAATTGCTCTACGAGTTTCAACTCAAAAATAAATTCAAGGTTGTTTATCAAATTGGGCATTGATGATGAACTAATAGGTTTGAATTTATTTTATAAAACCAAAGAAGGCATTCAAGCAGATTGGAAACAGATATGGGATTATAATAGCTACACCAATATTGCTCAAGCCTACCTTCATGCTAAATATAGCTTCAATGACCGACTCACCTTGAATATGGGCATACACACGCAACGTTTTTTCTTAAACAACAGCACCTCGGTTGAACCACGTTTGGGTTTGAAATATGAAATAAATGAGAAAAACAGTATTAGCCTTGGCTACGGACTCCATTCGCAAATGCAACCGATTAATGTTTATTTTTTGCAAACACAAAAGCAAGATGGCACTTATCTTTATAACAATAGAAACCTAGACTTTACCAAAAGCCATCATTTTGTTTTAGGATATGATATACAGCCGGTAAAAGATTGGCGAGTGAAAGCTGAAGTCTATTATCAATCTCTTTATAATGTACCTGTAAATACCTTTTCAAGTAGCTATTCGATGCTCAATACTGGCGCAAGTTTTAAAGCCGATTTGGAAGACAGCCTAACCAACAAAGGCACAGGTACCAATTATGGCATAGAACTAACTGTTGAAAAGTTTTTTAGTAAAGGATATTATGCCTTGTTTACTTCCTCTATCTATAGTTCAAAATATGTTGCAAGTGATGGCATAGAAAGAAACACAGCTTTTAATGGTAGATATGTTTATAATATTCTTGGTGGTAAAGAATGGAAAGTGGGCAGCGATAAAAGAAATAGATGGAGTTTTGATATTAAATTTACGAACGCAGGTGGCAGGGCATATACGCCAATTGATTTAAACGCATCTATAGCTACAGGGCATAATGTTTTTTCTAGCAATATTAATTCTGATTATTATGCCAATTATTTTAGGTTTGATTTTAAAGTGGGTTATACCCTGAATAGCAAGACAAGAAAATTATCGCAATCCTTTTCTTTAGATTTACAAAATATAACCAATCATAAAAACGTTTTTTCCCAAGAGTATGACGATAGAACAAGGTCAATAAACACCACTTATCAACTAGGATTCTTTCCTAATATTATTTATAAGTTACAGTTTTAGCAGGCAATCAACATGTTTAGGACAAAAAGAATATTAAGTGTTTTGTATTTTTTCATTTGGGTGCTTGTCTTTTTAGGACCTTATTTAAGAAACATGCATGACTTGAATGCTGATTGCATCAACAGTATGATAGGCGATTATATTCATTTGTTTCTGTTATTCCTCTTATTCTTAGTCAACCTTTATTTATTAGTTCCTAAATGGCTTTTTAGTAATAAAAAGGTTCAATATGTTATCCTATTAATCATCACTATTTTGTTGATAACAGGCATCGACATCTTTATCCATTATATAATGCTTTCACCAAGAAATCCAGAATTTGATTCAGGTTTAGGGCATATACCGACTCAATCTCCATTCGAAAGAGGCGCCATTCTTGGCAATACTGTTAATACACTTATGTCGGCAATACTTATGGTGGGTGCTAGTAATGCTATTGAACTTGTGTATAAATGGTCATGGGAAGAAACTCGAAGAAAAGACATTGAAAAAGAGCAACTCAAAACAAATCTTGCCTTATTAAGGCATCAGGTAAGTCCGCACTTTTTCATGAATACCCTAAACAATATTCATGCACTCATTGAAATAAATACAGATAAAGCACAAGATGCAGTTGTTCGCCTATCAACACTTATGCGGTATTTGCTTTATGACGCGGCACAACAAACTATTGAACTAAAAAAAGAGATAGCGTTTATTAATAGCTTTGTTTCACTCATGCAATTAAGACATTCCGATGAAGTAGTTGTAAGAATAATAACTCCAGATCAAATTCCGGATGTGAAAATTCCACCAATGCTTTTTATATCGCTTCTTGAAAATGCATTTAAGCATGGGGTGTGCTATCCTTTGCCCTCTTATATTCATTTTGAGCTTCAAGTTGACCAACATTCCTTGAATTGTACTATCAAAAACAGCAAACACATTAACCCGGCAAAATATGAAGGGGAATATTCAGGTATGGGCATTGACAATATAAAAGAGAGTTTGAAGTTATTATATGGCGTTAATTATTTGCTTCAAATTCATGATTCAGCAAATGAATTTGAAGTCAACTTAAAAATTCCTTTATGATGATTCGCTGTATTGCTGTTGATGACGAGCCGCTTGCGGTAAAAAAAATGGCAAGTTATATTGAGAAGATTCCATTTCTAGAATTAGTGGCTGAATGTCGAAGTGCTTTTGAAGCGATGAATGTCATGAAGGATTATAGTATTCAACTCCTTTTTATAGACATTAACATGCCCGATTTAAATGGTATGGACTTTGTAAAATCATTGGCCAACAAGCCTTATATTGTTTTCACTACTGCTTATAGCGATTATGCTGTGGAGGGTTTTCAGGTAGATGCGGTAGATTATTTATTGAAACCAATTGCATTTAATAGTGTGCTCAAAGCAGCAAATAAGGTAAAAAACCTCCTTGAACTTACAACCAATAAACAAAAGGAAAGCAAGACTACAGTAACCAACCACCTATTTGTCAAGTCTGACTATAAAATGATTCGTATTGAGCTTGATGATATTAAATACATTGAAAGTCAGCACGAGTATATTAAAATTCACACCACTAATAGCAAACCAGTACTAACTCAACTTAGTTTAAAAGCTATTGAAGAACAATTACCAACTGAACAATTCATGAGGGTTCATCGTTCCTATATTGTCAGCCTGAAAAGAATTGCTTTAGTTGATAGAAACAGAATTGTATTTGATGGCAATGTCTATATTCCTATTAGTGAACCCTACAGAGAAGCTTTTCAAAAGTATATTGACAAAAATTTTGTTTAAAAAAACCATTAAACCTTATAATAAGCAAATTGATTTTGTGAAGCTTGTTGTTTTTATTTATTACAGAGTTTTTCATATACTGTGATAAATGTTATGAAATAATATTCCAAGATGGAAAACAAAAGCCGCCTCCATTAGAAGCGGCTTTATTTAGAATTTAGAACCTAGTATTTAGAATTTCCTACAGTACTCCTTCGTCATAGGCTTTTTCGCCATGAATAGAGTCATCTAAACCTTTGTCTTCTTCTGTTTGAGAAACCTTTACAGGTGTTATTTTATTAATGAGCATCAACATTAAATAAGTGAAAACAAAGGCATAAATACAAGCAACGATAACAGCAATAGCTTGTTTCATAAAAAAGCCTGAACCACCATACAACAAACCATCGGCACCTGCACTGTTCATGGCTTTAGATGCAAATACACCTAATAAAATAGTGCCAAGGCAACCACCAATACCATGTACACCCCAAACATCTAAAGCATCATCCCAACCCATTTTGTTTTTAAGATGAACCGCCAAATAACAAACTATACCGGCAGCAATGCCAATCATACAAGCAGAAGGAAGGGAAACAAATCCGGCAGCTGGGGTAATCGTTGCTAACCCTGCAACAGATCCCGTGAGCAAGCCAACGAATTTTGGTTTCTTCACCAAAGACCATTCAATAACCAACCAAGTAATGGCAGCAAAAGAGGCAGCCACATCGGTATTTAAAAAGGCAAGTCCTGTTACGGCATTTACATCGAGCGCACTACCTGAATTGAAACCATACCAACCAAACCACAATAAGCCCGTACCAATGGCAATCAACGGTACGCTGTTGGCAGGAGATTCTTTGTCTCTTCTTTTACCAACATATATAACAGAAGCCAATGCTGCAAAACCTGCAGTCGCATGTACCACAATCCCCCCTGCAAAATCTAATACACCCCATTTAGCCAACAATCCACCGCCCCACACCATGTGTGCAAATGGATAATAAACAAGCACTTGCCACAATACTAAAAAGATGAGGTAAGACTTGAACGTAACACGATTGACAAAGGCACCTGTAATCAAAGCAGGCGTAATGATGGCAAACATCATTTGATAAGCCATGAACACGAACTCAGGCAACTTAGTATTGCCCGGAAAAGGAGAGTTTAAATCTACGCCCTGCATAAATGCTTTGTCGAGATTGCCAATAACGCCACCAAGAGCATCCCCGCTAAAGCATAGCGAATACCCGCAAATGAACCATAGGATAGTGGTGACCCCCATGGAAACAAAACTTTGAATCATGATGCCGAGAATGTTTCTTTTTCCGGCAAGTCCGCCGTAGAAAAATGCCAATCCTGGCGTCATTAACATTACAAGGCTTGTAGCTAAGAGCATAAAGCCGGTTATCCCTGTGTCAAACATTGGTTTTTATATTTAAAAAGTGAAGAAATACAAGAATGATGACTGATTTAAAAAGTTACACCCATATTAATTAAGGCTTCGAGTCTTCCATTGGTAAAACTACCATTAGTACGGAACAATTGTTGGTTGGCATCCATCATAATGCTACGACCTTCTAAACGAATAAATGCATTATCGGCAGGTTTGTATTCAATGCCGAGTGTTGCACCCTTCAAAATATAGCCGGTCCATTCACCTTTGCTATTCATCATTTGTCCTGTTAAGATGCCTTCTTTATCAGAGAACATTTCGCCACGAGCATACACAGCATACATTGGTCTTAATTGATAGCGGAAGGTGACGATGGTACTAAAAACAGAAGCGGTTTTGGTAGTATCGCTGAGTTTTGAATGTTGTTGAGAGATATAATCAAACCCAATGTTGGTTTTGAGTTTGCTGGTCAACTGATAATTGAGCACTACGTTGTTGAGAAAACGAACATGCTTGGTAGCAGTTCCTTCGGGTGCTTCTTCGCCAATCAAGTTATAATAACTAATACTTCCCTTATCGCTTAATAAATAAGAAACAGCAAGACCGAGCGATTTATGTTTGTTGTTTTCTACATAAGTGTTGTAGCCATTTAATATATGAAGTGCGAAAGAGAGTTTATCGGAATGATTGTAGGAAATTTTCATTCCCGATTGCCACCAAGGTTCGTAGAAAGTGATGACAGACAAACTGCTAGCAATATTGTCTTTAGGCAATAATACTTCTGTGCCAATATGTGTTTTGAAATACCCAGCATCAATCCAAACCTTTTTACCTAGGCGCACCCCGGCATTGGCTTCTTGAATCATATTGTGGTCGGCAGACCAGGCAGCAGTAGGCAAATCGCCATAATGAAAAGTACCAACAGCACGAACGTTATCTGTGGTGTATTGAGCGGTGATTTGAAAAATATTCAAACCAAATTGATTGCTTTTAGGCGCAACATCTGGAAACTTTTGAAAGTTATTGACGCCAACAGAATCGCTGTAGGCTGCATAATAAGCATCTACATAGCCCGAGAATTTTAGATTATTAGGGGTTGATTCTTGTGAATAGCCATTGTAATTGCTTATTAAAATACCTAGCAAATTGGAAGCAAATACAATCTTCTTAATGAGTCTTAAGTCCATGTAATAATTTGATTCAATAATGACAAACCTATAATTATTTTCTTAAAAAAATTGAAACCTTGAAATAGGAAAACAAAATTAATTGCAACTTTTTACACTTGAATAATGATTTATATCATCTCCCTATTAGGGATTTTCTGATAGACCATCTTGAACTCAAGAACAAAATAGTTCACCTAAAAGAGAATTATTTGATCAGCATCCACAAATTTATCCCTTGTTCAAGATCCGCTATGCTAACATCTTTAATAACTGGTCATAGACTGAATATTAGTGGTGATTCTAATCACTATAATGGTAAACTCAAGAGAAAAGAAAAAAGTGAACCAATTTTGGCTCACTTTTTTCTTTTATACAAGGGAGATAAATTAAAACCTATAACCTAGTTTAAGACCATAACGAATATTACTAAGGTCCACTTCAGCAACACTATTATCATCTTTGTTTTCAAATTTTGCTTCACCTGTTAAGGCATAACGAACATCAGCACCTAAAAAGAAATGTTTGAAATAATATGCACCGCTTGCGCCTAAACCATAACTAAATACGGTTTTATGAGCATTATTGATATTGGCAAAGATGAACCCTAAACTTGGACCTGCACCAATATCAAATTTTGGATGAACAATAAAACGGTAATGTGGGTTCAATTCAGCAGCAAATGTTTTAATGCCTTCGTGGTCTTGACTTACTAAAGTAATTTGCTGACGGATATAATTCTTTTTAGTACAAAGTAATGGACATTGCAATGAAATTTCTAAACCATAAACAGGTGATGTCTTTGCATCCGACCCTATGTCTTCACTTGAAAAACTTTGCATGCCACTAATGAGCGCAACACCTACTTGTGGATGGTAGCCTTTTTTCAATACAGGTAGGAAGGTGTTTTTATCTCCATTTTTCTGAAATGGCATTTTTTCTTGTCCTTATGAGCAAAATGGTAATGTAAGCAGTGCTGCAAATAATAATTTTTTCATAAACTTGTTTAAATAGGTTTTAAAATAAATGAACGACAAAAGTCTATCATTAAATGAAATATAAAAGTGACTTTTGTTACTTAGTGTATGATTTGACATCATCCAGTACCGAAAACTTCACCTTGTAATGCATTGTGCGTTGGCTAAGAAGACGTTCCTAGAAGTTAAGTTGCTTACAAACTACTCATTACATTTTGAAGTTTTTGTTGCACTTCCTTTGCAATTAGGGTTAACGCTTCATTATTAAATGCATTCATAGCATTATAGGGGTCAACAATTGTCACCTCCACCTTACCCTGTTCATTTTCTTCTACAACCACATTGCAAGGCATAAAAACGCCCATCTTCGGTGCAAGATTCAATACCATTAATGCAATAGAAGGATGACAAGCTCCGAGAATTTTATACTTCCTAAAATCCACCGAAAGTTTCTTTTGGAGCGTATCTTTCATATCTATTTCGGTAACAATGCCAAAGCCTTCCTGCTTCAATGCCTCAGTCACGGTTGCTATAGTTAGCTCAAAATCTTGATGAGCCATTAGTTTATTGAAGTAATTCGTCATGGTGATGCTAAGATAAAAAAAATGGGATGAAAATAATTAGTAGCAATTTCTTTCCTTGGCAAGTCCCCGCTTGCGCAAGGTACTATCTAAACTACCCCACTCGCGCATGCAGCAAAGCTTTGTGTGTGGTGTACTCATATCTTTGATTTCAGGTTAAAAATAAGGACTAAAGGCAGAAACCAGATGGCGTGTTAAACACATTTATGATGATGTTGTGCACAAGGAATTGCCTGCCTTTAGTTTCTTTTCCCAAAGCCTCAATAGTACTTAAACATGCCCGCAGAGTTCGGGTAATGTTGTATAAAAACATGAGAAAAGGCTGCTGAAAAGATTCCATTATTATAACTTTAAAACATTATGCTAAAATACAAGTTTTGCGATAAAGTAATGATGATGTTGCTATTAATTTGGAATCATGCTAAATGTTGCGTTGCAAACGCGAAACCGTTACATCCTCGATTCAATCGCGGACGAGGTGGGGGAATTTTTGATTAGTTTGATTTAATGATTTTCTGAGTGAAAGTTTCTTGCCCGTTTTCGTATTTGATAAGGTAAACGCCAGTTGAATAGCCTTTCATATCAATAGAAAGAGTGGGCTTCGACAGGCTCAACCTGACAACTTCTTTACCCACCGCATCAGTCACCGTAATTGTTCCTTTTGCACTTAGGCAAGAAACCGTAAAACTTTCGCTAAAAGGATTGGGAGAAACCGAGAATAATTTGCCTTGCAGTTCTTCTATGCCTGTGGTGATATGGACAGTAGTAAAAGCAGTATCTGTGCAGCCGTTGCCACTATTGTAAGTTACAAAAGCAACGGTATAAATACCTGCCAAATTGTAATGATGACTTGGCGCAAGAGAAGTGGAAGAATCTCCATCTCCAAAATACCATTTATAGGATTGGGCATTGCTCATGCCTGTGTTGGTGAGGGTGTAATAATTGCCTGTGGTGTTAGTGGCTTGGATTGTACCTGCTATGGGTGGTGGGGTGATTGATATATGGATAGTATTAGATGTTTTGTAATTGGCACTAAGGGTGCAGGTAGCTACATCAAAGTAGGTTGTAGGAACTGTGGGATAAACGGTGATACTATCACCCGAAGCAAGGAGGAAGCCATTGGTACTAGCATTATTATACATCCAAATGTGAGTATAATTGGATGGAATGGTATCTAAAACGGAAAGGATAGCAGCACCACCTGGGCAAACAGAAAGATGGTTTACGCCAATGGTATCATTAAAGGTTGGAGAACCAGAACAGCCTATAGTGACGGTTTTATAAATGGTATCGGAGTTGCAATAGTTGCCGCGGGCAATGACGATATTATATGTTCCATCAGTAGTAAATTGAACAGGAGTATAATAGTTGGAAAGAATGCCACCGCCTAATAGATAATTGCCACCTGTGTTGACAGGGAATGTAGTATCGTTGTAGTGGCAATTAAGTGTGATGGTATTATAATTTATTACTGCTGTCAAAGAGTCTATATTTAGAAAATGGGTATTAACCGTAAAACTGGATGAATAGGCAAATTGATTGGTGTTGGTGCAGGTTACTTGGCAACGATACAAAGTAGTGTCAGTAGCATTTGTAACAATTACAGGATTTGTAGCCCCCGAAATATTATTCCAATTGACTGGAGACAAGGCAGACTTTTGCCATTGATAGCTAATGCCGGGACCAGCTGACGGGTTATTAAGATACAATGTAAAATCTGTGTTTTTACAAACATTTGCCAAACCGCTGATAATACCCCCTGAAGGCATACTATTACACAAACTGGTAGGTGCAGCAGAATGGTAGATAATGGTGGAAGGTCTATTATGTGACCACCCTGATGGCGTAGTATAAGGAGGAAGGCTACAATAAAAAAAATAAGACAACATGTCGTTTGGAGTATTTTCTGACGACATACCTACTTGACCTACACCCATATTAGCTATAGTTGGCGTGTTCCAAACTGTTTTAATTTCAAGAGTACCGCCGGTATATACAAAAGGCACATCGAAAATTAGTGGTTGCAACCATCCAACACCCCAAGTAAAATTCATATTACTTCCATTGTTAAATACAGCACAAGGAAGATAACCACCAAGTAATTGGTTATTAGTATAATTTAATAAGTAATTCCAAGTTGTTATAGGAGGAATAGTGCTATCCATGCTACCACTTCTATATTCAACCTCAAGGGTAGCTGTAGCTGAGGGGTAGAGATATCCATTTGTATATTTATGATAGGACAAACCATAAATAGTTACACCCGGTACGATTCCTCTTTGTGCTAATTCATTAGGTCTATATTTTACAATCGACGTTAAATTGATAATATTGTAATTAGAGTTTCCATCAAACCATATTGGAGATAAACTACCAAAATATCCATTACTAAAGGTATCTGCAATATACTGTGCAGACATTTTGAATGAGCATAAAAAGAAAAAAAAAGCTGTTACTATGAATTTACGTTTCATAAATATTAAAATAAAACAACAGTCCTTTTGTTTGAAGAAAAGGACTGTTGAATGGTTAGTTAATAGTAAGTTTTTGGATTGGAAGTTGTTTACCGTCTGCATCGGTATTAATAAGATATAAACCTGCCGATAATTCAGGTAAAGCAACTTGTTTTGGCATTGCAGTTGTTTCACCATTATAAATTGTAACTAGTTTTCTACCTAAAATATCAGTAAGCCAAACTGTTATGTTTTTTGGACTTCCAGTTACAGACAATTGAATATTATCCTTTGCAGGATTCGGCACAAAGCTGATGCTTATGGCTTCGGCTTCTTTTACATTGTTCGGACGCCAGTATGATGGGTCACAACCTATATAAGCATAAATGCTGTTTCCAACATGTTCATTAGTAACATCACCCACATCGGGAATAATCGGATAACATGTAGTTGTGCTTGTATAAAGCGTGCTTGAAATAGTTACATTATCACACACCTGAATGCTTTCACCAAAGGAGTTGTTAGCTATACAATTTGTAGAAGTATTATCGCAACCTACAATTCCAATGGCATTAGAATTTCCTGTTGCATCAGCAAAAATTAGTTTCATGTTTAATTGGTCGTACCAATAATTAGTATTCCAAAATGGAGCTGTTAATACTAATGGTGTATAGTTTCCCTGTGTTGCAAAATTTGGTGACCACGCATTGGTAAATGTCCATTGCTGTGTATTGTCATAACAATTCGGCACACCATAGCCTGTTCCTACATTACTTGGGTATAGATTGACAAAGTTTTGATTTACACTTAAACCAGCCCCAGAAATAGAAAAACTGTAATCAGCAGTAAAAGGATTGTAATTTTTAACAGAGGGCGAAATTAAACCAGCAGCCAGAGGACAGGTTGTAGCTGTATTAGTCACCATTCCTGCAAGCACAATATCATCTGTACTTGATATTTGAGAAGGCAATGATTGTACACCCCAGCCAATATTGAAATCATGATATACCCTACGAGCTTTGGGAGATAAATAATTTGCCCCTGTGCCTAATATAGGTGTAAGTGCTGATGGTGCAGAAGATTGTGGTAGAATTGCGCTAAAATGATAATTTATTGGAAGAGGAGAATTTACAGTACCCGCTATAAAATCGTTTCCCATAATTACATACTCATTTGTTGATAGTTTGGTCATATCAAAACCATATTCACCCTCGTCAAATCCACCATAGGGTTTTCCTAATGGTTTATTAAAAGAGGCAGGACCACTGCAATCCCCTTTTATAGCCATATTGAGCATACCTGCCGTACATACTGGGGTACTTGAAGTAGGGTCAAGTTGTCTTACAATATTGCTACAGCCAGTCACATAAATATCGTCATCAGCATTGTTGGTAGGTATCATTCTTATTGCAGCATCATAATCATATTTAGCATAAGGTGCTGTAGGAACAGTGGTAACAGAGTTAATAAATGTACAACCCGGAATATTTCTAGAAACAGGTTCAACCATTAATACAAACCCCATTTTTGAGGAAGTTAAATCAGTTGTTAAGGGTGCCTCAAACTGAGAAGTAACATATCCACATATGTAGAGGTAGTTTGTATTGGTGATATTACTTGCCAAGCAAAAGTGTGCCATAGTATGAATGGGTGTAAGTGCCCAATAATCATGAGTCATTGGTGCGCTAATATAGAAATCATAAAATACCGTTCCCCAATCATCAATTCCAATTACTTCAATCATATCTCTATTGGTGACTCCTATTGTAGTGCTAGGGTCGGCTCTTCGTAGGCAGGTAATAAAATAGTAATCAGTACCACTAATATTCATTTTAGTAAAATCAACTACTGTTTTTTTATGGTAATCTTCGTGTAAAGAAGTCAGCCCTAAAGGAGTACCTGGCATATTACCGCCACCATCAAAAATTCTTAATATGCTTACGTCCCCTTCAAAATCGCCCTCAGTTCCAACCACCAATAAATCGTTAGAACTAGTAATCGGCAATGGAATAAAATGTTTGTTTTTAAGGTAAGCAGGATAACTCACAGTGCTTTGTCCTTTTACAATCTCAGATGTAAAGAGACAGAGCATAAACATTAACAAAAATGTAATGTGGGCGGGGTCGGCCGACAACAACTTCCGAGAACTGATAGAGGCACGGTTTGAAATCACGGGAGTTCTGACGGACTTAGTAGAGTCTTCGGCGGTGGTGGATTACATACTGAATGACTGTAAGCAAAGACTGTCGGCACAGAAGATAGGTAGGGAACTAACAAAACTAATCCCCCTCCCCGATGGTGTAGAGAAGGACATCGTCAAAGAGGGCAAGAAACATAGAATCGGCATCAAGCATAGATAAAACGGTTATTGGTAAAACGGTTATTTTTTTGTTGCGTCCTCCGGCGTGTAATTAAATGTTTGCTCTAAGTATAAATGTCTAAGCCAGA
>CAINUN010000102.1 GCA_903853805.1 uncultured Bacteroidota bacterium
CCCAACAAAAAAGGCTGCCTTTCGGCAACCTTTTTCGATTTAATTTAATAGAATGATTATTAATAATCCATGCCCATTCCGCCACCTGGCCTTTGAGGCATTGCTGCTCCGTTGGGTTCTGGTTTGTCGGCAATTACACACTCCGTTGTGAGTAACATACCTGCAATAGAAGCTGCATTTTCAAGTGCTACGCGACTCACTTTTGTAGGGTCAATAACGCCTGCTTTGAAAAGGTTTTCGTAAGTTTCGGTTCTTGCATTGAAACCAAAATCTCCTTTACCTTCTTTTACTTTTTGAACCACGATGCTACCATCAATTCCTGCATTAGCAGTAAGACAACGCATTGGCTCTTCAAGCGCACGACGAACGATTTGCACACCTGTTTGTTCGTCTTCGATTTGACCTTTTATTTTTGCAGCAAGACTATCAATTGCACGGATGTAAGCAACGCCACCACCCGGAACGATTCCTTCTTCCACCGCTGCACGTGTTGCATGAAGCGCATCGTCAACACGGTCTTTCTTTTCTTTCATTTCTACTTCTGTAGCAGCACCAACATAAAGAACCGCAACACCGCCAGCCAATTTAGCAAGACGCTCTTGGAGTTTTTCTTTGTCGTAATCTGAAGTAGTAGATTCGATTTGAGATTTGATTTGATTTACGCGAGCAGTTATGTCGGTTTTCTTTCCTTTACCACCAACAATTGTTGTGTTGTCTTTGTCAATAGTTATTGAAGCAGCTTGACCTAAGTAAGTAAGGTCAGCATTTTCCAATTTGAAACCTTGTTCTTCACTCACAACAGTTCCTGCTGTAAGGATAGCAACATCCGTCAACATTTCTTTTCTTCTATCGCCAAAGCCTGGAGCTTTAACAGCAGCAACTTTAAGCGTACCACGCAATTTGTTGACTACCAATGTTGCCAATGCTTCACCATCAAGGTCTTCAGCAATGATAACTAATGGACGACCTGTTTGTGCAACCTTCTCCAAAATGTGAAGGATATCTTTCATCATTGAAATCTTCTTATCATAGATGAGGATATACGGGTTTTGCAATTCAGCTTGCATTTTTTCGCTGTTTGTAACGAAGTAAGGAGAGATATAACCACGGTCAAATTGCATTCCTTCAACGATATCAACAGTAGTATCAGTTCCTTTAGCTTCTTCTACAGTAATTACACCTTCTTTACCCACTTTAATGAACGCCTCAGCAATCAATTTGCCAATAGTTTCATCATTGTTAGCAGAGATAGTAGCGACTTGTTGAATTTTTTTGCTGTCATTACCTACCGTTTGAGATTGAGCTTTCAAATTAGCTACTACAAGAGCAACCGCTTTGTCAATACCGCGTTTCAAATCCATTGGGTTGGCACCTGCAGCTACCATTTTCAAACCTTCGCTGATGATGCTTTGAGCTAAAACAGTTGCAGTAGTAGTTCCGTCACCTGCAATATCTGCAGTTTTAGAAGCCACTTCTTTCACCATTTGCGCGCCCATGTTTTCAATAGGGTCTTCTAGTTCAATTTCTTTAGCAACCGTAACACCATCTTTAGTTACTTGAGGAGCACCAAATTTTTTGTCAATAACCACGTTACGACCTTTTGGTCCGAGGGTTACTTTAACTGCGTTGGCCAATGTGTCAACGCCTTTTTTCATTTTATTTCTTGCTTCGATATCGAAGAAAATTTGCTTAGCCATTTTATTAATTTGAAAATTTGAAAATTAAATGATTTGAAAAAAATGCAGAGAATTAAACAATTGCGAGGATATCGCTTTCTCTCATGATTAACAGGTCGTGACCATCAATTTGGATTTCAGTACCTGCATACTTTCCGTAAAGAACCATGTCGCCATTTTTTACAGTCATTGGTTCGTCTTTTTTACCAGTTCCTGCAGCAAGAACAGTTCCACGTTGCGGTTTTTCTTTTGCAGTGTCAGGAATGATGATTCCGCCTGCAGTTTTTTCTTCAGCAGCAGCAGGTTTTACAATCACTCTGTCGTGAAGGGGAGTAACATTCAGCTTTTTACTTGCCATGTCTATTTAATTTTTAATTGTTTAAAAAGATAGTTTGCATAATGCTGACAGATTTTATGCCAAGGCAAAAAACAGAGACAATGCTGACATGATGGCGACAAAATTTCAGTGGAATAGGAAGTTTTGGACAATTTTTGCTGAAACAGAGGGGTAGTAGGAAAAATTTGTCAGGTGGCAATAAGATATAGCGCTTGGTTTCAAGGTTAGTAATTTTTATTACTTTGAATGAAATTGGGTCCCCTCCAGTTCACATCCGCTCTCCTTCAATCCAAATCCTTCACGTTCTAAATTGATTCATTCATCTTTCAATGTGAATGCTGACTACATCAAATTGATGGATGTTTGGTTCGGTTAAAAGCGTGTATCCATCAAATTGATGGGGAAACCTGTCAACTTGTAAGCTAATTGCTATGATTTGATGTGTTTACCATTCAAATCGCATGCTAAAAAGTCAGGCACAAAAATGAGATAGCTGTTTTCTTTCATGCGAAATACTTGCTATCTCATTTTTTCAAGGTTTTTATGGGGCTTATTGCTGGTCGGTTACACGACGCAATAGTTTTTCCTATGACCTACAATTATTGTTGGCTCATCACAAATTCCCGAGCACGGTTAATGGTCTTCTGAATATCTTCATCCGTTAAAGCATCAGAAATAAACCAGGTTTCGAAGGCAGAAGGCGGTAAATAAATGCCACCATCGAGCATAAAATGGAAAAACTTGTTGAACAAAGCGTTGTTAGCTGCCGCTGCCGAAGCAAAATCAACCACAGGTTTTTCACTAAAATGAATGCTAATCATCGACCCAAGACGGTTAATGACAAAAGGAATCTTACTCTTGCTGAAAGCCTCCTCAAGACCTATATGAAGTAGTTCTGTCTTCTTGTCTATTGATTCAAAGATTGACGGATTGTCTTTTAATGTTTTCAAAAGCGTATAGCCCGCAATCATTGCAATCGGGTTTCCACTAAGAGTTCCTGCTTGGTACACATTTCCTAAAGGGGCGATGAGTTGCATGATTTCTTTCTTACCACCAAAGGCACCAACAGGCATTCCACCACCAATCACTTTGCCATAAGTCACGAGGTCGGCATCTACTCCCAAACGTTGTTGTGCGCCACCAGCAGCCAAACGGAAACCAGTCATCACCTCATCAAAAATCAATACAATTCCTTCTTTATTACAAATTTGGCGAATGGCTTGATGGAAACCTTCTTGTGGAATAATGCAACCCATATTGCCAGCAACAGGCTCAATGATGATTGCTGCAATTTCATCTTTATGCTCTACCACTAATTTTTTCACTGCTTCTATATCATTGTAAGGAGCAGTAAGTGTATCATCGGAAACGTTGGCAGGAACACCCGGAACGGTTTGAATATTAAACGTTGCTACGCCACTTCCAGCCTTCACCAAAAAAGCATCGGCATGACCATGATAACAACCTTCGAACTTAATGAATTTATTACGACTCGTATAACCACGCGCCAAACGAATGGCACTCATACACGCTTCAGTACCGCTGCTCACCATGCGCACCATATCCATGTTCGGCGCCATACTTTTGATGAGCTCAGCCATTTCAATCTCTAATTCTGTTGGCGCACCGAAAGAAGTAGAACCTTCCACTTTTTCTTTGATGGCATCAATTACGGGTTGATAAGCATGACCCAAAATCATGGGACCCCATGAGTTGATATAATCGATATAACTGTTGCCATCCTCATCGTAGAGGTAAGCACCCTTTGCTTTTTTAATAAAAATCGGCGTTCCGCCAACACTTTTAAATGCACGAACAGGAGAATTGACGCCGCCTGGAATAGAAGCTTGTGCGCGAGAGAAAAGCTGATTGCTGTTATTGTGGTTCATAAATTTGAAAGTAAAGGGCAAATTTATTTAAAGAAATAAAAAAGAATGGTAACGAAAATCATCTTTGCTTACCTAGCTTCTTTTGTAAACAACAAAAGGTAAATAAGTACCAACAACATGGAAGTGATTGTGCTTGCCACAATTTTCAACAGCAAAACACCCATGTTATTGAATGTCCATAGCTCAATTAGGAAGAAAACAGCATGGTGGATAAGGAAGAGGAATAAGGCGTAAGCTAAGAACGGCACCCATCCCATATTTTTTACCCCCGGCGATTGATCAGGATAATCTTCAAGCGCCTTAGGTAAAAGAGCATTCAATACATTGGTTCTTAAGTAAGCAATCATCACTGTTGCACAAGCGTGCATGCCTGCTGTGTTTGAAAAACTATCTACTGTTATGCCTGTGAAAAAACCAATGAGTAATAAAGCCCAAACAGGCGTTTCAATAGGAAGTAATAAAATGAATAAAGGGTATAAATACGGGACAAAAAGAGGGAAACCTGTCGGTTGTGACCACCAACGCAATTCTACTCTGTTCAATACAAAAACTTGAATAAGCAGAAAGAGGAGAAAGCGAAAAATGTTTTTTAGATAGTCGTTCATTTACCGTCTTTATGTGTTGCTTCTAAATCCGTTTTTTCTTTTTTCATTTTGTCTTCTACTACATACACATATTGCAGATTGCGAAAGTTAGTAGCGCTTCTTAGAAAAAGAATTTGCTGATTGGTTTTCTTATTGATTTTTCTTTTCCAAACTGTCCCTATTAAAACATCTGCAGGAAAGAGTGAGTAGTTTGTAGTAAAGACACTATCGTTTCTATACACTTTTTTTTCACCAGGAATATCGTCGAGCACCAACATATTGGGGTCATTGTTTTCCCAGCTTACAAATCCAGTTGTTCCATCTTTTAGTTTGGCGCTTACTTTTCTTTTCACGTTTAATACAGAGAGAATACTCGAAAAATTCCCTGAAACATGGACCACTTCTCCGACAATTCCGCAACCAGAAATTACTGCCATGTTTTTTTGAATGCCTTGATTGCTACCACGGTCAATTGTAATGAAGTTATTCTCGGCAATTACAGAGTTATTTATGACATGTGCCTCCCTAAAAACATAATCAGCATAATGAACAATATGGGTGGAATCAATTTCAGTAAACGGCAACGAGGCAGTACTATCTTTCAGGGTATCTACAGTTTTAGTTGCCGATAACAAGGAACGTAGCCTTAGGTTTTCGTTGAAAAGACTGTCATTCATTTCTCTAAGATTGAAATAATAAGCAACGTCAGCTTGCTTTTTATAAACAATGCCAACAAAGGTGTTGGCAGAGCTCATCACATCATTTCCTTGAATAGAGTTGGTTCTTGCCAATAATACAAAGCAAATCGCTTCTAGGAAAAGGAAGAGAATGAGATTGAAAAATCGGCGAACAAATAATAGGAAATTGCGCACAGGAGCAGTTCGTTTTTTTGAAAGAGTAATTTCCCTTTGCTGCCAAATTTACTTCATAAGAAACGGCTGTATTTTCTGAATGTTCTTCAGCGCCATTCCTGTTCCGCGAACCACAGCACGAAGTGGGTCTTCGGCAACATGAACCGGTAACTTAATTTTGTGGGCAATGCGCTTATCTAAACCACGAAGCAATGCACCACCACCTGTAAGGTACAAACCCCGACGATAAATATCAGCAGCTAATTCTGGCGGTGTGCTTTCCAAAGCTTTCAAAATGGCTTCTTCAATTTTGAAAATAGATTTATCCAACGCTTCCGCTACTTCTTGATAAGATACCATGATTTGTTTAGGAATACCTGTAACCAAATCGCGACCATTCACAGCAATATCATCAGGTGGATTGTCCAATTCTTTCAAAGCAGAACCTACATGAATTTTTATTTGCTCCGCTGTACGCTCACCAATCATTAAACTATGATAACGGCGCATGGCTTCCATAATGTCAGCCGTAAACTCATCACCAGCAATACGAATGGATTGATCGCAAACAATGCCAGCTAACGCTATCACTGAAACGCCCGTTGTGCCTCCACCAATATCTATAATCATATTGCCCGTTGGTTCTTCTACATCAATACCAATACCCAATGCGGCAGCCATCGGTTCATGAATCATATATACTTCCTTGGCGCCTGCTTGTTCTGCACTATCGCGCACTGCACGTTTTTCAACTTCCGTTATGCTCGAAGGAATGCAAATGACCATGCGCCAACTTGGAGGAAACAATGGCTTTTTAGGATAAACGAGTTTAATCATTTCCCTTAGCATGCCTTCTGCAGCATTAAAATCTGCGATAACACCATCTTTCAATGGTCTAATCGTCTTGAGGTTTTCATGTGTTTTTTCGTGCATCATCATTGCCTTCTTTCCCACTGCAATAATTTTATTGGTAGTGCGGTCAATGGCTACAATTGAAGGCTCATCCACGACTACTTGATCATTGTGGATGATGAGTGTATTTGCAGTGCCAAGATCAATGGCAATTTCTTGTGTTAAAAAGTTGAACAAACCCATAAATAGAGTGAGTGCTGTTTTGAGTTAAGTTTTGCAAAGGTGCAGAAAAAACAGGGTGTTTTTTATTTGTTTTTAGGAAATTTTTAGAAAGATTTTTTTCAGTACAGACACGGCTGTTCAAAAAAATCAAACCAATCCATTTTCCTTCAAGTAAAAGGCAATTTGAACCGCGTTTGTAGCCGCTCCTTTTCGCAAATTGTCGGATACAACCCAGCAATTCAACGTGTTTGGTTGTGAATAATCCCTACGTATTCTTCCTACAAACACTTCATTTTTCCCAGCTGCAAACAAAGGCATCGGATATACTTTTTCTTGTGTATTGTCTTGAACCACTACACCTGGAAAAGAGGCAATTAAATTTCTTGCTTCCGTTTCTTCAAATTCATGGTTCAATTCCACATTCACACTTTCGCTGTGTCCGCCCATTACAGGCACTCGCACAGCTGTAGCCGTTACTTTAATAGATTCATCGCCCATGATTTTGCATGTTTCCAATGCCATTTTCATTTCTTCTTTTGTATATCCATTCTCCATAAACACATCAATTTGAGGTATTAAATTCAGATCAATTGGATATGGATAAACGCCCATACCCTTGCCTCCATTTCTTTCATCCATCAGTTCCGCTTTAGCTTTTTGACCTGTTCCCGTCACCGACTGATAAGTACTTACAACGACTCTTTTTACTCCATATTTTAAATGCAATGGCTGCAATACCATTACCATTTGAATGGTAGAACAGTTTGGGTTAGCAATGATATAATCTTCTTTTGTCAATGTCTTGCCATTTATTTCGGGGACAACTAATTTCTTAGTGGAATCCATTCTCCAGGCAGATGAATTGTCAATAACCTTACAACCCACTGCAGCAAATTTAGGCGCCAATTCAAGTGAAATTGTTCCACCTGCAGAAAACAAAGCAATTTGAGGTCGTTTTGCAATTGCAGCATCTGCACTTAAGATTTTATACCCTTTCCCTTGAAAAAAAATTTCTTTACCAATTGATTTCTCCGAAGCAACTGGAAGAAAGTCGCTAACTGGGAAATTCATTTCTTCAAGAATTTGCATCATCGTTGTACCAACAAGCCCTGTGGCACCAACCAAAGCAACGCGCATAGTGTGTATTAATTTGAAGCAAATCTAAGTCTCAATTTTAGCAACACGAATTCCTATCCTGTTTTTAGATTTTTCTTTTGATTTGCTAAAGCTTTACGAAAAGTGATGCTTAATTTCAACCCATGGAACCTTCACATGTGCGACCAGGCGACAATTTGAATCCTCAAGAGCGAGAATACGAAAACAGTATTCGTCCGCAATCAATTGAAGAGTTTTCGGGGCAACCTCAACTCATCGAGAACCTGCGTATTTTTATCAAAGCAGCGAACCTGCGTGGCGAAGCACTTGATCATGTATTGTTTCATGGACCCCCTGGTTTAGGGAAAACTACGCTTTCAAGGATTGTTGCAAATGAGCTTGGTGTTGCCATTAAAGAAACAAGTGGCCCAGTAATTGAAAAGCCAGCAGACCTAGCGGGTTTACTCACCAGCTTAGAACCAAGAGACGTTTTGTTTATTGACGAAATTCATCGTTTGAGCAATGTGGTGGAAGAATATCTCTATGCAGCAATGGAGGATTTTAAAATTGACATCATGATTGACAGCGGTCCTTCCGCTCGTTCTATTCAGTTAAATATCAGTCCGTTTACTTTGGTAGGTGCTACAACTCGTTCAGGTTTATTAACAGCGCCTTTGTTAAGCCGATTTGGTATAAAATCAAGACTCGATTATTACACTAAGGAAGTGTTGCAAAAAATTATTTTACGCTCAGGCGGATTATTGAATGTGAAAGTAACTTCTGATGCTGCTATGGAAATTGCAGGACGAAGTAGAGGTACTCCTCGTATTGCAAATGGCTTACTTCGCCGTATGCGCGATTTTGCACAAGTACTTGGAAATGGCGTAATTGACCGCGCAATTGTTGAACATGGTTTGCGAGCGCTTCATGTTGATGAAAGTGGTTTAGACGAAATGGACAATAAAATTCTTTCTACACTTATTGATAAATTTAAAGGCGGTCCTACTGGCATTTCAAACATAGCCACTTCTGTTGGCGAAGAAGCCGGAACGATTGAAGAGGTTTATGAACCTTTTTTAATCCAAGAGGGTTATATCGTTCGCACGCCAAGAGGAAGAGAAGCTACAGACTTAGCATATCAACATCTTAAAAGAACCAAACCAATGCTTGGTGGTGATTTGTTTGTGTAGAAATTGTCTGCGCTTTTTTACTTTTGCCCACTTTCATGAAAAGAGTCTTCCTTGTTATTGTTTTTTCCTTGACGGTCGTTTTCAGTAACGCACAAAAACGTGAATTTCGTGCAGCCTGGATTGCTACTGTTGCAAATATTGATTGGCCCTCAAAACCAGGGCTACCTGCAATTGAACAACAACAAGAAATCATTTCGCGTTTCAACCAACTAAAAAAAATGGGTTGTAACGCAGTAATTGTTCAAGTTCGTCCTACTGCCGATGCATTCTACGATTCTCCTTTTGAACCATGGAGTCATTATTTAACGGGCAGACAAGGGCAACCACCGTTTCCTTATTACGACCCCCTTGAATTTATGATTGAGCAAGCACACCAACTCAACATGGAATTCCATGCTTGGTTCAATCCTTTTCGGGCATTGACAGATGCTAGTTCAAACCCAAACCCTCGCGAACATGTAACCCACAAACACCCAGAATGGATAGTAAATTATGATGGTAAGGCATTACTCAATCCTGGTATTCCTGAAGCAAGAGAATATGTTTTAAAAGTCATTTTAGACGTGGTGAAACGATATGATATTGATGCGGTCCATCTTGACGATTATTTTTACCCTTATCGCGCAGGAAAGACGGTTTTTGGAGACGATTTTTCTTTTAGAAGGTATGGAGGAGATTTTTCTAACAAAGATGATTGGCGGAGGAACAATGTCAATTTATTTGTAGCTACACTCAGTAGCAATATAAAATCGCTTAAGCCTTACGTAAAATTTGGAGTAAGCCCTTTTGGAGTTTGGCGCAATAGCAACAAAGACGCTGAGGGTTCGGAAACAAGGGCAGGACAAACCAACTACGATGACCTCTATGCAGATGTGTTGCTTTGGTTGAAAAATGGGTGGGTGGATTACTGTGTACCACAACTTTATTGGGAGCACCATCATAAAGCAGCCCCTTTTGAAGTATTGCTTCCTTGGTGGGATTTGCACAACTATGGAAGACACATTTATTATGGATTAGGCGCTTACAGAATGGTAGGCAATCCAGGTTTTCCTTGGCGAGGAACCAATGAATTAATGGATGAACTTCGTGACATTCGAAACAATACAAGAACGCCTGGTTATTCTTTTTACAGTACATCTAGTTTCGATAAAATCAAAGCACCCATTGTAGATAGTGTAACTTACTTCAATCGGCAAATAGCTTTTCCTCCCACAATGCACTGGATTGATAGTATTGCTCCTGAAACACCAATTGTGAAAGCAATTCCATCTTCTCAAGGTACTTTATTGACATGGCAAACCAACAATCCTAATAACGAGCTACTTCGTTTTGCTGTTTATCGTTTTACAAATGATGAACCCGTTAACTTATCTCAATCAGACAAAATCTTGACCTTAACTACAAGAAAAGAATTCCTTGATGCGGATGCTAACAAGTTTAAGAAATGTACTTACATCATCACATCATTAGATAGGCTTTGGAATGAAAGCGCTCCGAGTTTACCAGCTTCACCTGGGCAATAAATCACCTGTGGAAAACCTGTTGGCTTCTTTTTTTTCGATACCTTAATAAAGTTGGCTCAAAGGATTTTTGTTTATTTTTGAAAAAACCGAATCAGCATGTTCAACGATGATGATGAAATATTTGATGATGAATGGGACGCGCTTGAAGACCTGTTGCAGAAATATGAAAAACTAAAAAAAGGAGTTACCTCTTCTCTTTTGGATGAAGAAGATTTTGAAAGAATAATTGAGCACTATTTGCAAAACAGCAATGAAGAACAGGCGATGCTTGCTTGCGATATTGGTCAAACCTACTATCCGTTTTCTTCTTCCCTTTTATTATTGAAAGCCGAAGTGCTTACTCAATACCAAAAGTTTGGACAGGCTTTAAAATTATTAGATGAAATAGAACAACTCGACCAACATAATATTGACGCAGTATTATTGCGCAACGATATTTTCATGGCACAAAACAAATATGATAAGGCAGCAGAATGGCTTGAAAAAAACCTCCAGAATTTTGACGGCAAAGAACAAGTAGAACTCCTCCTTGAACTTACTGATGTATATGACGAGCTCGAAAATTTTGATGCCGTTTTCAACACGTTAAAGCGCATCATTGAAATGGAAAAACGCAATGAAGAGGCGTTACAAAAAATTTGTTTTTGGGCAGATTTTACTGGGCGCCTTGATGAAAGTGTTGCCCTACATACTCAAATCACAGAGGACGATCCTTACAATACTTTAGCTTGGTTCAACTTAGGCGCAGCTTACCAAAGTTTGAAGCTTTATGAAAAGGCAATTGATGCTTACGAATATTGCATAGCCATTGACGATAAGTTTGAATATGCCTATCGCAATCTTGCCGATGCTTACATGCGCATGAGGTGGTATATCAATGCCATTGAGGTGTTGGAAAAACATTTAGAGATAGCCAAACCCGAAGACATTATTTATGAAGCCCTTGGTTATTGTTTTGAAAAACAAAAGAACTTTACCAAGGCAAGACAGTGCTATCGTCAAGCATCTCAGTTAAATCCTCAAGATGATTCTATTCCTTATAAAATTGGAGAAACTTACAGCAAAGAAAAGCAATGGGACAAGGCCATAAAGGCATATACTGTTGCTTTGAACCTCAATAAAGAAAGCGCAACCTATAGCATTGCAATTGGTAATTGCCTCATGGAAATGAATGTATTTCAGGAGGCACTACTTCTTTACCTCAATGCCGTTCGTTTGAAGCCATCACAAAAAAGCACTTGGGTGGCGTTAATTCGGGGTTTGTATTTTTCGAAGCTGTATGATGAAGGGCTGACACAAATTCCAATGGCGAAAGAAAGTTGTGGCGAAAAAGCCGATTTCTATTATCTCCATGCTGCACTTTTATTAGAACTCGGAAAAACAAAAGAAGCCATGTTGCAACTGGAAGAGGGTTTGAAGATAAGCCCAACAAAAGCAAGATCTTTTACACAACTCAACCCCGATTATTTATTAAGAAATGACGTAGCTGATTTGTTGACAAGGTATAAGAAAAAGTAACTACGGTATAATCCATATTAATGAAAATAAAAGTCCGATGCCTTTCGGACTTTTTGTTCATAATCTGGTTTCCCCACTTTATACCATAATAATCCAGAAACTTGCATCAGTTTTCCCACTTTACTATTGAAAATGGGTTCAACTCAGTCAGTTGACGTCATTACACTATACGGAATTGGTTCAGCGCAGCCAATTGACTCATTACACTATATGGAATTGGTTCAACTCAGTCAGTTGACGACATCACACTATACTGAATTGGTTCAGCGCGGCCCGCCGA
This sequence comes from uncultured Bacteroidota bacterium, assembly GCA_903853805.1. GTDB lineage: Bacteria > Bacteroidota > Bacteroidia > Chitinophagales > Chitinophagaceae > JAFIGV01. The sequence goes on from CAINUN010000102.1 coordinate 12,018, forward strand.
TGTAACCACAATATGTGTAATGACTTAAGCAAATTTCCGAATAAGAAAACGAGGGTATAATTTTCTCAAAAAAGAGAATCTCCTACAAATTCAACAACAACTGAGGCATTAGACCTATCAATATCACCAACAAACAAGTAATGCCAAGCATCAACTTATCATATCCTGTGACTTCGTGGTTCAATTCTGCTTCACCCGTTTTGAAATACATAGCAATGATTACTTTGAAGTAATAATAAACACTCACAGCAGCCATTATTAGCGCGAATATTACTAACCACATTACCTGTCCTTGTTGCACCGCAGCAAGTAACACAAAATACTTAGCCATAAAACCACCTGTAAGTGGAATGCCCGCTAAAGACATGAGGAAAATAGTAGTAAAAAAGGCTAGTGCGGGTTCTTTCTTAGCTAGTCCGTTAAATCCATCGTAGGTATAGTCTTTCAACTTTATCAACACCGCAAACATACCAATAGTTGCTACGCTATACGCTACCGCATAAATAACTATTCCCTGCCATGCTGTTGCATTCACACTCAATATTGCAAATAACATAAAGCCTGCTTGCGCAATAGATGAGTATGCGAGCATTCTTTTTACACTTTGTTGAAAAACTGCAGTGATATTTCCAATAAATAAAGTGGTTGCTGTAATTACAGCAACAATCATCATCCAATGATTGGTAAGGTTTCCAAAAGAAGCATGGAACAAACGAAGAAACGCAACGAATACACCTGCTTTCACAATGGTGCTCATAAATGCAGTAAAAGGAGTTGGCGAACCATCATACACATCTGGAGTCCACATGTGCATTGGCGCAGCAGAAACTTTAAATCCAAGTCCTATGATTAAGAATAAAATTCCCGACAAAGCCAATGGATTGAGCGCATCTGTTTGTAGCATTCTGAAATTAATGATATCGAAAGAGCCGGTAGCACCATAAAGCATAGCAATGCCCATTAAAAGTATACCAGTGGAGAACGACCCCATTAAAAAGTATTTCAACGAAGCTTCTGTGCTCTTCAAGTTTCTTTTATCACTGCCTGCAAGAATGTATTGAGGGATAGAAAGTATTTCAATGCCAATAAAAAGCATCAACATGTTGCTGTATCCTGCCAACAGATAAATACCGACCATGATAAAAGCAATCAATGCAAAATACTCGCCCACATGCTTTCCTACCTTTGCTATTTCTTTTCCTAACAATAAAATATATAACAACGCACAACCGCTCATCAACATACTAAACCAGATAGCAAAACTATCGAGACTCATCATGTTATTGAGGTAAGCAGGTGCTGCAACTCCGGTGGCATTTATGGATTCATACACTTCCCATATATTAATGCCGAACAAGAAGAAAAATAAAACAGTTGCCAAAGAAACAATACCAGATTTGTTATTGGATAGGATGCTGGCAAACATCATAATCACTCCTATTATCGTTGCTGCAATTATTGCTTTCATTGAAAAGTCAAAAGTTAAAAGTTAAAAACGTTTTGTTTTGCCAGTTTATTAAGGAACCATCATTTGAGCAACACTTTGTGTCAATTCCAACAATGGTTTAGGATAAACACCTAAGAAAATAACTAAAACTACAATTAGTGCCATTGCTAAAGATTCATTCGTCGTCATGTCTTTAGAAATGAGCATTGGTGTTGTGTTGCCAAAAGCTGTTTTCTGAACCATATTGAGTGTATAAACAGCACCTAGAATAATTCCCAAACCAGCAACTGCCATAAACACTATATTGTAAGCAGAAGCACTTTGGAATATGCCATTGAACAACATGAACTCACCAATAAATCCGTTAGTTAAAGGCAATGCAATATTGGCAAAGGAAATAATTGCTAAAGCAATTGCCATTTGAGGTGCAGCTGTTGCCATTCCTCCCAATTTGGTCATATCGCGTGTGCCATATCGATTCTCCACCATGCTAACAATCAACCACATTCCTGTGATATTTATTCCATGGTTAAACATTTGCACCATTAAACCGTGCATACCCATTTGAGTATTGGAAAATGCTGCAGCACACATCAAACCCATGTGTGCGATAGATGAATAAGCAATCAAGCGCTTTAAATCTGTTTGTACAATGGCTAAAAATGATGCGTAAACAATGCCAATAATAGAAAGGATAATTACCGTATTCGACCAGAAAGCAACGCCTTGTGGCACCATTGGAAACAACCAACGAAGGACCGCGAACATTCCCATCTTCACCATCAAAGCACTTAGAATTATGGTAACTGGTGTCGGAGATTGTTCGTAGGTATCAGGCTGCCAAGTATGGAATGGGAATATTGGAAGTTTAATAGCAAAGGCTATGAATATCATCCAAAAAACCCAACTCTGTGTTTCTGGGGCAAGTGAAGCGCCAGCATGTGTAATGTTTGCCCAAGAATAACTATTAGCACCGGGATTTAAGGTTGATAAATAAATCAAAGCTGCCAACATCATTAAACTGCCCACAAACGTATAAACGAAGAATTTGAAAGTAACTGCAATTCTTTTTTCTCCGCCCCATTGAGAACAAAGGAAATAAACTGGAATTAATGCCAACTCCCAGAATGCATAAAACAACAAGGCGTCATAGGCAAGAAATACGCCTGTAATGCCTGCCTGAGACAACAACATCAATCCATAAAAAGACCAAGGTCTTTCAACTTCTTTGTTCCAGTTAGCAATAATAATAACAGGCATTACGATGCCTGTTAATAAACAAAGCATAGCACTCATACCATCTGCATGCAAACTGAATTCAGTCCCCAATTGAGGAATCCAAGGCATAGAAAAATCGAGGGTATTGTTTGTGCCAGAAAGTCCGGCAACCAAAATTTCATAAGACACAAAACCAGAAAGCACTAAAGTTGCCAATGTGCTTAATAATGCCAAGATTTTTACGCCTTCTCCTTTCAAAAAGAAGCTTAAAATTCCTGCAATCAATGGTATTAATAGAAGTAATGTCAGCATCATAATTTCACAACCTTTTACCTAATCCAGAAAAAACTTAAAGCGAATAAAATAGTGATTCCAATAACCATCACGAAGATGTAAAAACCAACTTGTCCTGTTTGTAATAAACGAACACGGTCACCACCAAATCGAACCAATTTACCAATGCCATTTACTATGCCATCAATGCCCATTTTTTCTACAAAACGATCGAGCATATCAGACAAAGCATTCAACGGACGCACAATAATTGTATCATACAATTCATCCACATACCATTTGTTTTCGAAAACTTTTGAGAGTCCAGTATTAGCAACAAAGTTTGGTTTGCGATGAACAGCAACACCAATAATTGAAAACACAACAGCAATTGCTGTAGATATTCCCAACAACATCCATTCCGTATTATGTGCCATTTCTTCATGAGCAATATTGGATACTGAAGTACTTAAGAAATTTCTGAGTGTGTGTGTCTCACTAATAACAGCCGGTAAACCTATATAACCACCAAATACAGAAAGAATTGCCAATATGATTAATGGAAAAGTCATAGCTGCAGGACTTTCATGTAAATGATGTTCTTGGTCATGTGTCCCTCTAAATGTTCCAGTAAAGGTCAAAGTATATAAGCGGAACATATAGAATGCGGTCATCATAGCGCCAAAAAGACCAAGCGCATAAATAGCTTTATTGTGTTCAAAAGTTGCCGCTAATATTTCATCTTTAGAGAAAAAGCCTGAGAAGCCAGGAATGCCTGCGATTGCCAAACAGCCAATAAGGAAAGTGATTTGGGTAACTTTCATTTTCTTGCCCAAGCCACCCATTTTGCGAATATCTTGTTCGCCGCCCATAGCATGAATGACACTACCTGAACCAAGGAACAAAAGCGCTTTGAAGAAAGCGTGCGTCATCACATGAAAAACGGCAGTTGTGTAGGCACCCATTCCCAAAGCCATGAACATAAATCCAAGTTGACTAACAGTAGAATAAGCAAGCACTTTCTTAATGTCGTATTGTTTGATAGCAATAGTTGCTGCGATTAATGCAGTTATGCAACCAATCCAAGCAACAAAGGTCAAAGCATCAGGAGCTAAATTGTATAAAGCGGAACTACGAGCAATCATGTAAATACCTGCTGTTACCATGGTAGCAGCGTGGATTAGTGCAGAAACAGGAGTAGGACCCGCCATCGCATCCGGCAACCATGTGTATAAAGGAATTTGTGCAGATTTACCCATAGCGCCAATGAACAAACAAATGGCAATCCAGTTATACATAGAAGGATTTGCTGTAGCGCCTGATTTCAATTGTCCGAAAAAGTCTTGATAGCTCAACGTTCCAAAATGGAAAAGAATGAGCAACATGCCTATTAAAAAGCCCAAGTCACCAATACGGTTCATTATAAAAGCCTTTTTCGCAGCATTGGTATAGTCTCTGTTTTTAAACCAAAATCCAATCAATAAATAAGAACACAATCCAACACCTTCCCAACCAATAAACATGACCAAATAGTTAGCGCCAAGCACCAACAACAACATGGAGAAAATAAAAAGATTGAGGTATGCAAAATACTTGACCATGCCTTCATCTTCATGCATATATGATGTAGAATAAACATGAATTAAAAAGCCAATTCCCGTAATGATGAGCAAGAACGTAACTGATAAACTATCAACTTGAAAAGCAAATGGAATATTCAATTTGCCCGACTGAATAAAATCAAACAAAACAATGGTGCTAGAAGCTCCTGTAGATTTTACTTCAAAGAAAATTCCGAGGGACACCACAAAGGATGCCAACACGGTTATGCTTCCAATCAATCCGCCAACGGATTTTGGAATTGTTCTCCAACCGATTCCGTTTATTAGGAATCCAATTAAGGGAAAAAGCGGTATCAGATATACTAAATTGGTCATCGTCATTTGACTTTTGACTTTTAATGCTTTAAGCGATTAAGAATATTAATGTCTACAGAATGTACTTTACGGTACATCATCACAATTATTGCAAGACCTACTGCAACTTCAGCTGCAGCCACCACCATGATGAAGAATACAAAAATTTGTGATGAAGGGTCGTTGAACATTTTGGAAAATGCAACCATCAACAAATTCACGGCATTGAGCATCAACTCAACGCACATAAAAATGATGATGGCATTGCGCCTCATCAATACCCCCATAATGCCAATGCAAAAAAGGGCGAGACTTAAGAATATATAATACTGTATGGGCATTTGCCTTCAAGTTTAGTTTTTATCAATTACCAATGTTTCTTTTTTACCTATAACCATCGCACCAATCATAGCGCTTAGGAAAAGAACACTGCTTATTTCAAATGGAAAAACATAATTCTGGAACAATGTCTTTCCAAGATTTTTCATTAATCCGATATCGGTTGCTGTTTTTTCAATCACTCCAGCAGCTTTCATATCTCTTAGAGCAGCCAAGATGAGTAAAAACAAAATGCCACCAGAAATAATTCCTGCAAACTGAACCAAACGGCTTTTTTGTGGTTCCACATCAGCATTCAAATTCATGAGCATGATGACGAAAAGAAACAAAACCATAATGGCCCCGGCATAAACAATGATGTTTACAATTGCTAGAAATTGTGCATTCATCAAAATATAATGACCCGAGATGGCAAAGAAAGTTGCGATTAAAAACAACACACTGTTAATTGGGTTTCGGCTAAGGATAACGCCAAGCGCTGATCCAATTGCCATGGCGGTTAAAAACCAAAAAATTGCCTCAAATAAATCCATTAGTTAGCGTTTACTTTTTTAGGATGAGGAATTAGCAAATCAGTCTTTTTATAAATCATGCCTTGTCTTGTATAATTGGCAGGCATTACTGTTTCGCTCATGTATATTGCGTCCTTTGGACAAGCTTCTTCGCATAAACCACAAAAGATACAACGAAGCATATTGATTTCATATTTTGCCGCATACTTTTCTTCGCGGTATAGGTTTTCTTCACCGGCTTTTCTTTCGGCAGCTTCCATTGTAATTGCTTCTGCCGGACATGCAACTGCGCATAGTCCGCAAGCAGTGCAGCGCTCACGTCCTTCTTCATCTCGGTTTAAAACATGCAGTCCACGAAAAACAGGACTAAAGGGACGTTTTTTCTCAGGATAACTTACCGTTGCTTTTTTCTTTACAATATGAGAAAGCGTGATGCTCAATCCTTTGAGTATAGCAGGAACATAAAGCTTCTCTCCAAATGTCATTGGATTCCGATTTATTTCAACTGCTCTATTTGTAATTCTTTGCATCAATCAGTTTTTTATTTCGTTAACCACAATATTACTCCTCCCGTAATCAACATATTTACCAAAGCAAGAGGTATCAAAGACTTCCAGCCAAGTTTCATCAATTGGTCATAGCGGAAACGTGGAAGCGTCCAGCGGATGAACATGAAGAAAAGGATGAAAGCAATAATTTTTATAAAGAATACAGAAACACAAGAAAATGTAAACACCCAAGCAGGAAGATTTGCTGATACCCAATCCATGCCAGGATAATTATAACCACCAAAGAAAAGTACTGACATCACTGCCGAACTAATAAACATATTGATGTACTCAGCAAAAAGGTACAAGCCTAATTTCATGGAAGAGTACTCAAGATGATAGCCCATGTTCAGTTCACTGTCAGCTTCTGGTAAATCGAAAGGCGCACGATTCAATTCTGCGAAAGCGCAAACTAAGAATATGAAAAAGCCCAATGGTTGTTTGAAAAAATTCCAAGTGAAATAGCCATCGTTCCAAAAGCCATGTTGTTGGTCAACAATCTCACGAAGGCTTAGAGAACCTGTCAACATTAACAACGCAATTAAGGAAAGTCCCATTGCTAATTCATAAGAAATTGCTTGAGAAGCCGCACGAATACTACTTAATAAAGAAAACTTGTTGTTTGAAGCCCATCCACCAAGCATAATACCATATACCCCTAAACTCACTACCCCAAAAACGAACAACATACCAATGTTAATGTCAGCAACTTGAAGAGAAACAGTGTGCCCTGCAAATTCAAAGGAAGGTCCCCATGGAATTACAGCACTGGTCATCAAGGCTGTTGTCATGAATAAACAAGGTCCGAAAATGAAGATGAATTTGTTAGCGTTAGTTGGAATGATTTCTTCTTTGAAAAATAATTTTCCTCCATCGGCAAGTGGTTGCAACAAACCGAAAATTCCGGCACGAGAAGGACCGATTCTGTCTTGCATAATGGCAGAAACTTTACGCTCTGCCCAAGTAGCATAAGCGGCAATTGCCAGTGATATCAACAGTATCGTGGTAATGAGAGATAGTTTTTCAACTAAAAAAAACCAGTCTATTTGCATTAGTAGCATTGCGGTGCAAAATTATTGTTAGTTACTCAATTTCTATTTTTCTTTTAGTCACTTGCCGATGATTGCTATCAGCAATAAAGGTGTTGTTACTGTCTGAATTATTTATTTATTCCTACCTACTTTTAATTTTCTTTCGTGTTTTGCTTTTTGGTTTGCCAAAAAGTTATCTGAATGTGCCGGTCCATTAATCTTTGATAAATCAATTTCTTCCCTGTTCACGTCACTCACTTCATGAATATCGAATAAAAGTTTAGGGTTTTTACCAATTATTTCATTCACCAACTCAGGTTGTGCTTCCACTGCACCTTGATAATGGTTTTGTGAAATCACACTATGGCGATCAATTTTTGATGGTCCTTCAATGACCCAATCGCTAGCTTGTTTTTTATGGAAACGACAATCATTGCAAATCCATTCTTCTACTTCGCCCCATTTATCTTTTCTTGCGGTAACACGGAATACCTCTTCGCCCCTCATCCACAAACGTGTTTTTCCACTACACGTTGGGCAATTGCGATGTGCATCCACGGGTTTTGTAAACCAAACACGGTTTTTAAAACGGAACGTTTTATCAGTTAACGCTCCTACTGGGCAAACATCAATTACATTTCCTATAAACTCGTTTTCCAATGCTTTTCCTATGAAAGTGCTGATTTCTGCATGATCTCCACGCATCAAAACACCGTGTTCTCTTTTTCCTGTCAATTGATTTGCAGCGAAAACGCAGCGATAGCAAAGAATACAGCGTGTTTTATGAAGTTGGATATATTCTCCAATGTCTTCTTGTGAAAATGTTGTGCGTTCAAATTCAGTGCGCGTTGTGGATGAACCGTGTTCGTAACTCAAGTCTTGCAAATGACATTCGCCAGCTTGGTCACACACAGGGCAATCTAAAGGGTGATTTAAAAGCTGCATTTCAACCACACCCTTTCTTGCTTCTACAACTTTTGGTGATGTCATGTTTTTAACTTCCATGCCATCCATTACTGTGGTGCGGCAACTTGCTACAAGTTTAGGCATTGGGCGAGGGTCTTTTTCAGAACCTTTGCTTACTTCTACCAAACAGGTGCGGCATTTTCCACCACTCCCTTCCAGCTTGCTGTAATAACACATTGCAGGTGGTGTTACATCACCGCCAATTTCACGAGCAGCATTTAGAATAGTCGTTCCTGCTGGAACTTCTATCGTTATGTTGTCAATGGTTACTTTAAATTTTGGAGTCTGTTCAGACATATTTTATGCTTTGTACAGATTAAATATTATACTGTTACCGTTGATAATGGTTCAGCATAATGTGCCAATCCATAATTTCTTGTTTGCGCTTCTTCAGGATGTGTTACATGCCATTCAAATTCGTCACGGAAATGACGAATAGCAGCAGCAACGGGCCAAGCAGCAGCATCGCCCAACGGGCAAATAGTGTTGCCTTCAATTTTGCCTTGAATATCCCAAAGCAAATCAATATCACTCATTTTGCCCTTGCCATATTCAATGTTCTTCAGGATTTTGTACATCCAACCAGTTCCTTCGCGGCATGGACTACATTGTCCGCAACTTTCATGGTTGTAAAATCTTGCTAAAGTCATCGTATGACGAACAACGCATTGATCTTCATCTAAAACAATAAACCCGCCAGAACCCATCATCGTACCTGTTGCAAAACCACCATCTGAAAGACTTTCGTAGTTCATGTAACGGGTTTCGCCCTTGGCAGTTTTGAATAATAAATTAGCAGGAACAATTGGAACAGAAGATCCACCAGGAATACATGCTTTCAGCTTTTTCCCTTTAGGAATGCCGCTGCAATATTCATCGCTGTAGATAAATTCTTCTACAGAAAGATTCATTTCAATTTCATAAACGCCAGGCTTATTGATATTGCCACATGCAGAAATCAATTTAGTGCCAGTAGAACGACCAACACCTATTTTTGAATAAGCCTCACCGCCAATATTCATGATTGGAACCACTGCTGCTAATGTTTCTACATTATTCACCACCGTTGGGCGCAGCCAAAGACCTTGCACAGCAGGGAATGGCGGTTTGATTCTTGGATTACCACGTTTCCCTTCTAATGATTCAAGTAAAGCAGTTTCTTCACCGCAGATATAAGCACCCGCACCACGTTGTACATGAATCTCGCAATCAAAACCTGTACCCTGAATGTTTTTCCCTAGCCAACCATTGGTTTTTGCTTCGGCAATGGCTTGTTCTAAAACATCAACAATCCAAGCATATTCTCCGCGTATGTATATAAATGTAAGGTTGCTTCCTAAAGCAAAACTACTGATGAGCAATCCTTCTATTAAAAGATGAGGAAGAAATTCCATCAAATAGCGATCTTTAAAAGTGCCTGGCTCTGATTCGTCTGCATTACAAACTAAGTGACGGGGAACACCTTCCGGTTTGGCCAGAAAACTCCATTTCATTCCTGCAGGAAAACCAGCACCACCACGTCCTCGAAGACCGCTCTTTTTCACTTCTTCCACAATTTCATCAGGGGCCATTTTCAAAGCCTTTTCAGCAGCTCGGTAACCACCATGCTTTCTGTAGATTTCGTAATAACGTATGCCTTCTATGTGTGCGTTTTCTAAAAGTAGTTTCATTTTTTTTGATTCAAAAGTCAAAATACAAATACAACCATTGAATGTTTAGTTGTTTTTTGCAGCATTTCTTCTGCATTCGTCTATTATCAGGTCCACCTTTTCTTTAGTCAAATGTTCACGGTAGTGCTTTCCTAATTGCATCATAGGTGCATAGCCGCAAGCCCCCAAGCATTCGGCAGGTTTCAGTGTAAACAAACCATCAGAAGTTGTTTCACCTTCGTTGATGCCCAACTTATCTTTTATGTATTGAATAATGTCATCGCTGCCATTCAACATACATGGACCAGTACGACAAACTTCAAACACGTGTTTGCCAACAGGTTTTAAATTAAACATACTGTAGAATGTAGCCACTTCATACACCTCAATAGGTAGAATATTGAGCATGATAGCCACATGATCCATGGTTGTCACATCAAGCCAACCATTGTTTTCTTCCTGTGCAATATGTAGTATAGGAATCAACGCACTTTTTTGTTTCCCATCAGGGTAACGTGCAATGATTTCATTTACTTTTTTTAGTTTTTCTTCTGAAAATTTCATGTTGTTCAAATTCAAAGAGAATTAAGCGTCTAATTCGCCCGCTATTACATTCAAACTACTTAATGTAACAATGGCGTCACTCAATAAACCACCTTTAATAATTTCAGGGAAAACCTGATAATAAATAAAACAAGGGCGGCGGAAATGTAATCGATAAGGTGTTCTGCCACCATCGCTTACAAGATAATAGCCAACCTCACCATTTGCACCTTCAACCGCATGATAGACTTCACCAGGAAGTATTGCTGATTCTCCCATCACGATTTTGAAATGGTAAATCAAGGCTTCCATCTTAGTGTAAACATCTTTTTTATCTGGCAAATAAAACTCAGGAACCTCTGCATGATACACATTTGGGTCGAGGTCTTTCAACTTTTCCAATGCTTGCTGAATGATGCTCATGCTTTCCCAAATTTCTCCATTACGAACCATGAAACGGTCATAAACATCGCCAGTGGTTCCTACAGGAATTTTAAAATCGAAATCTTCATAAGAAGAGTAGGGAGCAGTCACCCTAACATCATAATCAACTCCAGCTGCGCGTAGATTTGGGCCAGTAACGCTGTAAGCCATTGCCATTTCGGCTGAAAGCGGACCCGCACCCATACAACGATCCATGAAAATGCGGTTTCGGTTGAGTAGGTTTTCAAATTCTTGGTAAATCTTTGGAAAGGTCTTCATGAATTTGTCAAGCTTACTCCAAAAAACATCGTTGAAATTACGCTCGAACCCGCCAAAGCGACCCATATTGGTCGTCAGACGAGAACCACAAATTTCTTCAAACATTTCATAGATTTTCTCCCTTTCTTGAAAGACATAGGTAAACCCTGTAAGCGCACCAGTATCTACACCAATCACCGAATTGCACACCAAATGGTCAGCAATTCTCGATAACTCCATGACTAAGACACGAAGATAGTCAACTCGTTTAGGTGTATTTATGCCCACCAATTTTTCAACTGTTAGCAACCAACCTGTGTTGTTGATAGGTGCAGAGCAATAATTTAAACGGTCGGTAAGGGTAGTAATTTGGTAAAAAGGTTTGCGTTCTGCAATTTTTTCAAACCCACGATGAATGTAACCTAAAGTGGGGTCGGTGGATAAAACTCTTTCACCATCTATTTCCATGATGTTTTGAAACACACCATGAGTAGCGGGGTGAGTAGGTCCCAAATTTATGGTAGTCGTTTGCTTGGCAAGCGATTCTTCAGAAAGCGGAATATGGGGGTGATGATGTTCCATCAAATCTTAATAGTTAAAAATTGAAAACGTATAATATTTCCTGTTCGTCAGTTTATCTTCCAAACATTTCATCATCTTTATCTGTTCGCTGAGGATCTTCTAAAGTATATTCTTTACGAAGTGGGAAATAATCCATTTCGTCTGCATTTAATATTCTTCTCAAATCAGGATGACCTACGAAGTTAATTCCAAAGAAATCATAGGTTTCGCGTTCCATCCAATTGGCTCCTAGAAAAATTTTTGTCACCGTGAAAACATCAGGTTTTTCAATTGGAACAAACGTTTTTACACGAATTCTTATACGGTCGTAAAGGTTATGCAGATGATATACCACGCCCAATTCTTGCCCTTTGTTTTCAGGATAGTGAATACCTGTTAAATCGGTAAGAAATCTGAAACGCAATTGCTCGTCATCAAAAAGATATTGAATCAATTTTAGGCTTTGATCTGCAACAACAGTTACTGACAGCATTTCATGAGATTCGTCAAACGAAATGTGCTCCCCAAATTTTTGAGAAAGTTGTTGTTTAATATTTTCGTTGTTCAATGACATGATCTTTGATTATTGAATTCCGTAGCTTTCCATAAGTGAATTGTATTGAGGACTTGTGCGGCGACGCATGCTTTCATTGCCTATTAATTCTTGCAATTTTAAAACGCCATCAATCAACCCTTCCGGACGAGGAGGACAGCCTGGTACATACACATCAACTGGAATCACTTGGTCAATGCCCTGCAATACAGAATATGAATCGAAAACACCTCCAGTACAAGCACAAGCACCAACAGCCACTACCCAACGAGGTTCTGCCATTTGAATATATACTTGCCTAAGTACAGGTCCGAGTTTTTTAGAAATAGTGCCACAAACCAACAGCATATCGCATTGGCGAGGCGTAAAACCCATACGTTCGGAACCAAAGCGAGCAAGGTCGTAGTTGGAACCCATTGTTGCCATAAACTCAATGCCACAACATGAAGTTGCGAAAGGCAAAGGCCACATAGAGTTTTTCCTTGCCAATCCTACAAACTTATCAAAAGATGTAGCAAAGAAACCTTCACCGGCATAACCTTCAGGAAGGTCAACCATGGTTACTTTATCGTTGGTATTATATTGAACAGGACGAGACATTTTTAATTTTGAATGTTGGATTTTGAATGAGCGTTACTCTTCCCATTCTAAAGCTCCTTTTTTAATAATGTAAATAAAGCCACAAAGGAAAAAAGCCACAAACATCAATACAGCCATGAAACCCTCAGTGCCTAATTCTTTAAAATTGATGGCATAAGGATAAAAGAAAATGACTTCCACATCGAACAACACAAAAAGAATGGCAACCAAAAAATATTTGATAGCCATCGGTTGTCTTGCGTTACCCACTTGAGGAATTCCAGATTCGAAGTTGATGAGTTTGTCGGCGGTTTTTCTTTTAGGTCCTAAAAGGTGAGTTACTCCCACCATAAAAATCACGAAACCTATAGCCACAAGTAGTTGGAGAACCACGGGCAAATAATTGATTGGAGTACTTTGCTCCACTGCCAGCATCAGCGTATTCATAACGGTCGTTAAGTTGCTTCTGAATAAAGCGGGACAAAGGTAGTGCGAAGGAGTGAATATACAACGGGCGTTATCACCTGACTTTTATCATGTTGAATGGTGATTTTCATTAACCCTTTCGCTTTCGGGCATATCTTGTTGAAAACTATTTTGCTTCTATCAAAAGCTTCTTTTTAACAGAAATATTATTAGCAGAAAGAAATATCCAATAAACACCGCTTCCAGTAAAAGAGGCTTCAATCGGTATTTGGTTGTTACCAGCATTCAGTTTTACTTTTTGTTCTTGTATAAGTTTACCATTGGCATCTAAAATTTTCATGTCTGCAGTTAGGCTCCTTGATGCAATTATTTTTATTGAAAAGGTTCCTTTATTCGGATTTGGAAAAATAGTTACCGTTTCATTGGTAAACGATGGGGTTTTTACACCAACAGATTGATACCAATTCGATAAATAAGGTTCAAAATTGATTTTCTGAAGTTTGGGCGTAATAGTGATAATAGAGTTGCTGATTTTTTCGTTCGAGATAAAAAACGTTTTACCGTCTCTTGTGGCAATGCCTTCCATTTGCAACAAAGGTTGATTCATGTCCAATTTCCGCTTATTGCCCGAAAAGAAATTATCACCTGTAAAATCATAAAGCAAATAGAAAAACGGATAGAACATGCTGCCTGTAAAATTATAGCCACAGAGCACAACCGTCTTTTTAGCAGGTTGATAGTTTGCCCCTGTAATCATTCCCTGAACGTTAAAAGTTGTGCGATGTCTTGCAGCATAATTCCCCGGCGTTTTGGGCAAGGCATAAACACTTGTTTTTTTACTCAACCACTGTTTTGTAAACAAATAAATGCTGTCATCAGTTGCTATAAATGCTTCGCAATCAAAGTCTGTGTTGTTGTTGCCTGTTCCCGTAAAATCTGTTTGGTCATCATAATGAAACCATATCGTATCGGAGATAATCGTGTTGTTGCCTAATTCCGATTTTTTCAATCGAAGTAGATGCAGGTTCTGACGGTTGCCATTGCCATTGTTGCCAAAGTCGCCCACATACACATAGTCATTGTCCTGCGAAATTTCTTCCCAATCATAATTCACCGTGTTGTTGATGGATACTGAGTGTACAACATTGCCCGTCAACGTATCTACAGCATGAATGTGCGTGTCGGTATTATCATTGTGCGACCACACATAATTGTTGTACCAAATCAGCCCCGATGTTTCTTGCAACGTATCTCCTAATTCCAATGCACCAAATGGCGAAACCGTGGTGGCATTGTAGTTGCAACTGCCATCATTATTGGTAGCAGCGCTATTATAATTATTGGCTTGTAGGTCAGTGCATCCATAAACTTGTGCGTTTAAAGAAGTACTTATTAATACCATTACTACCCCTAAGAAAAACTGTTTCATGCTACCCGAGATTAATCCTATTTGAAGAAAAGAATTGGCTATAAATTTAGCTTTTAAAACCGAAACCAAATGGCTTATCAACGCAAATCATGGGCTGAGAAAATGAATGTTACGGCAAAACCCAAAATAGAAAAAACCGTAAAAGCTTTTGCCGACATTCCCGAAGGGAGCACACTATTCATTGCCACGCCTGCTATTATCGACAACTACCTCCAACAAATTCCTACGGGCACACACACTACCCTACAACAAATGCGCAAAGACCTTGCTGTCGAGCATGGCGCACAATTCACCTGCCCCATTACTGCTGGAATTTTCTTAAGGATTTGTGCCGAGAAAGCTTACGAAGATTTCCAAAAAGGAAAATCCATCAAAAGCATCACTCCCTTTTGGAGAATGATTGATAAAAAAGCACCCGCTGCCAAAAAACTAACTTTCGGTTACGATTTTGTTCATGAGCAACGCTTGAAAGAAGGCTTGGAAAAATAGAACAACCAGTTTTACTCTTGTTTTGTTGTTGTGTTACTTTGTGTTTTCGAAAATACAAAGACACTAAAAAACACACAACTTCATCCAAAATTCAACATTTTGGTTCGCAAGAGAAAAGTCCAAATTCCATCCCCAAAGCTTTCGGGACAAAATCCTAAATTAGTTGAAATTGAATCTACAAGAACCTTCCGATAATCGGTTGGAGGTTTTCGAAAGTCTTTTGGAGCCAGTAGAACGTGCTGCCTGGGTTTCCTTAAAAAATTTGGAGGTTTCCAAAAATACTACCGAGGTTGTAGAATATCATTTGGAGTAATGCGAAATTCATTTGGAGGTTTTCGCAACCAATTTGGAGGTTTCCGAAGGTCGTTAGGAGGTTTCCGAAATTCAGGAACCGTCCGAAATCCCAGGACTCGTCCGAAGAAATCGGGGTGTTGTACTTGGCAATAAGAAAACACCACCAAAGCAAAGTTACTCGCGACTTAAATAAATTCAATGGCAAACTAAAAACCGGCAACTGACAACTAATAGATATAACTTATTGGGGTTACACTTGCTTTTCTCCTACCTTTGCCATCTCACTTCCATGCGCCGTCTCGCCACCATTACCATCCGTTCGTTTTTGCAGGGGATGCTCATTCTCAGCCCCATTGCCATTACTGCCTACATCATCTACACCGTATTCAATAGTGTCGATAGTTTAGTGCCTTGGGTGCCGCGAGGTTTAGGTTTTTTCATCATCATCAGCATCGTCACTATCATTGGCTATCTCGGCACACGCTTTTTCTTCGGAAAAATGCTATTCGAAGCCTTCGATTATTTGCTCGAACATATTCCGGGCATCAAATACATCTACTCTTCTATCAAAGATGTAATGGACTCTTTTGTGGGCGATAAAAAACGGTTTAACAAGCCCGTGTGGGTGTGCACCAATCACAACCCTGAAGTTTGGCGCATTGGGTTTATGACTCAAAAAGACCTTGGTCAACTAGGTATGGATGGAAAAGTAGCAGTTTATCTCCCACATTCCTACGCTATCTCAGGCTATGTAATTATTGTAGAAGCCACCAACCCCAAACCAGTTACAACATTGACAGCAGGTGAAGCCATGAAATTTGCAGTAAGCGGCGGCGTCACCACATCGGAGGAAGTAAAAGCCCATGACAAACTATTCAAGCAATCGTAAATTATATTTTGGTGCCGGTCCAGCATCATTGCCCGAAGAAGTGTTGCAAGAAGCCGCAGCAGCTGTTGTCAACTTCAATAACACGGGTCTTTCCATTCTTGAAATTCCGCATCGGGGAAAACAATTTATTGCCGTGCTTGAAGAAGCCAACGCTTTGGTCAAAGAACTTTGCGGGTTAAATGATAATCATGAAGTGCTTTGGATGCAAGGCGGCGGAAGATTGCAGTTTTGTATGATACCCATGAACTTTCTCAATCAAGAAAAAACAGCGGGATATATCGACAGTGGGCATTGGGCACACGAAGCGGCTAAAGCTGCCGCCTACTATGGCAATACACAAATCATCGCATCCTCAAAAACAGAAAACTACAACCAACTTCCACTTCTTCCCGAATCCATTGACCCTTCACTTGCTTATCTCCACTTCACCACCAACAATACTATTTATGGCACACAGTGGACAACAGAACCCAAAACTTCTGTTCCCTTAATTGCCGATATGAGCAGCGATTTTCTCAGTTGTCAAAGAAACTTCAGCGACTATGGAATGTTCTATGCCTGTGCCCAAAAAAACATTGGACCAGCGGGCGTGACTTTAGTCGTTGTAAGAAAAGATTTTCTTGAAAAAGGGAATAGCAATTTGCCCGAAATGCTTTCTTATGCACAACATGTAAAGCAACAATCTCTATTAAATACCCCACCTGTTTTTGCCGTGTATGTTTCCTTATTAATGTTGCGTTGGACAAAGCGTCAATCTCTTGCATTTCTTGAAAACACCAACAACGAAAAAGCAACTCTACTTTATACTGAGCTGGAAAGAAACAGCCTATTTACCCCCAACATCATCAACGAAAATCATCGTAGCAAGATGAATGTCTGTTTTAAAGCCATTAATGAAACTGCAGAAAAAGGCTTTTTAGCTTTCAGCAAAAACAAGGATGTTGAAGGCATTGAAGGACATCGTTCTGCTGGCGGATTTCGCGTGTCGTTATACAATGCCGTAACATTAGCTGCTGTTAAAAAACTAATAGCATTCTTGCAGGAATACGAACAGGTTTATTTAAAACAATAAATTGCCCACCTAAAAAACATCCCAACCTTATGGCTAAGATCATTCCGTTTAAAGGATTGAGACCCCAAAATAATATTGCTCCTCAAATGGCAACCCTTCCTTATGATGTGATGAATGTGGAAGAAGCAAGGCACTACAAAAAAGACCCTTATCATTTTTACCATGTCACACGTGCAGAGATTGATTTGCCTGAAGGAACAGATGTGCACAACATTTCTGTTTATGAAAAAGCACGCGAAAACCTTGACCAACTCATTGCCGATAAGGTATTAGTTCAAGATGATGAGCCGAGCTATTACATTTATGAGTTGGTGATGGATGGACACTCTCAAACGGGTTTGATTTGTGGTTCTTCTGTAAATGATTATAACAATGGTGTGATTAAGAAACACGAACTAACCAAGCCAGAAAAAGAGCTTGATCGCATCAATCACATTAAAACCACGAGAGCACAAACCGGCATTGTATTTCTTGCGTATAAAGACAATGAAGAGGTACAAGAAATTATTGAGCGTTGGAAAACCAATCATAAACCTGAATACGATTTTGTAGCTGAAGATGGCATCCGCCATATATTGTGGATGATGGATGATTATGCAAAAGTTGCAAGTATTACACGGCTCTTTGATGAAGATGTTCCTTGCACCTACATAGCAGATGGGCACCATCGTGTTGCTTCTGCCGCAAAGGTTTGTAAAGAAATGCGTGACAATGGGATGAGCATTACGGGTGATGAATCTTTCAACTTTTTTATCTCTTGCATTTTCCCCGAAAGCCAAACTAAAATATTGGATTACAATCGTGTAGTGCGCGACTTAAATGGTCTTACCAAAGAACAGTTTTTGACTGCATTGAACAATGATTTTAAAGTAGAAAGAAAAGGTGGTGTGCAAGTAAAACCACAAGTACCTCATGAGTTTGGGATGTTTTTGGATGGTGAATGGTATCACCTCACCGTACGCGATGAAAGTTATGACAACGACCCTATTGGCGTGTTGGATGTAACCATTTTGCAAGAAAATATTCTCTCCAAAATTTTTGGAATTGGTGACCCAAGAACTGATGATCGTATTGATTTTGTAGGTGGCATTCGTGGACTTGGTGAATTAGAAAAACGAGTGAACAGTAAAGAAATGGCTGTAGCTTTTTCTTGTTACCCTGTTAGCTTCAAACAGCTTTGCAGCGTTGCCGACATGGGCAAAGTGATGCCTCCTAAAAGCACTTGGTTTGAGCCTAAACTGAGAGACGGTTTGGTTGTGTACCAGATTTGACGAGACGCATAATCCAAATCAGTTTTGAACAGAGAACCCACTGTTTGAATAGTGGGTTCTCTGTTCTTTGTAAGTAGCGCCATTTGCTTAAAATAATTCTATGAGCAGTTGAAGGCTATTCTTTAGTTCTTCTTTGGATTCGTAACCTAAATCGCGGTCACAATCTTCAAACCTAAATTGAATTCTTTCCAATTCTGCATCGTCAAATAATTGTTCGGTCATAAGAAAAAGCTCATCGTTTTCAACAGCAATATGATCAAGAAGTTTTTCGGAATATTCATATAAAAGCGCATACGCCTCCTTATGTTTTTTCAATACGACTTGATGCTCAATTTGCTTTATTAGTCCTCTGAACTCGTAGTGATTGTCGAGCATTTCATGAATAATACCTAAGCCAATCATTTCGTTTTTCTGTTTCATTTCTGGGAATAAAATTTCCTCTTCTTTGAAGTGATGAAACCGATCAGCATACTGTCTGAAAAAATGAATTAGTTGCCCTAGGATGTATTCAAATTTTACTGGGTCTTTTTCTATGAGTTCATCTGTTTTTTTGGCAATTTCAATTGCGCTGATAATAATGTCATGCTCATCATAAAGCACTTTAACGAACTCATTCATTGTAAATTGGTTTAGTGTAGTAAAGATAAGGTTTTGTAAAGATGAAATTGATACTCAAGCGTTTTCTTGATAGGTCAAGTAAACTTATGTTTAAGATAATACCTTATCCAAAACGAGAGCATGATGAACTGAATGATGTAGTTG
The DNA here is from genome assembly GCA_903853805.1 of uncultured Bacteroidota bacterium. Classification (GTDB taxonomy): domain Bacteria; phylum Bacteroidota; class Bacteroidia; order Chitinophagales; family Chitinophagaceae; genus JAFIGV01. The sequence continues at coordinate 31,466 of CAINUN010000102.1, forward strand.
AACATATATGCCATTGGATTACCAATAAGTCCAAAACGATTTTGTAAGAAAAAAGAGAGCGTTACCAAAGAAATAGTGAAGAAAAGTTCGTTGAGAATAAAGGTTTTGAATTGGGCTTTTGCAATCATAATATAGGCAAGAATCCAACCCGCTGTTCTGAAAAAATCACCAATTAATTGATAAAGAAAAAGCTCGTTCATGGGTAAGAATGCTTTTGCAAATAATAGCCTAACAACAACACTTTTGAAAATGAGCACTAAAGAAAAAACAACAAACACAGCGGGTAGTATAAGCCGAAAGGCAATTAGAATTTCCTTTTTAAATTCTATTCTTGTTTTTATTTCAGATAGCCGAGGAAGATAGTATGGGCTATAGATAGAAATAATGACTAAAATATAGACTGCAGATAAACGGTTGACACCATCCCAATATCCTGCTGCTTCCATAGAAATTTTGCTAAGGATATTATTCCTAATAAAAACTTGAGCCAGCGGAACAAAAGATGCAGATGCAAATGCCATCAATGAAAACTGAAAATATTGTCGAACAATTTTCCAGTCAACTTTAGAAAATAACCCAGAAAAATTCAACCATATATCTTTCCGAATTAACCACCAGGTAACAAAAAAGCTAGCACTATTAAAAGTGACGACCGAAAGTAAAACGCCTTTAAGTCCCAAAAAGTAAATGAGAATCAAGGTGAAAATTAATCCGAAAATGCTATTGGCGATGTTAATTGTTATAAACCTTTTGAAGTCTTTAAAACCATTTAATACAGCACCAAAAAAGGTATTAGCAGTAAAGAAATAAAGCGTTAATGCAAGCACGTAAAAAACATACTCATAGCCTTCTTTCAAAAATATTTTCTTGGAGAAAAAAGGGGCTCCTACTAATAAAAATAAGGTACATAAAGCCGAAAAAAACAAAATGATTTGGCATGCAGTTTTAAAATAATTAGAAAACTCAGACTTGCCTTTGTATTGCGCGGCATATTTTGTTATGCCATTCAAAATGCCACCATATGCCAAAATATAAACGATAGTGCTAAAGTTGTTGAGGTTACCGAGCATCACCAACCCTTTGGGACCAATTAGCACAGCAATGACCTTCATAGTGATAAAAGAAGCAAGTAATTTGATAACAGTAGCAAATGCTGTGAAAGAAAAAACCTTCACAACGTGCCGCGGCAGAAAACGTTCAAATTTGTGTGCTACTTTTTCTAAAATCAACCTTAGGAATTTTTGGGCATTCGCACCAAGTTAGCAACGAAATAAGTAAATTATCCAGTTGGTTCACAAAATGATTTACACTATTTTGCCAACCCTAATAGGTTGATGAATAAAACGATAACCATTCTCTGTAATTCTTACCCTCCCGAAAAAGGAGCCGGACCCACCAGAATTTATAACTTGGCACATATGCTTCAAAGTCGAGGTTATGATGTGGAGGTGGTAACGTCTATACCAAATTATCCAACAGGAAAAATTTTTCCAGAATATAGATACAAGCTTGCTAAACATGAAGTATATGATGGAATAAAAGTGCGTAGGCTGTGGCATCTTCCCTCTAATTCAAAGTTTCCGCTTAAACGAATGGTAAGCATGATTACCCAATCTGCTTCTATCTACATCATAGCATTACCACATTTGCTTAGAAAAAGACCAGCTATCATTTTCGTAAGCTCACCTCCAATATTGCTTGGCTATACAGGCATGATTGTCGCAAAACTTGTTGGAGCAAAATCGATTTTAAACATTAGCGACATCTGGCCACATTCAGCATTAGAATTAGGGGTAATCAAACCAGGCAAGTTCTATAATTACCTCGAAAACCTTGAGAAGAGAATGTATCGTTTTGCTGATTTTTGTGTTGGTCAATCTGAAGAAATTTTGGAGCGCATAGAATATGTTTTACCGGGAAGAAAAAAGAAGTTTTTATACAGAAATCTTCAAGAAATCTCACCCTATGCAGAACATGCTCGACCTTCTGGCAAAAAGAAAATCGTATATGCCGGGATGTTGGGGATAGCTCAGGGCATGATGGATATTTGTCAACAAATCAATTTTACAGAACTCAATGTTGAGTTGCATATTTATGGAGAAGGCTTTGAAAAGCCTTTGTTACACAATTTTATCAAAACAAACCCTAACAATGGCGTCTTTTATCATGAATCTATTCAGGGGAAAGAAATTCCATTAATGCTGAAAGACTATCATGCCACTTTGGTTCCGCTTATTACTAATATTCATGGCGCCGTACCGTCTAAAATTTTTATGGCAATATCCAATGGCTTACCCATTTTGTTTAGTGGAAATGGAGAAGGTGCTAAAATTGTAAAAGAAGGTAAAATTGGATGGGTAAATAGCCCTTCCGATTATGAAGGATTGAAAAAAAATATTCTCAAGTTTAGTAGCATTTCCGAAACCGAATACAATTCTTTTAGAGCTAATTGTATTGAACTTGCAAAAAATACTTTTGATAAAAGAAAACAAGATGATGCGTTTGATGGTTTTTTGCAGAATAATTGAACTCAGAAATCAAAAGAAATCCCCTTCATTTTCATTTACCCTACCTTTGGCAACTCAAAAAAATTGCCATGAACAAACACCCCAATCATTCATTGAATATCATGAGCGAATTGGTGTTGCCTAACGACACCAACACATTGGGCAATCTTATGGGTGGTCGTCTAATGCATTGGATGGATATTGCTGCTGCTATTTCTGCCATGAAACATTGTTCATGCCCTGTTGTGACCGCTTCTGTTGACAATGTTTCATTTGCCAATCCAATAAAACTTGGTAATCTTTTAACTATTGAAAGTAAAGTGACCCGCGCTTTTGGTTCTTCTATGGAAGTGTATTTGAAGGTTTATGGGGAAGATCTTCATGCTCAATATAAATACCTAAGTAATGAAGCATATCTGACATTTGTAGCGCTCGACCCAAATGGTCGCCCAAGAAGGGTGCCCGAATTAATCCCTCAAACAGAAGAAGAATTAAAAATGCATGAAGCAGCATTGCGACGTCGTCAAGTTCGCTTGATTTTAGGTGGTAAAATGAAACCAGAAGATGCTGGTGAATTGAAAGCCCTTTTTGTAAAAGACTAACCCAGATTATTATTATGCTCAATAGAAAAATAGCCCCAGCCATTCATGATGCCATTGAATTTGATTTTTTGTTGCCCTCTATACAAAAAGACCATTTGGAAAATGGTATTCCTTTATATTGGTTTAATGGCGGTGTGCAAGATGTTGTTGAAATCAATTGGGTTTTCCCTGCAGGACTTTGGTTTGAAACCAAACCAGCTTTGGCTCATGCAGTTACAGGATTGTTGAAAAACGGAACATCTACAAAATCGGCGCAAGAAATAAATGAAGCGCTGGAGTTTTATGGCGCTTCCTTGCAAATCAACCCAGGAAACGACTTCGCAACCCTTACGCTACATACACTTACAAAACACTTACCGAACCTACTGCCAATTATTTATGAAATACTGACCGATGCTGTTTTCCCTGAAGAGGAATTGCAAATCCACAAACAAAATAGCATTCAGAAATTGTTGGTAAGCATGAGAAAATGCGATTTTGTTGCCAACCAGAAAGTTGATGCACTGCTTTTTGGCGAGGATCACCCTTATGGAAGATTTACTAAACAACGCTCTATTGAAGAACTAAAAAGAGAAGATTTAATTGCATTTTACAAGAAGTATTTTTCCCTTGACAACGCACAAATTTACATAAGCGGAAAAGTGGGCAAAAATGAAATTGATATTCTCAATAACATTTTTGGAAAAGTTTCTTTGTGTGGAGATAAAGTTCAACCCGCTTTGTTTGAAACAATAACCTCAACCGAAAAAATACAGCATATTACTAATGACCAAAATGGCGTACAGGGCTCAATTCGTTTAGGTCGGTTGTTTTCAAATCGCCACCACAAAGATTATGCACCGATGGTGGTACTCAACACCTTGTTTGGTGGCTATTTCGGCTCAAGATTAATGAGCAACATTAGAGAAGAAAAAGGATTTACTTATGGAATCTATAGTTCAATTGCTCCTTATTTGAATGGCGGGTCACTAACTATACATACTGAAGTAGGAAAAGAGGTGATTGAACCTGCTCTGAAAGAAATAAAGCACGAAATGCATTTATTATGCAACGAACCTGTTGATGAGGAAGAATTGCTTTTGGTTAAGAACTATTTGTTGGGGAATTTATTAGGTGATATTGATGGACCCTTTCAAATTTTACAACGTTGGCGCATGCTCATTTTAAATGGACTCGACGAAAACCATTTCAACAAAAATGTGAGCATTTACAAATCCATTTCATCGAAGGAACTACAACTGCTGGCACAACAATATTTGAACCCAGACGATTATTTAGAAGTTGTAGTGGTGTAGTAATGCACTCCTGAAAACATTCTCTTTTCTTTAACGCCAAGTTTTTGTTGGCACCATAAATATTGGCAATTTTTGTTTTCATTCACTAACAATTATTGTCCATGAAAAGATTGATTACTTCAATTCTTTTGGTTTTGCATTGCTGCAATAACGTTTCTGCACAAGGTTTTTCTATCAAAGGGATGTTGGGCGATACGCTCAATGCAAATAAATTACAAAATGGTTCTGTGGTTTTAATGCGTGCGGCAGACTCTGTATTGGTCACTTTTACAAGAAGTAAGACGGACGGAAGCTTTGTTTTAAAACCAACAAAACCAGACATATACCTTTTCATGGCAAGCTTTCCTGGTTTTGCCGATTATGTAGATATTGTTACAGTAAGCAAGGAAAAACCGGTCGTAGAAATGGGCACTATTCCCATGGTTACTAAATCGCATTTACTTGCTGAATTTGTGTTGAAACAACAAATTGGTTCCATCAAAATCAAAGGGGACACTACAGAATATCTTGCCGACAGTTTTAAAGTACGCGATAATGCAACGGTGGAAGAATTACTGAAGAAATTGCCAGGCATTCAGGTGAATAAAAACGGAGAAGTGGTGGCACAAGGCGAAACCGTTCAAAAAATATTGGTAGATGGCGAAGAGTTTTTCTCAGATGACCCTGCTGTGGTTACTAAAAACCTTCAGGCAAAAGCAGTGGATAAAGTTCAGGTTTTTGACAAAAAAAGTGATCAATCTATTTTCACTGGTGTGGATGACGGGACTCGAGAAAAAACCATCAATCTTCAATTGAAAGACAACATGAAGTCTGGCTATTTTGGAAAAGTAGTTGCTGGTGGTGGTACTGATGAGTTTTTTGAAAACCAAGCGATGCTCAATGCCTTTAAAGGCAAAAGAAAATTATCGGTTTTCGGCATAGCTTCTAATACTGGTAAGGTTGGTCTTGGTTGGAAAGACAAAGATAAATTTGGTGGTGGCGACGGTTCGGAAGTACAAATGTCGGATGACGGATTTATGATGACCACATACACTGATGATGGTTCTGATCTTCAAAGCTGGAGCGGTAATTATAACGGACAGGGTTTGCCTACAGCTTGGACAGGTGGTTTACATTATTCCAATAAATGGCTCAATGATAAACTTCATCTTAGCAGCAATTATCGTCTTGCACAACAAAATCTGGAAACAACGAACAACACGCTTACCGAAACAAGTTTGGGGATTGGCGACGGTGGTAAACAATATAGCACTCAAAAAAGCAACACCTTTAATTCAGGTCAAAGACAAAGAGGTGATTTTATTTTAGAGTACAAAATTGATTCTACTTCAGAGTTGAAAATGACGGGAAATATTGGCTACAGTAATAGTCAATCATACACCCAAAGTGACAATGCAACAAGTCGTGACACTTTTAAATTGAATAGTAACGCAAGAGAATCCACCAACGACGCTACAGCCAAATCTGCAAATGCAACTTTGGTTTGGAAGAAAAAATTTGCCAAAAAAGGAAGAACTATTTTTTGGAACGTGGACGAAAAATATCAGGAGAGTTATGGCACAGGCATCAATATTTCCGACATCAACTATTACAATCCGTTAAGTGTTTCTTTGGTGGATAGTGTAAAAAAAATAGACCAACGCAAAGAAACAAATTCGCAAAGGCTTTCATTAACCAGTAAGCTATCTTACACCGAACCGCTTTCTAAAAAACTTTTTTTAGAGCTTGAATATGGGGCTTCTGTCAACAATAGCTCTTCAGATAAACTTACAAAAGACAAAGACACATCAACACAAGAATACAACACCAACCTCAATAACAAATACAGTAGCAAATACGATTTCAACGTACTGACAAATACGGGTGGTGCTAATCTTCGTTATGTTTATAAGGCTTACAATATTTCCTTCGGTGGTGCTATGAGCAATACTCAATTTTATCAAAATGACCGACTTCTACATGTAAACACCAACAACAGAAACTACACAAACTTTTTCCCAAAAGCAGCGTTTAATTATAGAGTACCAGGAAGACAACAAAACATACGCATTAATTACAGTGGTTCTACCCAACAACCTTCTATCGAACAAATTCAACCTTTGCAACAAAACACAGACCCACTTAATATTTCCATCGGTAATCCAAGTTTAAAACAAGAGTTTGACCACAACATCAACCTTGGGTACAATAGCTTTAAAGTATTGACAGGTAGCTAGACTTATTTAGGTGGTGGAATGACCTTTGTTCAAGACGATATTAGTAGAGCAGAAACCATTAGTAGTGGCGGACAAAGAACTTATCAATACATCAATGTCAATGGGAATTACAATGGGTATGTCTATAGTGGCTACGGTTTTGAGTTGAAGAAATTAGACCTCCGCATTAATTTCAATTTGAACGCTAATGTTAGCAAGGTGAACAACTACATTAACGGTGTAAAAAACACCAGTGAAAACAACTCATTTACCATAGGCACAGAAATCAATTACGACAAGGAAAAGAAATTCAATCTTTCTTATAGTCCTAGTGTAAGTCTGAATCACAATACCGCAAGCATCAACGCCACAACAACCGACTACTTCAGCTATAACCAACAACTAGACGGCAATGTTACTTTACCCTATCATTTTGAAATTGGCTCGAATGTAGATTGGGTAATTCGTCAGAAGATGACTGCGTACGATATCAATAACACCATGTTTTTGTGGAATGCCTATGTAAGTAAAAAAATGTTGAAGAACGACCAATTGGAACTACGTGTTTATGCCAATGATATCCTCAATCAAAACATCAATTTCTCGAGATACGGTACAGGAAATGTAGTTACTCAACAGAGCTACAATACCATCCGTCGTTATTGTTTGATTCAACTTATTTGGAACTTTAGTAAAGCTGCAGCAACAACGCCATCACCAGTTGAAGGCGGTACTAAAATCATCATCAAAAACTAAACAGCATGAACAGCAAAATCATCATCATAACCCTACTTGTTTTGTTTGCTACTATTGACAGCAAAGCACAATTTACCTCGCAGGGAAAAATTGAATTCGAACGCAAATCAAACATACACCGACAGTTGGAAGATATGAGCAGCGACAACGAAGGCGGTGGCGGTTGGTTTGAGAAAATGAAATCGCAGATCCCAAAGTTCAATGTTTCCTACTTCGATTATTTTTTCAACACATCAGCAAGTTATTACTACCCTGGGCGAGAGGTAGAAAACCCCTTTAAAATGTTTGGTGCTGCACCCGGTGCTGCAAATGAAATTTATACCGACTTCAACAAGAAAAGAGTAACTGGATTCAAGCAAGTTTTTGAACAGAAATATTTGGTCCAAGATTCTATGCGCGTGCTTGAATGGAAGATTGAAGACGAAGTACGCACGATTGCCAACTTCAAATGCCGCAAAGCTGTTGCTAAGATTTGCGATTCCGTTTATGTGGTTGCATTTTATACAGAAGATATTTTGGTAAGTGGCGGCCCTGAAATGTTTTCGGGGCTTCCTGGCATGATACTCGAAATAGCCATCCCGCGTTTATATACTACATGGGTAGCCACCAAAGTAGAAATCTACACACCCAAAACAGAAGAACTAAAAATTCCAGAAAAAGGCAAAAAAGTTAACCAACAAGAACTCTATACCGACTTGATGGGGAGCATTGGAAAATGGGGCAAATGGGCACACCGCAGTGTATGGTGGAGCGTGATTTGATGCAATTTAATAGCTAGCGTTTTCTAAATGTAAACCAACTAGAAAGCAGCTTTCAGATTGAAGACTAACAAAGAACAATTCTATTTTAAAAAAGAAAGGAGCTAGTAAATACTAGCTCCTTTCTTTGTCGGCTAGTCTTTACTTTTTCTTTTTCATTCCAGCTTCAATTTCTTCTACAGTAATTGGAATGCCTTTAAACAAATCAATATTGCCCGTTTTGGTGAGCCAATAATTATTTTCGATACGGATGCCCATTTGTTCTTCTTCGATATAAATACCTGGCTCAATAGTGAACAACATGCCTTCTTTCACTGGCTCGTTTCTTGTTCCCAAATCATGTACATCTAAACCCAAATGATGACCAATGCCATGATAAAAATATTTACGAAAGGCAGGATTAGCCGGGTCTTGATTTTTAATATCTGCCTTTGAAATCAACCCAATTTTCATCAACTGCTTTTCCATTTCAAGATTCACCTTGTTCATGTAATCAGCATAATTAATTTTGGGCTTAAGGATAGAAGCGCAATAATTATGAACAGCAAGACATGCATTATACACTTCTTTTTGGCGCTTCGTAAACTTACCATTTACAGGAATTGTACGAGTGAGATCTGCATTATAATTGCCATATTCAGCGCCAAAATCCATGAGCAACAAATCTCCGTCTTTGCACTCACGATTATTATCTACATAATGCAATACACGTGCACTATCGCCTGACGCAATAATGCAACCGTAAGCATGACGCGTAGCACGATTGAATAAAAACTCATGCGTGATTTCTGCTTCAATTTCATATTCCTTCACGCCCGGTTTCACAAACTTCATTACCCTTTCAAATGCTTTGCGAGTGATGTCAATTGCTACGTTGGTTACCGTTACTTCTTCATTTGTTTTCACTGCGCGCAACTCTTTCATAATGCGCGCAGCACGCTCATATTCATGTAAAGGATAACGACGTATGAAGTCGTGGACAAATAATAAATCTAGTCTTGGGTTTTCAAGATTGAGTCTATCATTTTCATTGGTGTTGAGGTAAATATTGTCAGCATGATGTACCCATGCATGCAACATCGCATCTATGCTATCCACAAACTGTACGTTGGCAATGCCTGAAATAGCAGTGGCTTCTTCCTTGCGCAACAAATGCCCATTCCATTTTTCAAGATGCTCATTTGGACGTTGCACCACCAACACTTCACGAGCAGATTTATCTGCATTGTCGGGATACAATATCACCATTGTTTTTTCTTGCACCACTCCGGAAAGCCACACCACATCACTGTTGGGTTTGTAGCTATAAACCGCATCTCCGTTTTCAGGAAAAACAGGATTAGCGGAAAAAATGGCAATGCTATTAGGTTTCATGCGCTTCATAAAGCGCTGACGATTTTGTGTATAAAGCGAAGAAGGAATGTTGGTGTATTTCATGCTTGTTAAATGAGAAGGTGAAATTATTGCGTTTTCAAATTATCAATACTGATTTTAGACAGTAATTATAGTAAAGCCTTTACGGCCTCAATTGCTTGTTGCAAACCACTAAGTTCTTGTCCTCCGGCTGTAGCCAATGTTTTTTGACCACCGCCACCGCCTTTGATAAGAGGTGCTATTGTGTCTTTAATAATTTTATTGGCATCCAAACCTTTGGCTGCAACTACTTTATCATCTACACCCACAGCAATAAATGGTTTGCCACCAATATTAGCGCCCAAAACAATTACATGGTCATTGAGGTGGTGTTTCACATCAAGACAAAGTTTTTTCAACGCATCTGGGGAACTTACTTCTACAATCGTACCTACAAAAGTGACTTGATTGATGATTTCGTCTTTGGTCAATACTTCGTTGCGCACAACTACTAATTGTCGCGCTTCGAGCATGTCCACATGTTTTTCTAAAGCTGCTTTCTCTTCTTGTAGTTTTTCAATGGCTTTGACCGCGTCTTTCGGGTTTTTCAACACTGCTTTTATTTCATGCAGCACTTGAAGATGTTCATTGAAATAATCTTCAGCAGCTTTCCCACTTACTGCTTCCATGCGACGAACACCGGCAGCTACAGCAGATTCGGAAACTATTTTAAACATGCCCAACTCGCCCGTGTAGCCTACATGTGTTCCACCACAAAGTTCAATAGAATAATTAGGGTCCATAATGACCACACGAACACGGTCGCCATATTTTTCTCCAAACAACGCCAAAGCGCCTAATGCTACTGCTTCATCCTTATTCATTTCTTTGATAACCACCGGAACATTTTCCCTGATTTTTTCATTGACAATGGCTTCGATTTTGGCAATCTCTTCCTCTGCAACTTTGGCAAAATGAGAGAAATCGAAACGAAGACTTTCATTGTCTACCAATGAACCTTTTTGTGCCACATGGGTGCCCAAAACCTGACGCAATGCTGCGTGTAATAAGTGTGTGGCACTGTGATGAACCGTAGTATGCAAACGTCTTTCAGTATTTACTTTTGCAATAATTGGTAACGCTGGATTTTCAGGAAGTGTAGCAGCAAAATGGATGATAAGGTCGTTTTCTTTTTTAGTGTCGAAGATGGCAATGGTTTCATTGGGAAAAATCAGCATGCCCGAATCCCCTACTTGTCCGCCGCTTTCCGCATAGAAAGGCGTGGTGTCTAACACTAATTGATAGGATTCTTTCCCTTTAGCTTTTACGCGGCGATATTTGATGATAGATGCTTGTGTCTCCAAATTATTATAGCCCACAAACTGATTATTTCCTTCTTTCAACACCACCCAGTCATCGGTATCTAATGCAGTGGCTGCACGAGAGCGATCTTTTTGTTGTTTCATTTCTTGTTCAAAAGCAACTTCATCTACTTGCAAGTTGTTTTCTGAACCTATTAAACGAGTAAGGTCAATTGGAAAACCATAGGTATCGTATAATTCAAATGCAGCTTTGCCATTAATGATTTGGGTGTTGGCAGATTTGGTTTCATTGATGATGTCGTCAATCTTTTTCAAGCCTTTATCCAATGTCCTCAAAAATGCATCTTCTTCTTCCTTAACAACTTTCGAAACAAAGTCGGTTTGTTTCAATAATTCTGGAAAGACATTTTCAAATTGTTTGCCCAATAAAGGAATTAATTGCACCAACAGCGGTTGTTTATAATCGAGGTAAGAATAATAATACCGAACGGCACGACGAAGAATGCGGCGAATGACATAGCCGGCGCCTGTGTTAGAAGGTAATTGCCCGTCGGCGATGGTGAAACCAATGGCGCGAATATGATCGCTCAACACACGGAAAGCAATGTCTTGTTTGCTATCGGTATAGCCATATTTTTTGTGGGTGATTTCTTCTATTGCAGCTATCGTTCCGGTGAACAAATCGGTATCGTAATTGCTTTGTTTGCCTTGCAATACGCGAACAAGTCTTTCTAGCCCCATGCCCGTGTCCACATGCATAGCAGGCAGTGGCACAAGGCTTCCGTCTTTCATGCGGTTGAATTGCATGAACACGTTGTTCCAAATTTCTATGACTTGTGGGTGGTCGGCGTTCACAAGGGCTTTTCCATCTACTGCTTTGCGCTCTTCATCGCTGCGACAATCCACATGAATTTCGGAGCAAGGACCACATGGACCCGTGTCGCCCATTTCCCAGAAATTATCTTTCTTATTACCTAAAAGAATGCGGTCTTCAGCAATCCATTGTTTCCAAAAACCGTAGGCTTCATCGTCATTAGGAAGTTGTTCGGCAGCATCGCCCTGAAACACCGTTACATAAAGGCGGTCTTTAGGCATCCCAAACACCTCGGTAAGCAATTCCCAACTCCAAGCAATGGCTTCTTCCTTAAAATAATCGCCAAAACTCCAGTTGCCCAACATCTCAAACATAGTGTGGTGGTAAGTATCTACACCCACTTCTTCGAGGTCGTTGTGCTTGCCGCTTACCCGAAGACATTTTTGGGTATCGGCAATGCGTGTGCTTGTAGCCTGCTTATTGCCTAGGAAATAATCTTTAAACTGATTCATGCCTGCGTTGGTGAACAGCAAGGTGGGGTCGTTCTTCACCACAATGGGGGCAGAGGCAACTATTTCATGTCCTTTGTTTTTGAAAAAATCTAAAAACTGTTGGCGTATTTGATTGGCAGTAAGCGACATAATTTCTTGGTATAAACGCGGCAAAGATAATAAGGCAATGCATCAATATGATAATGCAGAAAGTACGCCGCAAAAAGATTAAGGTTGAATGCAAACCCATATCGGAACATAAATACACTCTTAGGAATATTCACGTTCCCATGTAGGTACATCACAATCCTACATGGGAACATCACAAACCTACATAGGTTTATCGCAATCCCTATTGGGTGTTTATCAAAGACATGTGGGTGTATCATAATCCTACATGTAATTACGATACACCTTCATGGGCGTTTATCGTACCCGTATGAGCGTACTATTTTCCCATTAAGGTGTAAGAGTAATTCACGTTGGAGTAATTCAGTATGACGTGGTTTTATTGAATAAATAATAGGGTCTACCACTTGTTTATAGCGCCTAAACCAACCTGTTTGTATATAAAATTCCTTTGGGGGGTAACTATTAAGCTCAATTATTGGTGGCTCTGTTTACTCCTGCATCATTTATGTTATTAAACTAATAATATTTTGTCTGGGCATGAAAGTAAATCGCTCGACCAATATATAACAATCATGAAAAGAAAAGAAGGGTGCCAAAATTTACATTATTTATCGTGTAAAATAAATTTTTATTTTTTTGAAATTTTCTGATCTACCAAACTATAAGATTTTATGAAAAAGAAAGTACGGGCTCCTGCTCCCAGAAAAAGGAAAAAATCAAGTAAAATTCAATCAGGTAAATCAGCCGCATTGAAAATTAAAACTAAAAATTACAAAAAAAAATTAAGAAGATTATGAAGCATGAATTGAAAAGAAAAAGCGCCGGAGATTTGGTCCTTTATGCTAAAAAAGTATCTAGTAGCTTGAAATTGAATGCTGCTACTTTCCCAAACCTTCCTATACTTATGAAGGACTTTGACCTGCACATTGATGACCTAGAGAAGGCTCAGGTTAACACCTTCGGAGGTGCCGTTATCGAAACTGCAATTAGGGATGAAAAACGGGCAAAAATAGAGTCTGACCTTCGATTGATTGGTTATTACGTGGCTCAAGTAGCCAATGGCAATAAAGTCATCATTCAATCAGCAGGTATGACTCCTAAAAGTAAGAACGCAGGTAGAGTTGCTGCCTTGTCCACTCCTGCTAACTTAATGGTATCTACACCAAAGTCGGCTCAGGCTGACCTTAAATGGAACAAGGTGGATTATGCGCGTACCTATCAGGTGGAAATTTGTGAAGATATTACTGGCGAAATTTGGAAGCCGGTAGCCCACAGTACTGCAGGAAAAACCAAAGTGACTCACCTGAAAGAAGGAAGCAAATATTGGTTTCGCGTAAAAGCATTGGGCACACAGGGAATGGATAGTAATTACTCCTCGCCTGTAAGCGTGATTATTCAGTAATTTACATTTAGTTCAATGACAAAGGCTGGCTTGTGATATACACAAGTCAGCCTTTTTGTTTCATTCGCGCTTATCCAAAAACAAACGAGCCTCGCTTTCGCGAGGCTCGTTGTATGTTGAAGACTGAAGTCTGCTCAGTCACTCATCTTCAATTACTGTTTAGTAATCTTGATAGTGCCTGTTCTTCCTTCGCCATCTTTGTAACGGATTAAGTAAA
>CAINUN010000103.1 GCA_903853805.1 uncultured Bacteroidota bacterium
AAAAAAGCCCTCTAAAGCAATAAAAGTGAATACAAAACTAAAAATAGCAGCTAAATCTAACTAAAAATAGACGAAATGTTAATGGATGCAGGTGCGGTTTTGTTTTGCAATGGTCTTAATCTTTAAAGTGCAGGCAAAAAAATAGCCTTACAATTAAAGCAAGGCTATTTTATTGATTACTCTAATTTATTCTTACCAAACTTTTGCTCTTTGTTTAGGATTGCGATACATTTTATCACCTAGTTTAATGCTGAAAGCTTCATAGAAAGGATCGAAATTACTAAGTGGTCCATTACAACGCCATTCATTCGGCGAATGAGGATCTGTAACTATTCTAGAAGCCATTTCTTCAGGACGAGTATTTGCTCTCCATACTTGAGCCCAACTCATAAAAAAGCGTTGATCAGGAGTAAAGCCATCTATTTTATTGTTGGTTTTACCTTGAGCAGTTTTCTTAAATGCTTCATAGGCAATTGCAATGCCACCAAGATCTGCAAGGTTTTCACCTAATGTCAATTCACCTTTTACATGAACAGTATCTAAAACAGTATATTCATTAAATTGACTTATAACAACATTTGATTTATCAACAAATTTTTTAGCATCATCTTTAGTCCACCAATCGTTCAAGTTTCCTGTTTCATCGTATTGACGTCCTTGATCATCAAAACCATGTGTCATTTCATGACCTATGACCGCACCAATTCCACCATAATTCAAAGCATCATCAGCACTGAAATCGAAGAATGGATATTGGAGAATTCCTGCTGGAAATACAATTTCATTGAAAGCAGGATTATAGTAAGCATTTACTGTTTGAGGTGTCATACCCCACTCTGTTTTATCAACAGGTTTTCCTAATTTACTAATGTAGAAATCATATTCATAGGAACTTGCACAAAGAACATTTGCAACATAATCAGTTTCGGATATTGTAACTGAACTATAGGTTTTCCACTTATCGGTGTAACCTATTTTCTTCATAAAACTATTGAGTTTTGCTAATGCTTTTTTCTTGGTGACATCACTCATCCAATCAAGTCTTTTAATTCTATCGGCATAAGTAGCTTGTAAGTTATTTACTAATGCAAGCATTCTTTTCTTGGACTCAGCATTGAAGTTTTTCTCTACATACATTTGACCAAGAAGCTCGCCTACTGATCCATCAATTACCTGTAGAACACGTTTCCATCTTGGTTTTTGTTCTTGTTGTCCACGAACTGTTTTACCATAAAATTCAAAGCGAGCAGCATCAAAATCCCGATTGAGATAAGGAGCCATACTGCTTACAAGATGAAATGCAAGATATTTTTTCCATGCATCTACAGAAATGTTATTCAACAAATTTGCAGCAACTGTAAAGAACTTTGGTTGTGCAACTAGTACAGTATCTTGACCAGTCATTTTCATAGAAATAAGCAACATTCTCCAGTTAATTCCTGGTGTTAATTTTGAAAGATCTTCAAGAAAAAACTTGTTGTAAACTTTGTAAGGATCTCGTTGCTCAATACGAGTCATAGACGCTTCAGCCAATTTCTCCTCTATGCTATAAATCTGCTCCATTGCCATCGTTGCATTTTCGTCTTTCATGTATTTCAATGTCAAACTTATATAACCTTTATAGGCATCACGTATATTTTTGGAACGAGTATCCTTATTAAAGTAATAATCTCTATCAGGCAACCCGAGTCCTCCTTGGGCAAATTGAGGAATTTGTTTTACTACATTTTTATCATCAGGAGACACTCCGAAATTGAAAAGTGAAGCAATTCCTTCTGTTTGCTCTATTGCAATTTCGTTTACTACATCTGAAGGTGTGCTTATAGTATTTATTCGTGTCAAAAGTTTATTGAGTGGTGTCAACCCTAATTTTTCAATGGCTTCTTCATTCATGCCACTTTTATAGAAAGCACCTACTTTCCATTCTTTACTATTCTTATTATCAGTTTTTACTTTTGCTGCCGCTTCAAGCAGTATATGTAATGCGTTATAGTTATTTTCTTGCAGTTCATTAAAACTTCCCCAACGTGTTTCTGATGGCGGAATAGGATTTGTTCTCAGCCATGAACCATTGGCATAACGAAAGAAATCGTTACCTGGCTTTATATGTGGATCAATATTGGCAGGGTCCAATAATTTTCTTGGACTTGTTGCTTTCTTATCCGAAGTCTGCGATTGCATTGATAGGGATAATAATAAGGTAGCAGATAAAAGAAATAATTTTTGCTTCATGAACTTTTTTTTTTGAAGATGCACAAATGTAAACAGTAGCCTGTTATTTGAAAGTAAAAAAAAGGATTGATCACTAATTGACTGTTTTCACTTCTATAATTCCAGGGAAAAGATAGAATTTACCAGTTGTAATTTCGATGCAACGACTGCGAGATCGATGTTCTTTGATTTTCTTAAAAATTTTTCCTTTTTCGGTTATGAATTGTTCACCAATAACAATATCATCAATAAGTTTGTAGCCTTTTTTGGGTATATCGTATTGGTATAGTGCTTTGAAAAGAATTGGATCAGTACAAGTACTTGCTGCAGGATTTTTAAGATAGTCCCTTAAAGCATGTTCCACTTCTAATGGGAAAAAACCTTTGCCTGAAAAAGGCATTAAAATTCTTTGAAAATGATTTTTCCATTCATTGCCATGAGGTGAAACTTTATGATGATATTCAATCCACGTAGTAAGATGAGCTAATTCGTGTAAAAGCGTAATCAATAAACTATATTTATTTAGGCTGATATTTACACTTATTCTATGAAATGGTTTTTCCTTTGATGGCGAGCGATAATCACCTAAAACTGTTTTCCGTTCTCTAGTAAGTGTAAGATATATTGTATGTTCTTCAAAAAATGGATTCAATAAATCATAACTCCCTTCGGGAATAAATTGTTTCAGGAATTGAAGTGGCGTTTCTTTTTTAGACATCTCGTTCATTCAAAAATAATTCCTGAAACTTGTTGTAAGAAATTTTTTTCTAAAGCCAATAAATAAGAAATCAGATTGACTTCATAAAATCATGTAGTAATTATTTAGCACTATCTTTAACTAAATTTGCTTCAAACAACAAAAGATGCCACACTATTTTTCTCTTGGAAATGTTCCTCATAAACGTCATACACAGTTTCATAAACCGGGCGGCGGTTTGTATTCGGAACAACTCTTCAGTACAGAAGGTTTTTCATCCAACTATTCTTTGTTGTATCATATTCATCCGCCTACACAAGTTGTGCGTGTAGAAGAACCAATTGATTTGAATCCTGTAAAGGCATCTCAAAATGTATTGAAGCACAGGAGTTTTCAGGGATTTAATGTGAAGGCAGAAAGCGATTATTTGAAGAGTCGTAAAACAGTGCTTTTTAACAACGATGTACACATTTCGCTGTCGAATTGTATGGACGGCAACCTTAACTATTTCTACAAAAACGCAGATGCCGATGAAGTGATTTTTGTGCATGAAGGCACTGGTACGTTGCGCACTCAGTATGGTCAGCTTCCTTTTAATCATGGCGATTATATCATTATCCCTCGTGGCACGATTTACCAAATTAATTTCGACAACGACAACAATCGCTTGTTTATAGTTGAGTCTTTCAGCCCTGTAACTTTTCCAAAACGATATTTAAGTAAGTATGGTCAACTTTTAGAACACGCTCCTTTTTGTGAACGCGATATTCGTCAGCCGCAAGACTTGATTACCATTGACAAAACTGGCGAGTATTTGATAAGAGTGAAAAAGAGTGGCTTGCTATACAATATTTGGTATGCCAATCATCCTTTTGACGTAGTGGGTTGGGATGGTTATGAATATCCTTTTACATTTAGCATTCATGATTTTGAGCCTATCACTGGAAGAGTGCACCAACCACCTCCTGTGCATCAGACATTTGAGGCAAATAACTTTGTCATTTGCTCATTCGTCCCACGATTATACGATTATCATCCAAATGCCATTCCAGCACCTTACAATCATAGCAATATTGATAGTGATGAGGTGTTGTATTATGTAGATGGAGATTTTATGAGCCGCAAGCATGTGACACGTGGTATGATTACCCTTCATCCTTCAGGTATTCCTCATGGACCACATCCTGGTGCAGTGGAAAAGAGCATTGGCAAGAAAGAAACGCGAGAGTTGGCGGTGATGGTAGATACTTTCAAGCCTTTATTCCTCACAGATGCAGCACTTGACATTGAGGACAAGGGCTACATGATGAGTTGGGCAGAGTAATTCCTTACTGCTTCACTAATGTTACCGTACAACTTTCATTTACTAATGGGCCTGATATTGTGTAAGTAAGTTGAATGGTATTCCCACTATATGTTCCTGTACCTGAAAAAGTCAACCCATTTGTCATTTGAGCAGGAATAGATATTGATTGGTTTAGACCATTAAAGTAAGCATCGACTTCATAAACATTTCCACCTAACCACATTCCAGTGAGATGAATTTTTGCAAAACTCCCAGTTGGTATATATCCTAAAACAAGGTTATTATTCGGGCTATTGTTAGAGCAAATACCATTTTCTAAAAGAGAGCCAACAAATGCAAGGGCTGGATTCAGAGAATCTACAATAACATGAACATTGATATTGTAAGCCTTCGTTTTCTTGCTTCCTGTTGCGAGGATTTGAAAACTTTTTGTTCCAGTATCTAATGTATTGGTTTTAATTTTCAAAGTTGAAAAAAATGAAGGCGTGTCTAGCTGAGGTGTAAATAAAAGGACATAACCAGGGATAAGATTATTAACGCTCAATCCTGCATCGTCTCTATTGCCGTTCAAGTATTTTAATTCAACACTGATTTCAGTTGAATCATGTTGATGAAGCGTAACATCATGGACACCTATTAGTTCAAAATCCATAGCACCTTGGTTGGTGTTATTACCCTGTAAATATCCTTTTTCGCAGGAAGCCAATATGATTATTGAAAACAAAAGAAAATAGTATTTCATCAAACTCAAATTCAACGCCTAAATTAAACATTCAATCCCAAACATCTCAAATCAAGAAAGAAATCAGAAATTTGCCGCAATGACCAACAATAAAATCACCATTGCCATTGACGGTTTTTCTTCTTGTGGAAAAAGTACTTTGGCTAAACAAATTGCTGCCAAACTCGGTTACAATTTCATTGACAGCGGCGCCATGTATCGTGCCATTACGCTTTATTTTTTAAGAAATGGAGTGAAATTGAACAACAAGGAAAGCATTGACAATGCGCTATCAAACATTCAGCTTCATTTTCAATTCAATGAAAATACGGGCAAATCGGAGATACACTTAAACGAAGAAAACGTGGAAAAATACATCCGCGATTTGTTGGTGGCAGAGAAAGTAAGCGAAGTAGCCGCTATCAAAGAAGTGAGGACTTTTGCCGTTGCGCAACAGCAAGAAATGGGCAAGAAGAAAGGCATTGTGATGGATGGGCGCGACATAGGAACTGTGGTGTTTCCTGATGCGGAGTTGAAGATATTTATGACTGCCGACCCTGCCATTCGAGTAAAGCGTAGGTTTGAGGAACTCTATGCCACCCACCCAAGCGTGACGATTGACGAAGTGAAACACAACCTTGAACTCCGCGATTACATCGATAGCAACCGTGAAGAAAGTCCTTTAAGAAAAGCAGATGATGCACTCACTCTCGATAATTCTTCTCTTACCCGCGAAGAACAATTTGATATGGTGTTGAAATGGGTAAATGAAAAAACAAACCTTTGAATTTTGGGCGTGCCCCTACGGGTCGGGCTGTCCATTACAAGTCCTCGCCTACGGCTGCGGGCTTTCCATTCCATCCCTCACGCGGGCTTGAGGAATCCTATTCAGCTTATTGCTCAAAAACAGCAAATCTAAGCTCAAAAATTAATCAGCTTTTGTTTCCATCTCAAATGTTATGCGTTTGTTAATGTTTTTGTAATGGCAATTTTTAATTAGATTAGCTTTTACTTTTCAGATTATATGTTTTAACTATTGCCTTTCTTTTTTGTTCTTTTTAACCTTAAAAGTGTTTTTCATGAACATAGATTTGAATTCTCCGAATTTTCTAATTATAAAAGATGCAGACGATCATCTTTTACAATTAATTCATTTATATGAACCATATATTCCAGAAGAAAACCCCTCAGATGCGACTGAATTAGCTACTCAATATATGCAAGATGTAGCTGACGTTTATGAGAGTTCATCGCTTATTAACGATTTAAACAACACACCATCATTTGAGATTACTAAAAACTTTTCTGAATTAAGATTATTAAGTAATGTCGAAAAATTTTACAATAGTTATTTCTTCTATTCTCAAACATATTTTGGACTACCTATTTGGAACAAAGGAATGATTGTCGAAGTAATAACAGATAACATGGAAATCCGGCTATCTAAAAGTTCTGTTGATCATAATCATTTTAATATTACAGCACCCGAAGAAGGTGTAATAAATAATTATAGCAATATTAATTCAGAAGAGTTAAGGTCATTATTGAATGTACCACAAGGTGTTGATATTATTATCAATGACTCAAGTTCAGTATGTATTTATCAATACATACCAAACGATAGATTTATGGGTGAACTTCCTTATGGGGTTTCTCTATCGGGAGATTATAGTATTAACTCTGTTCCTGATGCTCATACTAATATTGAAGAAAATGAATATTATATTGTTCGACAAGTATTTTTTTCACTCGATTTTCATTGGCGTTGCTTAATAGAAATTAATTCGGGTTCAATCCTATTAATGGAGGTGTTTTGTTCTTGCGTTAATGGTGCAATAATGGATTTAGATCCTGTTACACAAGGAACCGCACCATCAACTTCTTTTAATGTTGATGTTGTAACTAATAGCCAATTAAATCCATATGCCGTAAACGTAGCATTAAATAATCTTAATGCCCCAGACAGTAATGGTTATCAACATTTAAGGGGTCAGTATGCCAGAGTAATTGATCCAGTTTTAGATGTTAATGACCCAATGTTAGTATATCCATTTCCTGGAAACCAACTTACGCCAGCTCCATTCCCACCAAAAGAACAATCGCCTTATATTTTCAATTATGATGTTAGAACTGAAAAGTTTGCTGCTGTTAACAGTTATTATCATGTTGACCGTTTTTTATCATTAATGGTCGATTTAGGGCTTCAATTAAAACCATCTTCACTATCTCAAGTTGCAATGCTTCCAAATACTGATTTACCAATCAGAGTAGATCACAGAGCTTTTGAATCATCACAAAACACTCCAATAGGAGGTGGATGCGTTGGTAATTCAAGTAATACCATAGCTATTGGAATTGCCTTTGCTAAAATGACCTTAGCTGCTTTAACACAAACACCGCCACCACCAGAACCTGATTATTATGGTTGCGCATCTTCATATAGATTAATGCTCCACGAACTTTGTCATGTTATTTTGTTAGACCATATACATACACCTGGGTTTGTTGGATTTTGCCATAGTTTTGGTGATACCTTAGCAGCAATTTTAAATGACCCATATTCAGCTTATGCACCACCTTCAACTTCTAATAAGAGATTTGCTACCTATGAATGGGACAATTCTGGAGTATCAAAAGGTTCCGACAGAAGACATGATAGAGATACACTAATGTATAGTGGATGGTATTGGGGAGGTAACAAAGATAATGGCTCAATTAATTATAATGCAGAACAGTTATTGTCTACTACATTTTTTAATGCTTATCGAGCACTTGGAGGTGATTCTACAAATCCTGTACGTAGAGAATCAGTTTCAAGAATGATTATTGCTACTATATTGAGAACTGTAAGATATTTAGTTAGTGCCCCCCCTCCTTTTTGGTTCTCTTTATCTCCAGTAAATGCATCTGATTTTTGTAGTCAAATAATTTATAGGGAAAATAATCTGTTACCAAATGAACCGCCAATACAGGTAGACAATACAAGAATTGGTACTTCACACAAGGTAATTAGATGGGCTTTTGAGAATATGGCTGCATTTAATCCAGTTTCAAGCACTCCGCCTTCTTCATTTAGCCCACCGCCTAATGATATATATATTGATGATGGAAGGAATGGAGAATATTCTTATTTAGATATTTTTTGGAATACTTCAGATATTATTAACAGACATCAAAATGATGGAATAACCAATTTTTATCATCAAAATCCAATTGTAGGGTCAACTAATTACCTATTTGTTAAAGTAAAAAATAGGGGGGTAAATAATGCTGATAGCATAGAAGTAAAAGCTTATTTAAGCGCAGCAGGCGGTGGGAATATTTTCCCTAATGATTGGACTGAAATAAATGCATTGCCTGTTTCGGGTGGCTCTGGCCTTCAAACTGGACAGTCCTTAATTGTTGGACCTATAACATGGGTTCCTCCTTCTTCTTCATTTATGAATCATTATTGTATCCTTGTAACTGTAAACTGTCTTGGAGATTTAAATAATATATGGTATCCTCTTAGCTCATTCCAAGGTAGTTTTTCAATTCCTGACTGGTATTTAATTCCAAATGATAACAATATTGCTCAACGTAACATGTCTCACATCCCATCTGAAGAAGGGTCGTTAGCCATTGCAGATACTATTGCAGCTTACCCTTTTTTATTGAGAAACCCATATACAGATAGTTTAAGGGTTAATTTAGAGGTTCGCTTACCGAATATTATGGTTCGAAATCACTGGGATATTGTTTTTGAAAATGGAAACGAATACATATTAGACGCATTCGATCGAGAGGGTATTTTAATTAACATGAGAATTGTAGAAGGTACTTCTTTCTCAAAACAGGATATTATTGATGGAGGTGACTACGATATTATTGTTGTTATGCAATCTGAAAAAGGAATTATTGGTGGCATGACTTACCGCCTAGATACTAACTTAGGAGGTTAATTACTTACTAATACCTTAATTATGTTTCGATTAATTCTTGTCGTTACTATTTGCTTTTCTGTTAACTCGAAAGCACAAATTGTTTTTCAGAAAGGTTTAATACATACTGCAGGTAATACAGTTGGTTCAGATATCCGTGCTATTAAAAAAACAAAAGATGGGGGTTACATCTTTACACAGGCCTCCTGTGACAACCAACTGCCTTGCATTAATCTTACAAAGACAGACTATTTAGGAAATATTCTTTGGGAAAAAGACTATCAAACAAGCACCTATTGCAACGTTTATAGTGTTGCACAAACACAAGACAGTAGTTTTGTACTTTGCGGCACTTATTGGAATAACAATAGCAATACAAGCGATGCATTCATACTAAAAGTTGACAATAATGGTATAATAAAATGGTCTAAATCTTACGGAACACAAAACGGTAATGAGTTTTTATATCAAATAATTGAAAAGCCTGAGAAAGGATATTTATCTGTCGGTTCAAAAGCCGGTGGTGGAGTATTAAACAATGCAATTTATATTATCAGTATTGATAGTCTTGGTAATTTGCTTTGGTCTAAAACATACAATACCAATGGAGATGTTTGCGGCTACATATCTTCAGTGAAAAATGGCAATTATTTACTCAACGGAGCAAATGATAACAATAATATCTACAGCGGTTTTTTAATGAACTTTGATATCAACGGGAATCCCAATTGGATAAAAAACTATCATACCAATATTACTGGTGCCTTCAATAATTATATTCCTACCAAAGACAACGGATTTATTTTATCTGGTGGTATTATCGATTCCACACAAGACAGAGATTTATACCTTCTAAAAATTGATAGCAATTACAACATACAGTGGTCAAAAAAGTACTCTTATGGAAAATACGATTATTTAGATAAGGTGATACAAACTACTGATGGAGGATTTATTATCCTTGCGAATACATTAATCTCTCCAACTAATAAAGAAATCGTACTCATAAAAACCAATGAAACAGGTCAAATACAATGGAGTAAACGTATTGGAAGAAATAGCGAAGATGAAGCAATATTAATAACTCAGTTAAGCGATTCAGGTTACCTTCTAATTGGTAAAACAACCGATAGTTTTAATACATACACATACCCTATTTTCATCAAAACAGATTTTCAATGTAATACCTGTTTTTCAGATACTATTACTTTTACAGATGCAATAATCAATTCATTTGTCAGTTCATTTACCTTCAATATTTCTACAGGTTCTATACCTGATACAATTACTTTCTCCGAAATCAATGCTTCAACTTTTGACACTACTCTTTGTTTTAGTTACATTAATTCAATTAATTTAGTTTATCCTAAAAACCAACTGTTCACACTCTCTCCTAACCCCTTTAATGATGCATTCACAGCCACTTGCACCAACGCTAAAGGCAATTTAACCATTCTCGAAATTAACGGGAAAGTCATAAAAACTATTTCTATCAATTCGCTTAACACCACTATCAACTTGAATGATTTTGTCCCAGGTTTCTACCTTATTCAATACAAAACCGACAACCAAACCATCACCCAAAAAATCATTAAACAATAACCCCATTGTGCGTTGATTGCATCTACACTCTCTAATTCCCTCATTTTCAGTACATAACTCATTTAAACAAAACAAAAACCATACTCGAAAACACTCTTGTCCGATAAAAACAAAGGGTTAGGCTTTTTTGCCTAACCCTTTGTTTTTATCGGACAGCAGTGATCGAAAATATAATCTCCATAAAATAAATTTGGAAGAAAAAAATGAAACACTTTTTACTAAAGTAAAACAACCTTCTTTAAACCAATTAAACATCAAAATTTTCTTTGAACTCTTTGTGAAAACTTAGTGTACTTTGTGGTTAGTATTTTTAAAGAAAAACCTCGCACTCGCGAGGCTTTTTACTTTTTACTTTTTACTTTTTACTTTACTCATGACCAATTACGAAATAGCCGATTACTTTTCTCTGCTCTCCAAGCTCATGGATTTGCATGGCGAAAATGCTTTTAAAACCAAAACCTACAGCATTGCCGCCTATCATATCGAGCAACTCAAAGTACCGATTGAAGGCATGGACGATGCCGAGCTTTTTATGCAAAAAGGCATTGGCGAAAGCGTGGGTAAAAAGATTCGTGAAATAGAAAACACTTGCAAACTCGACGCGTTGGAGGAAATTTTAGCGCGCACGCCCGCAGGAGTACTTGAAATCATGGACATCAAAGGGCTTGGTCCCAAAAAGGTGGCGGTGATTTGGAAAGAAATGGGCATTGAGTCGGTAGGAGAATTGGAGTATGCTTGCCACGAAAATCGCTTGGTGGAAGTGAAAGGTTTTGGCGCCAAAACACAGCAAAGTGTGCTCGACAATATTGCCTTTCGCAAGAGCAACCAAGGCTTTCATTTGTGGGCAGAAGTAGAACATGTTGCTAATAACTTGGTAACCCGCTTGAAACAAATTTTCCCTGAAAACCTCTTCGCTATCTCTGGCGAATTTCGCAGACAGTGCGATGTGCTCGAAGCTATTGATGTGGTAACAGATATTGCCACCGAGCGATTGAAAAAACAGTTTGAAAACGTTGCCAACATAGCGTTTGAAGACAGCAGCGAAGGCTTGAACATTCATTTGCCTTTCAATCCGCTTTATCGCTTTATTGCTGTCAACAAAGAAAATTTTTACCAAAAATTATTCCTCACATCGGGCAGTGAAGATTTTATTAATGCCTTCAACGAGCAATTTGTTTTGCCTGAAATCATTGTCCAAGAAGAAGACATTTTTACCGCTAATAGACTCTCTTTCATTCATCCTGCAATGAGGGAAACAACGAGCATTCTTCAAAAAGTAAAAGACGGTTATTCCCCCACCCTTATCACTCCCACCGACATCAAAGGCATCATTCACAGCCACTCTACTTATAGCGATGGCTCCGACACTTTGGAGGTGATGGCGCGCACCGCAAAGAAGCAGGGTTTTGAATATTTAGTCATCAGCGACCACTCACAAGCTGCCTATTATGCCAAAGGACTTTCTCCCGAAAAAATTGCAGCGCAACACCAAGAAATAGATGCCCTCAACGAAAAATTAGCTCCGTTTAAAATCTTCAAAAGCATTGAAGCCGACATCTTAAACGATGGCAGCCTCGACTATAACGACTCGGTGTTAAGCACTTTCGACCTTGTTATTGCATCGGTGCATAGCAACTTGAAAATGACGGAAGACAAAGCAATGGCACGCGTGATGGCGGCTATCGAAAATCCGTTTACCACTATCTTAGGGCACCCCACAGGGCGATTATTATTGTCGCGACCGGGTTATCCGCTCGATCACAAAACCATTATTGATGCTTGCTCAAAACAAAAGGTAGTCATTGAAATCAATGCGCACCCCAAGCGCCTCGACCTCGATTGGCGTTGGATAGCATACGCCCTCGAACAAGAAGTGCTGTTGTCTATCAATCCCGATGCACATGCTATTGCCGGATTTCATGATGTGTATTATGGCGTAATGGCTGCGCAAAAAGGCGGGCTGACTGCCGAGATGAACTTAAGCAGTTTTGGAGTGAAGGAGATGGAAGCGTTTTTGAAGAAGAATTCTAATTGTTAAACCCTATCAAATCAAGGAGACTACTATAAAACACCGTTTACTAAGCATTGAACACTTAGTGGTTATCATACCTACAATTTAATTCATTTATCCCAAATACTTGCCCACAATCGGCATCCTCCTACCCACACCAAATGCTTTGGGCGAAATGCGAATGATGGGGCAAAACTGATTTCGTTTATATTCATTGGTATTCACCAACTTGAGGATACGATGAACGAGCGAATGGTCGAAGCCATGTGATATGATTTCTTTGGGTCCTTGTCGACGTTCAATGTATTGATAAAGAATTGGGTCGAGGATGTTGTATTCAGGTAAACTATCGCTGTCTTTTTGGTCAGGGCGAAGTTCGGCACTTGGTGCTTTGGTGATGATGTTAATGGGAATGATTTCTTGATTTCGATTGATGAAACTTGCAATCGCATACACTTGCATTTTATAACAATCTCCCAACACACCAAGTCCACCAGCCATATCTCCATAAAGCGTTCCGTAACCGGTTGCGAGTTCGCTTTTGTTAGAAGTATTTAAAAGTATAGAGCCAAACTTATTACTCAAAGCCATTACCATTGCCCCACGAATTCTTGATTGAAGATTTTCTTCAGCAACATTAAATGGCAACCCATCGAACACCTCTTTTAAAGATTGATTATAACTGTCAAAAACTTTTCCAATAGGAATGATGTCGTATTGATTATTTAAGTTTTGAGAAAGTTGAATTGCATCATTCACTGAATGGTCACTACTGAACTGAGAAGGCAACAACAATGCACGCACATTTTCGGCACCTAATGCCTCGCATGCCAAAGCAAGGACAACGGCACTATCAATCCCTCCAGATGAAGCCACAATAGCATTT
This sequence comes from uncultured Bacteroidota bacterium, assembly GCA_903853805.1. Taxonomy (GTDB): domain Bacteria; phylum Bacteroidota; class Bacteroidia; order Chitinophagales; family Chitinophagaceae; genus JAFIGV01. The sequence goes on from CAINUN010000103.1 coordinate 13,355, forward strand.
GTGAAATTCATTTTGGAAAAATAATCGCGTATGCCAAGGATAAGCGCCGCATGCACTTTTTCAATTTCCTTCTGTGGCATGAAGGCAATTGGAATTTCTTCTTTATTACCTGTTATTTTATATACATTATTTCCTTTTTCAAAACTACCATCCTCATTCCAAACAACCTCTTTCATACCTTCTGAGAAATAAGGCAACTCTACAACTATTTCTTGCTCTTTATTCATTACCAAAGAACCTCCATCAAATACTATTTCAGTTTGTGACCCAATGGTGTTGCAATAAATCATAGGCAGATTGTAAGCCCCAACATTGCGTGCAATAATTTGTTTGCGGTTGTCACCATGAAGATAGTCATAGGGTGATGCACTCACATTAATCATGATGTCGGGCTGCTGCTTCATAAGCTCGTTCATCGGACAAATTCTATACAGTGGATTGTCGGCAATATTCCAAATGTCTTCACAAATAGTGATAGCAAATTTCTTGCCTTTAAAAGTCAAGATATTCCATTCATTAGCAGGCTCGAAATAGCGATACTCATCAAAAATATCGTAGGTTGGCAATAAGGTTTTGTGAGCAATGCCTTTTATTTCATTTTCGAAAAGAAAATAAGCGCTGTTGAACAAATCTTTTCCTTCGGGTTTAGGATTGCGAGAAGGCGCACCTACAATAACGCCAATGGTATCCGTTTCTGCTTTAATTTTCTCTATAGAAGAAAGACTTTGTTCAATAAAATCATTGAACTCTAAAAAATCTCTTGGAGGATAACCACACACGGCCAACTCGGAAAAAACGATGAGGTCTGCCCCACTCTTTTTAGCTTCTCTAATGGCTTCAATGATTTTATTGGTATTGGCTTCAAAGTTGCCGATATGATAGTTCTGTTGTGCTAAAGTTATGTTCATTAAATAAAAGTCTTATCAGAATAAAAATGCCCGAACAAAATTAAGTGTACGGGCATTGGAATGCGTAGATATTATTTGAGTTTTAGAAGAACAAACCAAAGCGGAAGGAAAGATTATTGAGGCGCACATTACCATCTGAAAATCTACCTTTAAATCCAAGATTTAATTCTTCTGGTTTTGTGGCATCTGGCAAAAAACCATTGTTGAAAAACACACCGAAATAGAAATCCATCTTTGGCGAAATTTTCTTTTCAACACCAAGCCCTACATTCATTTGAAGATTCATAGGAGCTACAGTAAAGGATCCATATAGTTTTTCTTTATCTCCCTGCACTGTGTTCAATGAATTGATATCGGCATCCCAATATTTTATACTGTAAGTAGCTTTCTTGCCTATATTGAAACCAGCAACCAATCCAATTTGCCCAAAGATGTGAATGCCACTGGCAATTTCATCGCTTTTCAGTTTCAAGCAAAATGGTATTTCGAGATATTGCACACGATATGTTATGTTAGCATCTTCTACAAAGCTTTTAGCAATATCGCCGATTGTTCTTCGAGAAACATTAATATTTCCACCAGTATTATTCAATTGAAATCCAGTAGAGAATCCATAATTCTCCGTAATGAAATAATCGGACATCAATCCCCAACTGAAGCCAACAATGCTTTGATTGCTGTTCACTAAATAATCGCCATCACTACTTTTAGAACTTGTTGGGTGCATCCATGAAATATTAGGTGCTAAATAAGCGCCAATTCGAACCTTGTTAATATCCACTTTCGACTCAGAAGTACCCTCTTCAACATATTCATCAGTCGCTTCTGAATGATAGTAACTGCTTGGTTTACTTTCTTTAGGTGTTGGCTTTATAGCGGTTTGATTTTTAGTAACTTGTTTTGTTTTATGGGAATTTGTTTGTGCTTGTAATAAATTCAAGCAACTGAAAACCACAAAAAGGAGCAATCCTGTTTTTTTCATTTTTTTCTAACAGTTTTTAGTAAAACAAAGTAGAGGATGCAAAATGAACCTTTTACTTTTGCTGTCAAAAATATAGTTTTTTAGAATGGTCATACTATCTGTGAAAAATATTGGTGTAAAAATTTGTTGCTCTTTGTGTTTGCTTTTTGTTGCAATTCAATTTTGGGGTTGTGGCAATGATAAAAGCAATCCTGATGTTTCCAACATCCAAGTCAACATGACATCTGTTCGTTTTGATCAATCCTTTGCAAAACTAGATACAGGAAATCTTGTTAAAGGCTTGCAGCATTTGAAAAACGAGTACCCTTTCTTTCTCAATTTTTATTTAGATACACTCATGGGGTTTGGTATTCAAGGTAATTTCAATGATTCCAATCTTGCTATTGCCAAAGGCTTAAAACCTTTTTTATCCCACCCTGATATACACGGATTGTTGGATACAGTTGCAGCTCATTTTCCTAATGTTAAACAAAGCGATGAAGACTTGAAAAAAGGCTTTCAATACATGAAGTATTACTACCCCAATTTCAAGATCCCTAAGGTTGTTTATTTTATTTCAGGGCTGAACAAATGGTATGCATTCACCGTAGATTCTTCGTTGGTAGGTGTGGGTTTAGATATGTTTCTTGGAGAAAAGTACCCTTACTATCAAGCTATTCAAATTCCTAATTATGCACTTGCAAAATGCTGTCCAGAATATATTCCTGTCAATGTTTTTCAAACCATTTTTCGCAACCAACATCCTTTCAATGATGATGATAAAAACTTATTGGACATGATGATTCAACGTGGCAAAGAGCAATATTTTTTGAGTAAAATTATTCCATTTGTAGCTGATGCCGTAAGAATTGGCTACTCAGAAAAACAATTGAAATGGTGCCAAGAAAACGAAGCGATGATATACAATTTCTTGGTAAAAGAAAACCTCTTGTATGAAACGGGCAAAGCAAAGATTGTTCGTTTTGTGAATGATGGACCTAATTCTGTTGGTATGACGGAAGAAAGCCCTGGAAACATTGGCACTTGGGTTGGTTGGCAAATTGTGGCGCATTATGTGAACAAGCACCCAAACATTTCATTAGAAGATTTATTGAAACCTACCGACCCACAACAGTTTCTTTTTCAATCTGGATATAAACCAAGATAGAATATTTTCTCAAATAAAAATGTAGTTTGCAGCCTGCTAAAAAATGTCCGCTTCCTACCAAATAAAACTCCCACAGTTTGAGGGTCCATTCGACCTTCTCCTGTTTTTTATTGAGCGTGATGAACTCGACATTTACAATATTCCCATTCACCAACTCACCAAAGAATTTCTTGACTACATACATCAAATGGAGTCTTTAAATATTGAGATGGCAAGTGAGTTTATTTTGTTTATTTCTACGTTGATGCGCATTAAGTCAAAGATGCTTTTGCCAAGAAAAGAATTAGATGCACAAGGCAATGAAATTGACCCTCGACAAGAACTTGTTGATAAGATTTTAGAGTATAAGCGTTTCAAAGAAGCATCGGAACAAATGGTGATGATGGAAGCTGAAAGATTGTTACAACAAAAGCGTGGCAATATTCGCAAAGAACTAGACGCATTAAGTGAAGAATACAGTGAAGGTACAGAAATTCAAACCGTTACTTTATTCAAACTCATGCAGTCTTTTGAGAAAGTAATGAAACGCTACAACGAGCGCATGAACAAGCCACAGCACGTGGTGATGAAGTATAATTATACTCAGGAAGGTCAGCGTACTTTTTTACTTGATTTTATAAAAGCGGAAGCAAAAGTTGCTTTTGAGTCGGTTTTTGTACAATGCACTTCTCGTATTCATGCTATCTTCACTTTTCTAGCTATGCTCGAACTCATTCAGCTACAATATTTTTCTTTAATTGTTGGCGACGGAAGAAATAATTTCATTTTGGAATGGAATGAGCACCGTATTGAAGAGATTGACTCCAATTGACAATACTTCTAATTAATTATTAGAAGAAATGACACCTATTTTATACATCGGATGCTTAATTCTTAAGGTGTTTTCTCACTTCTTTTAATGTCTTTTTTAGTGCATGTGATTCATTTCAATGTCCTAAAAAGTGTATTCAATAAAAAAGATATTCACATTTCATTTGGTTTTTAAAAAAAGATTTCTACCTTTTCCGAAACTTAAAAATTTAAAAGCTTATGAAAAGAAGTCTATTGTTATTCCAATTTTTCTTGCTTGCTTTCTTCTCTAGCCAAGCACAATCGGTTGATATTGCAACCAACCCCGGTACCAGTGGAAATGCCTTAATAGGCGGTTCCACTTATCATTCTGATGAATGCTTGTATGGTGATGCTGAAATAGGTACCACAAACTTCACATCAGCATTAACAGCAATTACTCACATCAGTTATTCAGTTGCAACTGTTGGAACAAATCCCATTGTTGGAAGTTTTAGTGTTTACATGAAGGATGTGTCATCAACAACAACTTCATTAGTTTCTGGAACATATGATGCACTTAGTACTTACACATTGGTTTACTCTGGATCATTTAATATGTCGGCTACTGGTTGGCGAGAAATTACATTGACTACTCCATATGTAAGAACATCTGGCACTAATCTTAAAGTTTTAGTTGTAAGAAACGACGGAATTTTACACACAGGCAATGTCATTAATTGTTCTCTTGGCATGGGTGCTAGCAGCACTTTAAACACAACAAAAAGATATAATAGTACTACTATTGTTTCTGGTACTACTGTTTTATCACCATCAACATTTAGAAACGCACTTCGTTTGGCTCATAAATTTGCTAACGACGTAAAAGTTGCTAATGTATATACGATGGGGAAACTTCCAATCCCTCATAATGCATTGCAAACTATTAAGGCAAACATTACCAATGTAGGCGTAAACACCATGACTAACTTCAACGTTACTTTAGATGTTAGTGGTGCTAATACATTTTCTGATGTTCAAACTGTGGCTTCATTAGCACCTGGTGCTTCAACGGTTGTTACTTTTTCTAGCACTACATTTACTAGTACAGGAACCAATGTTGTTTCAGTAACACTTCCGTCTGACGATGACATTACCAACAATGTTATTTCACAGAATCAAGAAATAACAACCAATACTTGGTCATATGCTGTTGGTGGTACACCTACAGGTGGCGTTGGCTTTAATGGTGCAACAGGTGATTTCATTGCAAAATTTACGACAACTTTAAACACATTGATATCTCAGGTTGCTGTCAACTTTTCTGCAGGTGGTCAGCCTTTTAAAATTGGCATTTGGGATGCAACTGGAGCGAACGGCACTCCTGGTACTTTGTTATGGACTTCTACTACACAAACAAGTACTGCTGGTTTATACATATTACCAATAAGCCCTTCAGTTACTGTTCCATTGGGTAATTTTTATGTAGGTGTAAGACAAACAGGTACAGTCAATGTTTCTTTTGCTTATCAATCTGAAAGTCCTATCAGAGGTCAAACATTCTATTACACTTCTCCTTCAGGAGGTACAACATGGAATGATTTTGCACCAAATAACCCTTTTCGTTTCATGATTGAACCAACTTTGGAACAAACATGTACAGGAACACCAAATACTGCTACTGCAAGTGGTCCTACTTCTGCATGTAATGGTATATCTTTTAATCTTACTTCATCTGGATTTTCTATTGGTACAGGTGTTTCTTATCAGTGGGAATCTTCTCCGGCTGGTCAAAATAGCTGGACACCAATAATTGGTGCAAACAATACTTTATATTCTGTTACTACATTAAATGGTTCTACAGACTACCATTTAATTACTACCTGTAATGCAAGTGGTGCTACGAGTATTTCCAACACCGTTACTGTGAACTTAAACAATTTCTATGATTGTTATTGCGCATCATCAGCTACTACCGCAGGTGATGAAGAAATTTATAGCGTCACTCTAAACGGTGTCAACAGTAATTCTTTTGCAAGTCAAGGAACTGGTGCTTGTTTCTTAACAGCTCCTGGCGCTGGTTCAATTCTCAGTCGTTATTCTAATTTTAAATCTTTAGGTTCTTTTGCTAGCTTAATGCAGGGTGCAACTGTTCCATTTAATGTAGAAGAAAACGAGTGCGATGGTGCACCTTATTATGCATTTGGATCTTCTATTTGGATTGATTTTAATCAGAATGGTTCTTTTGCAGACCCTGGTGAACAAGTATTTGTTGAAAATGCATCAGCAACTGGACCTAGAAACGTAAGTGGTTCCATTGCAGTTCCTGTAAACACACCAACTGGTATGACAGGAATGCGTGTAACTATAGCAGAAGGATTATCTGGCGCAAGTTTGACTCCATGCTTATCATATGGTTATGGTGAAACAGAGGACTACTTGGTTACAATTATTCCAGCAGTTTTTTGTTCAGGAACGCCGAATACAACAACAATCACAGGCCCTTCAAATACTTGTGTTGGTAATTCGCTTTCATTTTTAGCAACAGGTTATTCTACTGATTTGGGTATTTCTTACTCATGGGAATCATCTCCAGCAGGACAATTTAACTGGACACCAATTAGTGGTGCAACAGGTGTTGGACTTACAATTGCGGGTGGTATCACAAGTGCGACCGACTTTCGTTTTGTGACTACTTGTTCTTACAGTACTACCTCAAGCTACTCCAATGAAATAAGTGTAACTATGAACAGTTTTATTAACTGTTATTGTGCTGCTTCAAGTGGTGGCGGTTCTGGTTCGTTTATTAACCAAGTAGATTTTGGAACTATTTCCAATAATACGGTTGCTACCAATCCATCGGCATCTCCTTATTATACTTTGTTCTCTAATCTTTCAACTACAGTATCACAAGGTTCAACTATTCCATTAAGCGTTACAATTGATGCTGCTGGAACATATGCTGGTGCTATAGTTTCTGTATGGATTGATTACAATCATGATGGTGTATTTTCTGCTACAGAATGGCAACAAGTAGGTACTAATATTTTGGGTAGCACAACGGCTACTATTGGTGTTACTATCCCACTTACTGCTGATACTGGAATTACTGCTATGCGCATTCGTTCACGTGGTACAGGCAATGTAAATGGTTCTGGTGATGCATGTACTGCTATGGGTTCTGGTGAAACTGAAGATTATTACATCAACATCCTTCAAGCTATTTTATGTTCGGGCACTCCAAATGCTGCAGTTGCTTCTGGTCCTTCAAATGCTTGTACTGGCACTAACTTTATCTTGAGTGCTACTGGTGTTTCTACTGAGTATGGAATTTCATACCAATGGGAATCTTCCCCTGCTGGTCAAAATAACTGGACAGCTATTACTGGCGCCACTTCACTTTCTTATACTGTTACTGGCGGTATTACGGCTTCAACTGACTATCGTTTTGTTTCTGTATGTAGTTTAAGTAGTGCTCAAAGTGCCTCTAATACTATTGCTGTTACTTTAAACAGTTTCTATCAGTGCTATTGTTCAACTACAAATGGTGGTGGTGCAGGCTCTATGATGGACAATGTTGTATTTGGAACAATTTCCAATAACACTTCAACATCTCAGCCTTATGTATCTCCTTATCATTCTTCCTTCCCTAACTTGACTACCTTAGTTTCTCAAGGTGCTACTTATCCTTTAAGTGTTACCATTGATCAACCTGGAACTTATGCAGGTGCTATTGTTTCTGTTTGGATAGACTACAATCAAGATGGAACATTCTCTGCTGCTGAATGGCAACAAGTAGGTACTAATATTCCAAGTGGAACAACTGGCACAGTTAGTATCACTATTCCTCTTACAGCTTTAACAGGCACAACAGGAATGCGTATTCGTTCTCGTGGTACTGGAAATGCAAATGGTTCTGGCGATGCATGTACAACTATGGGCTCTGGTGAAACAGAAGATTATATTATCAACATTGGCGCTTGCCCTACAGCATCTGTTTCTATTGCTACTGCTAGTACAAGTGTTTGTTCTGGTTTTGCAACCACCTTCACTGCTTCTCCTGTTAATGGAGGACCAACAGCAACTTATGTATGGTCTGTAAATGGCAATGCAATCACAGGTGTTACTGGTGATAATTATTCTAGTTCTTCATTGAATACTGGTGATATAGTTTCGGTTAGTATGACTAACTTCTGTGGTAATACTGCTAATTCTAACAGTTTAACAATGTCTGTAACCAATACGGTTACCCCTACAGCTTCCATCAACGCATCTGCAACAAGCATTTGTGCAGGTACTTCTGTATCGTTTACATCAAATACTTCAGATGGTGGTTCAAATCCTACTTATCAATGGTATGTAAATGGTAATGCTATTGCTGGTGAAACGAATAACAATTACACTACTTCTTCATTAGCCGATGGTGATATGGTTACTATGGTCTTGACAACAAGTGCTACTTGTTATACTAGCCTTTCAGCTACAAGCAATTTTGTAACGATGAGTGTAACTCCATTAGCAAATCCTTCGGTAACAGCTACTGAATCTGCTAACGGTGTATGTGCTGGTGCTTCTGTTTCTTTCTATGCAAATGGAAATGATGGCGGTTCAAATCCTTCTTATCAATGGATGCTTAATGGCAATGCTATAACAGGTGAAACCAATTCTACCTATTCTTCTTCATCATTAGTAAATGGTGATGTAGTATCTGTTTCAATGGCTACTAGTGCTACTTGTTATTCAAACGCTTCTGCAAATAGCAATGGCATTACAATGGTTATTAACCCAATCCTTAACCCAACTGTAAGTATTGCTGCTTCTGCAACTTCAGTATGTATTGGTACTACGGTAAACTTTACTTCAAGCGTTGTTGATGGTGGAAGTAATGTTACTTATCAGTGGATGTTAAATGGTAGCCCTATTAATGGTGCAACCAATGATACTTATACTGCAACTGCAATTAATGGTTATGATTATAGCCTTGAAATTGGCGTTACTAGTCCTTGTGCTTCTACTGCTACAGCTACTTCTAACTCAATAACTATTAACGCAACAACAGCTACAGGAACAATTACTCCTTCTGGTCCATTGGCACTTTGTGCTGGTGGTAACGTTACCTTAACTGCTGGTGCTGGTTCTAATTATCTTTGGAGTAATGGTGCTACAACACAATCAATTACAGTAAACGCTGCGGGCACCTACCATGTTACCTACAACACTGGATCTGGTTGTGCTGCTACTGCAGAACCAATCAATGTGCTGTCTAAAACATTGCCAACTATCATAAAAATTAAAGCTTCTGGCGCTACAACAGTTTGTGACCCTGCAACTATTGGTTTCTCTGTTGACCCAAGTGCTGCTAATTTATATGGTTTCAACTTTCAGTGGAACTTAAACGGAACACCAATTTCTGGTGCAACTGATACCACTTATTTGGCATCTGGCGCAAGCAGTGGAAACATTACACTATCAGTTTCTGGTTCTACTTGTTCTAAAAATTCTGCTGCTAAAACTTATACTATCAAACCATTACCTGTTGCAACTTATACTGCAGGTGGTGCTACAACCTTCTGTACAGGCGGTAGTGTTACACTTACTGCACCTACAATTACAGGATATACTTATACTTGGTTGAAAGATGGTCTTAGTGCTGGAGCTGGAAATTCTAAAGTGTTTAAGTTAGCAGGTGTTTATACTGTTATCGCTAAACTTAGCGGATGTGCTGATACTGCTAATACGTCAACAACAATTGTCGTTAATCCGTTGCCTGTTGCAAGTGTTACAAGTCTAACACCTACAACATTCTGTACTGGCGACAGTTGCGTAATGGCTGCTGCTCCTTCAGGTGCTACGAACTATGCTTGGATTAATGGACTTGTTACTGTCAATACTTCTACTGAGAATTATGTTTCTTTCATCACTGGAACTTACAAAGTAGTAGTTACGGATGCCAATGGTTGTGTAAGCAAAACCTCTACTTCAAGTGTGAAGACAAAGGTTAACTTAATTCCTACTGCACTAATTACTGCACTCAGTTCAACTACAATTTCGGCTACAGGAAGTGTGAAACTTAATGCTTCTCCTTCAAGCGGCGTTACATGGCAGTGGTCTAAAGATGGCAATGCAATTGCTGGTGCTACTACCAAACAATACATTGCAACATCTGGCGGAAGCTATACTGTTGCTATTACTAAGTTGGGTTGTACAGGAACATCAGCTGCAACCGTAGTTACCCAAACAGGTGTGAAAGAAGAAACAGGAACAACCAACAGTTCAGCAATGAGCTTCGAACTTTCTGCTTATCCTAACCCTGTTACCGATGTATTGACTATCAATGTTCAAGGAATTGAAAACATTGACGGAACTATTCAGGTAATGGACTACAACGGACGTCTTATGACCAACAAAGAAATGAAACATGCAAGCACAACAGTAGATATGACTGGCTTTGCAAGCGGCGATTAATAATTTCGTTACAAAGACAACGAAGGAAGAACAGGCACTATTAAGATTACGAAACAGTAATTGAAAATGAGTGACTGAACAAACTTCAGTTTAAAACATAAAACGAGCCTCGCATAAGTGAGGCTCGTTTGTTTTTTTGGGAAGCATGTATCATTTGACAATACACAAACTCAGGGGCTACCACCCACAAACAATATGTTTGCACCCAAAAGATTCCGGTTTAAGCCCAAACTATTCGGGCTACAGCCCAAAATGCTCAGGTTACAGCCCATAATACTTCGGCTAAAGCCCACAACCAAGGGGCTAAAGCCCACAACTTTTGGGTTGCAGCCCACAAGCGAGGGGCTAATGCCTAAAAACTTCCGGTCATAGCCCACAATGCTCGGGCTAAAGCCCACAGCCAAGGGGCTGAAGCCCAAATGTCTCCGGTCATAGCCCACAACCTCCGGGCTTCAGCCCACCCACCATCGGGCTTCGCCCAAATGATTTGGGATTGAGCCCAAACCGTTTGGGCGGAAGCCCACAGCCTTTAGGGTTGTGAAAAAACACCATAGGTAGCAGCCCAAAGTGTTCATTTTCAATAATTTATCATTAAAAATTAAAAATCAACCTTTTATATGCCACACAATGGTCCTTTTTCTAGCAAAGAAGCCGATCGTATTAGCTATTACATTGCTGCGGTTTTTTAACAAATAAATCTTCTTAAATTTACTTTTTCTTCTTTAAAAACGGAGGTTATGAAAAAAGGATTATTGGTGTTGATGATGGTGTTGTGCATTAATGCGATTAATGGTTATGGGCAGATGGTTGCAGACACTTTTGAGAACGGACTATACCCATATAGTTCAGGGACACCTTCTCCAACAGCGCCAGCAGGCATTAATTTCGTTTTATGTTGGGTTAAATATACTCCTTATGAATTGGCCCAGCGTGGTATTGTGCCTGGTGTAATTATTTATGGAGTTGCATATCACAAGCCAAATAATGGATATCTTCCGTCGAATACTACAGCTACTTTAGAAGTAAAATTACGAAGTGGAAGTATGGATAGTACGATTCCTAATTATTCAGGACCTGGGGCTGGTCCAAATTATTATATCAACAACTATATGACTGGAGGTTTTGCCTCTTGGACTATCTTTACAAATGGCAGTAATTTTTCCATCCCTGCTACTACTGGTTGGCAGGCACCACTATTGGTAGATGTACCATTTGTATATACTGGAGGCGCCTTAGAAATTTGTACTAAATTTCAGGCAATCCCCAACAACGCCGTTGGGGATATATATATGTCAATTGAAAACCCACCATACAGTAATATTAATTTAAGTTATTATTATCAAATTGGCACTGGTATTGGATCATTAACATGGATAAGGCCTACAACAATTATTTATCATTCAGCAGCACCTTTACCTTGTAATGGAATCCCTATTGGAGGTATTGTGTCGGGAAATGCAAATCCTTGTTCTGGTCAGGATTTCAAATTATATCTTAATAGTCCTTCTGCTGGTCCTGGAATTAGCTATCAATGGCAACAATCAACTATTACACCAGTTAATTGGGTAGCTATTTCAGGGGCTACCAATCCAGTGGTAACAACAAGTGTTATATCGCCCACTCTATTTCGTTGTAAAGTCACCTGTAATAATTCAAACCAATATGTATATTCGTCAAGTTTCACAGTAAATCCTTATTATTTCCAGATTGATTCTGTTACTGCAGTTATTACTAATAATATTGTAAAACTTTTTCCTCATACAAATGATACTAGTAATGAAATATGGGGAAGCAATTATAATACACAGTGGACATTATTATCTAATGATACACTTCCATTTACATTAAACACAGATGGATATTACAACATCAATGTTAGGCGCCAAAATTCGTGCAATATTGACACTTTTGTAAAAACTCTTTACATTGGTTGTCAAGGCGCTCAGACTTTCCATGATTCTATTGCATACAGTATTAAAACCTGTCCGGGCAATCCTGTAACAATCAATTTATTAGATACACTCCCTGCCAACTACACCACCGAATGGCAAGCCTATCTCAACTTTCAATGGACAACACTTACTGGTTTAACAACCCCTTCTGTAACTGTCAACCCAACCACCAATACCATCTACCGAAATAAGTCAACCTGCAACATTAGCACCAACTTCAAATACTCCAATTACGATACCGTTTGGGTAACTCCTCCACCAACAGCCGGCACCATTCAAGCCATCAACACCACCACCAACTACTACAACTTCACCAACACTGGCATGAGCAATGCCCAATCCTATAAATGGTACTTTGGAGATGGAGACAGCAGCACCTCCCTTGCCCCAAGCCATCATTACAACATTCAAGGCACTTACAATGTTTGGTTTGTTGTTACCAATGCAGGTAATGGTTGTACCGATACTGCATTTACAACCGTAACAATCACTACAGGTGTGGAAGATGTGCAAGGAAAATTATTTAGTTTTTCGCCCAATCCGTTTAAGGAAGGTTTTACGGTTTCTTGTCCAAGTTGTAAAGGAACAATTACCATCCTAAATTCAGTGGGTCAATTAATCATAATGAAACCAATTTCATCTTCTGACCATTGTCAACTGTCCACCGAAAACTGGTCCTCAGGTGTTTACCTCATTCGTTACAAAGACAATGAAGGAAGAACGGAAACAAGGAAGATTACAAAACAGTAGTCATCTGTTCTCAAAAAAAAACACAAAGATTGCAAGAGGCAGCCTTCCATATGAAGGCAGCCTCTTGTATTTTTGATTGCTATTCAATTCATTTTATTTATGAAATTCTACATTGAAACGGAAAGATTGATTCTACGCGATTTGCTTCAAACTGATGATGAAGGAATGTTTGAATTGGACGCTAATGCCGAAGTGCATCGTTATTTGGGGAACAAGCCTATCCAATCAATTGAACGTGCAAGAGCAGTTATTTCAATTATCAATGAGCAATATGCTGAAAACGGAATTGGCAGATGGGCAACTATTGAAAAAGCAAGTGGCGCATTTATTGGTTGGAGTGGATTGAAATTTATTACCACCCCTGAGAAAGGGAAATCACATTTTCATGATGTTGGCTATCGTTTTATTCCAAGATTTTGGGGGAAAGGATATGCTACTGAAGCCACCAAAGCTGCATTAGCATATAGTTTTGAAACCCTACAATTAAATGAAATCATAGGTACTTGTCATGTAGAAAACAAGGCATCGAGACGGGTATTGGAAAAGTGTGGGCTGAAATACGTGGAGCAATTTCTTTACAACAATGAATTGCTTTGCGATTGGTTGAGTATTACCAAAGAAGAATGGGAACAACATAAGAAGTTGAAATAGGAAATACTAACACAAAAAAAATCCCCGGTAAATCCGAGGAAATTAATGGGTGCCCAAGACCGGATTCGAACCAGCACATCCTTTCGAATGCTGCGACCTGAACACAGTGCGTCTACCAATTTCGCCACTTGGGCATTCAGCTAAAAAGAACCTATTGTTTTGATCAACCAAAATTGAAACAATTTTAAGAAAGCACAAAACGTTTTGAAATACTAATTCACCTACTTTTAATTTTTCTTTTTTATCTCAAACAAAATTAATCATGAGAAAAGTATTGCTTTTCATGCTACTTGCTAGTAGCACCATTTCCTTTGCACAGGTTAAAAAAACCGTTGTTGCAAAAGACGCTACAACCAAGGGTGCAACTTATGTGACTAAGGTTGAAAACATCACCGAATACAAAATGCCCAATGGCATGCAGGTATTGTTGATACCCGATGCCACACAAAACAATGTACTTGTCAATATTGTTTACAAAGTAGGTTCACGCAATGAAGGCTATGGCGAAACAGGCATGGCACACTTGCTGGAGCATATGCTATTCAAAGGCACTAAGCGCATCAAAGAAATTAAAAAAGCAATTGCAGATAAAGGGGCTTCAGCCAACGGAACTACTTGGTATGACCGCACCAACTACTACGAAATTTTGCCTGCAAGCGATGACAACTTGAAATGGGCATTGGATATGGAGGCAGATAGAATGGTGAATTCCACTATCCTACAAACAGAGCTTGATAAAGAATTTTCAGTAGTTAGAAATGAATTTGAGTCAGGAGAAAATAACCCATCAGGCATTCTTGAAGAAAGAATCATGAGCACCATGTTCTTATGGCATAACTATGGAAAATCTACCATTGGCAGCAAGGAAGATATTGAAAAAGTGCCAGCTACCAGTTTGAAAGTTTTCTATCAAAAATATTATCAACCTGATAATGCCACCTTAATTGTTGCAGGAAAATTTGACCCAGCTAAAACCATTGAGTGGATTAATCAATATTTTGGTATTGTACCAAAACCATCCAGAATTATCACACCAACTTACACAGTTGAGCCACCTCAAGATGGCGAACGTTATGTGGAACTTCGTAGAAACGGAGACTTGCCAAATATGGGTGTTGGCTATCATACACCATCTCATGCCGATAAAGACTTTGCTTCAAATATGGCTTTGGTGGAAATGCTCACCAACGAACCTTCAGGTTATTTATACAAGTCATTAGTGGAAACAAAATTGTGTACCAAAGTTTGGGGCTATTCACAAGTATTACAAGACCCTGGCTTTACTTTTTTTGCAACCGAAATACCTAAAGACCATGATGTGAAAGAAGTGAAAAGAGCATTCTTGGGCACTTTTAACGCTCTTGACACCATGAAGTTTTCTCAAAAAGCATTGGAACGAGCTAAGAATAGTTTAATCAAAGACTATGAAAATGTTTATAACAACACTATCTACTTCGGTATTAATCTTACTGAAGAAATAGGCGCAGGCAATTACAAACTTTGGTTCATCAATCGTGATCGAGTTGAAAATCTAACACTAAACGATGTTCAAGGTGTTGCTAAGAAATACTACAAACCTAGTAATCGTACTTACGGGATTTTTTATCCTGACAAAAACCCTGAGCGTGTAAAAGTTGGCAATACACCAGACATCAATGCCCTGACAGAAAATTATAAAGGCAAAGAAGTGAAGGAAATGACCGAAACTTTTGAACCTACAGTTGCTAACATCAAAGCAAAAGCTGTTTACGGCAATTTGAAAAACGGTATGAAATATGCCATTCTTCGTAAGCCTGCAAAGGGAGATAAAATTTTTGCAAACATTCAACTTTATATGGGTGATGAAAAATCACTTTCTGGTAAGAATGATGTTGCCTATTTAGCTTCAAGAATGTTGAAGTATGGTACTACTACACGTAGCCGTAAAGACATCAACGATGAACTCGATAAAAATAAATCATCAATCAATTTCGGAGGTGGTGCCAATATGCTTTATGTTTCTTTAAACACAGATAAAGAACATTTTGAAAAAGCAATGGATTTATTACAAGACATGTTGTTACACCCAAGTTTTGATGTAAAAGAATTCGACAAATTAATGCTTGATGCAAAAGCTGATTTAGAATCGAGCATGTCTGACCCTTCAACACTTGCAAGTGAAGCATTGACAAAGGCAATGAACAAATACCCTGTTGGTCATCCTTTCTATCCGCGCACATCTAAAGAGCAATTAGAGGCATTAAAAGGTGTTACTATTGAGCAAATAAAAGAATACTATACAAATTTCTACGGAGCTAATAATGGCTATGCATCATTTGTAGGAAGTGTAGATGCCGACCAAATAAAAAAACTAATTGAAAAATCATTAGGTAGTTGGAATTCAAAAGCATCATTTAAAGACATTGAAGAAAAATATTTTGAAGTAAACGGAGATTTGAAAACAATTCAGGTTGATGATAAAGCCAATGCAACATTAATGGGGGGAATAAACATTAACCTTACTCAAAAAGACCCTGATTTCATTGCTCTTGCAATGGCTAATGAAATGCTTGGTGGTGGTGCATTTCTTTCTTCAAGAATTCCACAACGTTTAAGGGAAGCGGAAGGAATGAGTTATGGTGCCGGTTCTTTTCTCGATTTGAATTACCGTTATCCTTCAGGTTCATTGGGCTTCTATGCAATATTCAATCCTTCGTTTAAAGATAAGCTCAACAGTGCCTTAAAAGAGGAGATTTCAAAAGCATTGGACAAAGGATTTACTAAAGAAGAATTGAAGAGTTCTCTTGAAAGTTGGTTACAACAACGTAAAATGGCATTGGATAATAACAATGGCTTAGCAAGCATGCTAACACGTTACATGGTTGATGGCAAGAACTTGGATTTCTATACAGAAACAGAAACAAAGGCAAAAGCTTTAACCTTGGAACAAATCAATGCTGCATTGAAGAAATATTTAGACCCAAACAAAATCATCTTTATGTACGCAGGTGATTTTAGGAAAAAAGATTAAGCTGTATTGTATAAAAAAGAAAAGCAGCCTCAAAAATTGAGGCTGCTTTTCTTTTAACTAAAAATATTTTTTACAAATTAGTACTTCATCACTAATACATTTGCTGTTGCCACTACACCCTCTTCTCTACCAATAAAACTCAAACCTTCAGTAGTGGTAGCTTTTATGGAAACATCATTGGGGGATAAGTTCAGTATCCTTGAAATTGTATCCTGCATTTGAATGATATAGGGTTTGATTTTAGGTTCTTGTAATAAAAGAGTGCTATCAATATTTACAATCCAATATCCTTTATCTCGAACAAGATTATAACTCCTACGAAGCAAAACTTTACTGTCAATGTTTTTATAAGCCATATCAGTATCAGGAAAATGATAACCAATATCCCCTAATCCAACAGACCCCAGCATAGCATCACATATTGCATGTAGCAAAACATCAGCATCAGAATGACCTAGGCAGCCTTTATTATGTGGAATTTTTACACCTCCTAGCCATAAATCTCTTCCTTCAACCATTTGGTGAAAATCTATTCCTTGACCAATTCTATATGACATAATGTTTGATTTTATTAAAGCAAAAAAAAGGAATCTCGGTTACAAATACTATAACAAAACTCTTAAAATTATTTCAACAAAAACAAACTTCATAATTATCTCAAAAGGAATTAGCTACTAATTGATTTACTTTTGTAAAAAATTATAATCCATGAAAAAGAAAATCTTGTTAGCATTTACAGCATCTTATTTCATTCTTGCTATTACTTCTTGTGACAAACTAAAAGAAGCCATTTTTCAAGCATTTACTGCGGACGGTGCAACATTCAATTTTTCGATTCCACCAGTAAATACAACAGATACTATGTTGAGTTTAGGAACGCAAACAATATATTTCGATATGGATAGCACAGTAAAAGCTGTTACAAGTAATGCTTTTAGCATGAAAGATGTAACAAGTGTAAATCCAAATCAAATCAGTTTGAAAATTCTAAATCCTGACACAGCCAATAATTTTGCCAACTTTGAATCCGGTTCTTTGAGTTTCTTCAGTGACAATAATACTACCCCTTTTAGTTTTGATTTCACTAACGCCAATCAATATGCAGATTCTATTTCTTTGCCACTAGACACAACTGTCAATTTGAAATCATACATGATGGGAAAGAATTTCAATTACATTTTAAAGGGCAAACTTCGTAAGGCAACCACTTCAACATTAAATGTAAGAGCAACAGTAAAATTCAAAGTGCATTAGAAAAGAAGTAGCCTCGACAGGAATCGAACCTGTATCTGGAGCTCCGGAAACTCTCGTACTATCCATTGTACTACGAGGCCAATTCAAAAAACTAAGGAACAATGTTAAATGAAAAAAGTGGTCTGAAAACAGACCACTTTTTTGTACCACGTACGGGAATCGAACCCGTGATTCCTCCGTGAAAGGGAGGCGTCTTAACCCCTTGACCAACGCGGCGGTTCCCTTTTGGGAGTGCAAAGATAATTAAGCAAATTTCATAGCCAAATTCTTTGCAAATTTTTTTTTTACGCAAACATCATTGCGTTGATGATTGCTAGAAAAGCGTCTACTTTTAATGCGGCACCACCTATCAATCCACCATCAACATCCTCACAAGCAAAGAGTTCAATTGCATTTTTATCATTGCAACTTCCACCATACAAAATGGAAATATTAGCACCAACAGCTTCACCAAATTTATTGACTATAACTCTACGGATATGGGCGTGCATTTCCTGAGCTTGTTCTGTGCTAGCTGTCCTTCCTGTTCCTATTGCCCAAATAGGTTCGTAAGCAATCACCACATTTTTCATTTGCTCATTGGAAAGATGAAACAAAGCTGCTTCAATTTGTTTTCCAACATAGGTATTTTGCTCATTTGCATCACGAATTACTAATGGCTCACCACAACAAAAAATCACTTGTAAGTTATTTGCTAAAGCCTGATTTATTTTTTTTACCAATGCCTCATTACTTTCTTTAAAATATTCACGGCGTTCTGAATGTCCAATGATGATGTATTGAACCCCTACACTAGCTAATATTGATGCAGCTACTTCACCGGTAAAAGCACCTGATGCTTCTGTAGCGCAATTTTGAGCACCAAGGTAAATGTGTTCATACTCATCCAACTGTACTACAGTTTGTGAAAGATGAACAAATGATGGTGCAATTACTACTTGCTTTTGTTTAGTGAGCATTGGCAAATTGCCAAGAATACCGTCAACTAAAGTTTTACCTTCTTCAAGATTCAGGTTCATTTTCCAGTTGGCTGCTACGATTTTTTTTCTCATAGAAATTTCAATTAAAAATTTGATTGAGTGATTATTTATTTTTTATCCAAAAAGCACGTTGCTGTGCTGTGTTACTAAAGATTTGTTGATACATAGAAACCTCAGCATCCGACAAAGTTTTGTCTCTTCTTGACATCATTCTTTTTGCGGTGTCAAGTGCTTTATTAAGGTTGTAGGTTTCGGATTCTTTGGGACCGCCCCAAAAGAAAGAAGGAATAAATTTCTCTTGAAATTCGCCTCCATAAATATTGGCTGATACCCCAACAACTGTTCCTGTATTGAACATGGTATTTATGCCACATTTAGAATGGTCGCCCATAATTAACCCACAAAATTGCAAACCAGTACGTATAGGTTTGTTAGTATGTTCATCCCAAATTTTTACTTGGTCGTAATTATTTTTAAGATTGGAACAATTTGTATCAGCGCCAAGATTACACCATTCGCCAATTACTGCATTTCCTAAAAAACCATCATGACCTTTATTGCTATTTGCAAAAAACACAACATTACTTACTTCACCACCTACTTTACATCCAGGACCAATCGTAGTACCACTGTATATTTTTGCGCCCATTTTTAAAGTTGAATGTTCGCACAAAGCAATGCTTCCTCGAAGCATACAACCCTCCAATATTTCAGCATCTTTCCCAAGATAAATAGGACCTGTTGTGGCATTTAAAATACAACCAGCATTGATAATAGCTCCTTCTTCTAAAAAAATACTTTCAGTACCAGTAGCCATTACACCAAGAGGAATTGGCGCAGATTTTCTCCCTTCAGTAATAATTGAAAAATCATCTTTGATTGCCTGTTCGTTCAAGGAAAAAATTTCCCAAACATTTTTCAGAAAGGATAATTTACCTGAATAATTTATTCCATAAAAAGTTGATAGTGAATTTTGAAATGAAGAAAAGTCAAAAGTTTTTTCTCTTATTCTTGCTGCAATGACTATATCATTAGACAAGAGTTTTTCCCCTTGTTTTAATTGTAAAGCTGCTTCTACAATTTCACTGTTGGCAAATACACTCCCATTCAACAACAAATTATCATCTCCAAATTCTGCAATAAATACAGTTTGTAAATAGGATTCAGTTAAGGTGGTTGTTTTTTCTTTTAATAAAAACTCCCAACGTTCTCTCATACTCAAAATACCACATCGAATATCGGCAACTGGTCGAGTATGTGTGAAGGGCAACAATCTATATCGTGTATCGTCGTCGAAAAGAATGAAATTCATAAAGTTGTTCTCAAAAAATGGATGCTATTTAAAAGAAAAATCCCGACAAAAGTCGGGATTTTTCTGAGTATCTGTAAGAGAAGTTTATTACTTCTTTTCGTATCTTTTTTTGAACTTATCAATACGACCTGCTGTATCCACAAATATGTTCTTGCCAGTGTAGAATGGATGTGAGGTGTTTGAAATCTCCACTTTAACCAATGGATATTCTTTACCATCTTCCCAAGTAATGGTATCTCTAGTCGCACAAGTAGAACGAGACACAAAAGCGAAATCGTTCGACATGTCTTTGAACACTACTAAACGGTAATTTTCAGGATGAATGCCTTTTTTCATTTTAGATTGATTTTGTGCATGGATTTTGCCATGCGTTATTAAATTTTAAGTGTGCAAAAGTAAGTAAAATAGCTTGACAAGCAAATTTCTTTTTCAATTCTTTCTTTTATTTCAATAGTTTTTGAAGATCAGCTTCTGCTTCTTCGGCAGTATTGTACATTCCTGCAATTTTGCCATCAGGAGTGACAAGAAAAGCTTGTGGAATAAATACTATTCCATAAGCTCTTGCAGCAGCAGATTCCCAGCCACCAAGGTCGCTCATATGAAATTCCCAAGAAAGATTATCTTTCTCTATGGCAGCCTTCCATGCTTCTTCTTTTTGATCAAGAGAAACACTGACAACTGTAAATCCTTTCTTAGCATTTTTAAAAGCTTTATCCTTATAGTTGTTGTAAAGTTGAACCAATCGTGGATTAGCACCTCTACATGGACGACACCATGATGCCCAAAAATCAAGCAATACGACACGGTCTTTATTGATTTTAGATAGTACCAATGGTTCGCCTTTAGGGTTCTTGAAATTCAATTCAGGTGCGTTCATTCCTACATGAATCACCTCATTACTTTGTGCACAAGAAATAACTGAAAAGGTGCAACATAAAAATAGGGCTGTTAGAATTTGTTTCATAAAAATTTGTTTGGCTAAAAGTAAGGGAAAATATTTTTTAGAAAAATTACATTACATATTTATCTGAATAAGTACAATTAACTGAATAACGTACAATTCAAATTTCAATCGTTGGTTTCCATTTCATTGTATATCTTTTACCCTTGTTGATAAATGGAATTTCTACTAAATAATGTAATGCAGTTGCAGTAATTATTGTTAATGCAGAACATACAACCATCATTACAAGAAAAGCAATTTTTTCATTAGGAAAACAGGAAACAATACGCACCCAATAATCATAAATTGCCGATACGATTACCCAATGTAAAAGATAAATTCCATAAGAGATTTTACCAAGGAACAACAATATCGGATGCTCTAAAAATTGCTGTGCTTTTCTTGAATGAATTATAAACACTAAGAAAACAAAAGAAGCAATTGCTGTGAAAACGAAAAAATCAAGCTGAAATAAATTGAGTAAATATTTCAAACTACCTCCCAATGGGAAAATGGCGTCAATATGCCTTATGGAATACATCAATACTGCACTAATCAAGATGATGAGTCTGAAACGATACCATTTTGTTTGTTTGAATTCAGGAGATTGAATTTCCTTAAAATAAACACTTACCAACATACCAAGTGCAAATGGCAATACATATATTCCAAGCAAATTGCTCATCAAAAATGTGCTGAAAACAAACCAAATGATAAGCCGCTTGTTTTTAAAAACCATTGAAATAAGAAATGGTATGAAGAATGACATCACCATTTCCACCGTAAGTGTCCAATCCAATCCAAGAAATTTTGAACGTCCTTTTATCAACAGAGCTTCTTCCCAAAACTGACTATTATTTTCAATTAGTAAATGATATAAAGTAGATAAAGGACTTTGCATCAAATCATGCCTCATCCAATAAAGCGAATTCAACAATAAAGCAATCAAAAATGCTGGGTAAATCCTAAAAATTCTATTGATGTAAAACTTGCCCACATCAAGTTTCTTGTTTCCCTGCAAATATGGAAATGCTAACACAAATCCACTCAACACAAAGAAAAATGAAACCGCATCAGAGCCATTGAAAATGAAATGAAACAACTTCACAGATAACTTTTCGGGGTATTTCCATCCAACATAATGATAGCACATCACCATGCAAGCTGCAATGCCTCTAGCTGCATCCAAATACCCAAATCGTTGTGTAGGGTTGTCATTTTTTTTAAAGGCATTCATGCGCTACTTTTCAAAATTGTAAAAACGTCAAAAGTAGTTTTCCCTCTTAAAGAAACAAGTGATCATTCTTTTACAAACTTCCCTTTGTATTCTTTTCCATCTTTTTCAATAATTAGAAAATATACACCTGATGCAAGTTGTTCTGTAGTAATAATCATTTCACTATCGTTGATGCGAGGTGAAACATTCATACTCTTTCCTTCAACATTAGTAACAATAATAGAACTCGTATTTTTCCAACTACCCACTATCTTCATTTCATTGCTAACAGGGTTTGGATAAATAGCAATGACAGTATTGCTTGTCTCATGAATTCCTGTTGAAGTAACCGTAACTGATTTAATGGTAGTGTCTAATTTCCCACATTTAGATGCAATCAATCTTACCTGATAAGTGCCACTTGCTGCATAGATATGAACCGTGTTGGTTTGAGTTGAAGTATTCCCATCGCCAAAATTCCAAGCATAAGTAGTAGCAAATTGTGAGTTGTTTGTAAAACTAACTTGTAGATTGGCAATGGTGTTAAATTGAAAATCGGCATTAGGCAAAAACTTCCCAATATTCCAATACGCAAGACTGTCATAAGCAACCGCTTTTGCAGCAGTTCTTACAGCTTGTGCATCGTTTGCGGCAAGCGTGTAGTTGTAGGAAATATTCATAGGATTCTTTTGAAAAATGATAGCATAAAAACCACACCCAATAGCATAAGTACCTGCTTCCGAAGGATGACTTTCATCTGATTGATACAACTCTATCGTAGGATTGTTTGTTCTTAGTTTTCTCCAAATAGGACCAGCCGGTGCAACAAGCCCGTGGTTATCATTTGCCATCATCAAATAACGTTCTCTTAAAAGACTGTCCATACCAAGATAAGTACACACAGGTGGCCAAGAACCACAATTAGATGCATCCCCGTTCTTTCTTCCCCAAGTCATGTAAAACAAAGTCTTGGCACAAGGACTTGAAACATGAATCAAACTATCGAGCAAATGTGCATAAGGCAACACATCTGTTTGCACTTGACCTATAGGAAACGAAGGAGCTTGACTTTGTTCTTGCAACACCACAAAATCCCAATTGCCAGCAGCTATTTTTGTCAACGTTGTTACATCAACAGAATGGTCCATCAAGCGATAACCACCAACGGCATTGGCATCAAAAACTAAAGTGTCGCCCGTTGAAGCAGCAATGTCGGCAACTACTTGTGGAAGGTTATTGACATAAACATAGCTATTGCCAATGAACAATACTTTTTTGGTAGCTGCTATCGAAGAAAAAGAAAAAGCACAAAGAAGGAGAACGCTTGAAAGATAAGTTTTCATGGCGCAAAATTAAGGAATGTAAAAAAATGAATGGAATGTATTTACCACAGCATGCTGAAAAACGACTAAGACGGAAAGCTTTTGATATTAGTTGGTCATACCGCCTATTTTACATGTCATTATAACAACATGCTACATCATTTATGCAATGAAGTTTTTCAATTTTACGATGTCCTATATCAATACTCTAACTATTAAGCATAGTGTTTTACATAAAAAGAAAAGGCTGTCTCGTTTATTTTGAGACAGCCTTTTTTACTTAAGTGCTTCTATACTTTATTGCCTCGAAAGGTCTAAACCATAATAATACATCCCACGATTACCAGGGTAAAACCCTGCTATTTGAACCTTATTATTATTGGCAGAAACAGCTTGTTGAATATCATCGGCATTATTCACTGGTTTGTCGTCAATATTTGTAATGACAAAGCCTTTTTTGATTCCAGTTTGGCGTGCAATGATACCTTCGCTAATATCTGTCACCACAACACCATTTTGAATACCAAACTTTCTTTTTTCATCTGCATTCAGAGGTCTAAGAGTGGCGCCTAACATCAAATTGGCAGCATCTTTTTTAAGAATAGAAGTAGTACCATTTACGTTTTTAAGCTCCACATTAGTTTGGCTTGTTTTGCCATCGCGGATGTAGGAAATGCTTACGTGGTCGCCAGGTTTGTAATGTGCTACTTGTTCCAACAATTCGGTTTCAGTGCGTACAGGAATGTTGTTGATTCGGGTAATAAAATCCCCCCTTTTCAATCCAGCTTCTTTAGCACCGCTATTGTCCATGATTTCTGCAGCATAAACACCATCGGTTTTGTCGGCACCTAGTTCTTTTAATTGTTGCTCGTTGAGGTTATTTCTATCCAACAAGCCAATGCCGAGGTAAGCGCGTTGCACCGCACCATATTTAATCAAGTCGTTTACCACCTTCTTTACTATGTTGGCAGGAATTGCGTAAGAGTAGCCTGCATAAGAACCTGTTGGCGAAGCAATAGCCGAATTGATACCAATCAACTGACCTGAAGTATTGACTAAAGCACCACCACTATTGCCGGGATTTACCGCAGCATCAGTTTGAATAAAGGATTCAACGGCTGAAGGAGACTGTGTGCGATTGATGCCTATAGACCGACTTTTAGCGCTGACAATGCCTGCGGTAACGGTAGCATCGAGTGTCAAAGGATAACCCACAGCAAGCACCCATTGTCCCAATTTTACATCATCAGAATTGCCAAACTCCATGTAAGGAAGATTGGTTTCATCTACCTTCAATACCGCAATATCTGCCGATGCATCTTTGGCAACAATCTTTGCCGTTTTAGTATATCGGTCGTTAAAGGTTACCGTTACTTCATCTGCATTAGAAACAACGTGGTAATTGGTAACAATATAGCCATCGGGTGAGATAACCACTCCAGAACCAGAACCTGTTTGAGGTGGAATGAATCCTTGACGACGACCAAACAACTGACCAAAGAAATCATCCCCAAAAAAAGGGTCTTGATACAATACAGTTCTGCCTTTGATTTGTGTTTTGATATGTACCACAGCTTGCACAGATGATTCCGCAGCATTTTGAAAATCAGCGGGTGGCGGAGTACGCAATCCATCACCGTTATTGGCGGTAAAATGTGTGTAATTGACCGGAAGTGGGTCTTCACTAAAAAAGTGATTGGATTGAAATTTTGCTGCCAAATAAATGGTGGTCACCGATGTGAAAGCAGCAGTAATGATTACGGGAAGCAATTTGAATTTCATAGGTGTTTTCATTTTTTGAAATTCAAAATTATTATCCGAGTTTTTAGAAAACTGTTAAATGAATTAAAGTGATGAATTGAAGCAAGAGATTTAACAGATTTAAAAACAATTTCGCTATTGATAAACGATACTAAATAGTTTCAATTTTCACTGAAGTCATTGTCAAAGAACCTCCAACTGCTTTATCATTAAAGAATTTCAAACGCTCCTTTTTTTCTTTTAAAGCAAGAACATACAGCAATGGCAAGTAATGCTCAGGAGTAGGGATTGAAAGCTGAAAAGCTTTACCCTGTTTTGTATAGTTAATAAGAGATTGATGATCATCATCTAAAATGAATTCTTTCATTTTTTGACTAGCCTCAAAAGCCCATTCATATCCATAATCATTAGCGTTTAGTTTGTCCCATGCAATCATTCCAAGATTGTGAACCATATTACCACTCCCTATAATTAATACTCCTTTATTTCTTAGTGAGTTTAATTCTTTTGCCAAATCATAATGGTATTGAGGTGGTTTTGTATAATCGAGACTCAATTGAATAACAGGGACATTTGCTTGAGGATACAAATGCTTAATGACAGACCATGCACCGTGATCTAGTCCCCATTTTTCATCTAAATCAATTGAAGTAATTGAAACTAATTCCTTTGTTTCCTTCGCCAAATATGGACTTCCAAGTACAGGATATTGAACATCGTAAAGCGCCTTAGGAAATCCACTAAAATCATGTATGGTTCTAGGAGATTCCATTGCGGTTACTAAGGTCCCTTGTGTTTCCCAATGAGCTGAAATGCAAAGTATAGCATTTGGTTTAGGGATATTTTTACCAGCATTTCTAAATCCTTGAACAAATTCATTCTCTTCAATGGCATTCATTGGACTTCCATGCCCAAGAAAAAGAAGAGGCATTCTTTCTGATTTATTGAAAGAATTAATAAAATGGTTGAGTTCATTTAATCTCATAGCGGAAGAAACAAAAGGTAATGGAATAATTGATGTAAGAAATTACTTACGATTCATAGTTTTCAAATGTAAGGTTCTATACAATATATTGTATACAAACAAAGTAACACCGGAAGAATATTCCGTTTTTCGGAAAACACAATAATACAGGATAAGTCTTATAGTATTGATTTCCAAATGATTAGATTTTTGGCACTGCTTTAGACAAGAGATTATCAAACAAAAACCAAAAATGGAGCATTTCAAAAACCTAAACATTCACTTGATTGAGGAGAACAAAATTTCAAGAGAGCGATTTTTAACTTATCTCCGCGATATGGGCTTCAGCAACATATCAACTTTTAATTGTGGTAAAGAATGTATGTTATCATTAAACGAAAGACCTGAAGTTATTATTATGAGCCAGGGTGCAGAGGCATGGGAAAGCCTTATCTATTTAAAAAAAATAAAAGAAATTAACCCTGATATCTACGTAATTTTTGTAGCAGACAAAAAAGACACTAGTGTGCCAGTTAGTGCACAAAATTTTGGTGCATTCGACTATTTTTTCAAAGGATATCAACTTGAATCCATGTTGCATATTTCTATGCAAAAAGTACTTGACGTAATTAGACTTTTAAATTTTACACCAGTAAAATCAAGAATGAGTTTTATGTCTTTTTATACACTTTAAAAGCTAGACAAGTAAATAATATAAAAACTGTATTTATAGACCACATATATTCATTAAAAAAGTGCTGAAAATACTCAGCACTTTTTTAATGTCAAAAAATATTTACATCCACTTTGAGGCGAACTTATTGAAATCATGTCTTAACTCATGAATCGTTTTTTCTTCTTGAATAAATTGGTCACGAAGTTCTTCGTGTTCGTTAAACAAATCTCTTTCTACAAAACCATCATTTGCTGCTGCTTGGTCTGCTGCATGATGAAGAAATGAACGGATATTGTGTGAAAGTGTGTCAATATTAGTTTGTTGAATTTTAAACTGATTTTCAAAATGATCTAACTGAATAGGAATGTCTTCCTTAGAACCTTGTTTTGCGAGTTCTGTAAGCCTTTCTTTTAACAACACTATTTGTTCTTTGTAAAAAGCAAGGGAGCGAACCCAATCTCTGTGTTCGTTATTGAGGTGTTTATTACTTACTTTGTCCATGACCGTTAATTTTCAGTAAAAATATTCATTCTAGCCTTTGAAAACAAATGATTATCGTCAACTTTTAGGATGATTACACCTCATGTTTTTTTTTGGAATAAAAATTATAATCTCCATTTGACAGATAAGTTAATTGCTCTTCCGTCAATAGGTGCCCATAGTTTATGAAACTCAGGGTTGCCAATACTTCCACTGTAAATTTTCCCATAATTACTTTGCCTAAAATCAAGTAAATTCTCAGCATTCAACACAAAAGAATAGTGCCCAAAATTGTATTGAAACATTGCAGCGAGTAAGAGGTAATCTTTCACAGGTTTATAGTGCTCATCCAATTGACTTGCAATAAATGAACTTTCAATACCAACACGCCATTGCTCGTCATGTTCATAAACAAGTACTGAAGAAAAATTGTGCTTTGCTGTAGTTGGCATGGTAAAATTTGTGCTGTCATATCGTTTCTCCACATCCGTAAAAACATAGCTGAAATAAAACTCCAATTCCTCGTATTTCAATCGGATATAGGTTTGTAATCCTTTGGTGAGTAAAGGTTTTGAAGCGTTGTTTAATCCCAAAAAATTGGAAGTGGTTGTTGTGTCAAAAACAGGATTGAGAATTAGGGTGTAGAAGAATGATTGATTTAAAGTGAGATGAAGTTTGTTGCTGAACAGCTTGTCAAAATTCAAGTCGGTATTAAATCCTCTTGAAAGTTCGGTGTTGAGTTGTGTGTTGGAAGGCAAATGGTTTAGGTCTGTTTCGGGATTTACGTAAGAAATGAGTATCGGAGTTTTGTAGCCGAACCCTCCATTCAATCTTACCGAAAGTGGTTTGCTAAACTTATACATGAAAGACAACCTTGGTAAAAAGATGCTACCAAATTTTGAGTGAAAATCGTTTCTTATACCTGACTCAATAAGGAATTTATTTGTTGCCTTAAAGGTGTTTTGAAGAAAGAAGCCAAGAGTTTGATAATTGTAATTATTCAAGTTTTGCAAGGATGGCGATTGATTCTTAAACACATCACCATTAACGTTGACACCGCCCACCCAATCTGTAGTTGTTGATGTATGTAAGTAAGAAACTTCAGAGTAATAAATGGTTTGAATCGCATTGAAGTCATAGTAATTCGTTCCCATTTTTTGATTCAAAAAACTGCTACTGAATTTCACAATAAGGTTATCTTTTGAAGGAAATACATAGTTCCATTTTGCATCAGCATTGTGCCTTTGCATGTAGCTGCTTACATGGTATAAACTATCACTTGCAGATGATGAGAAAAAATTCATGTTGCCTCCTTTTCTGCTTTCGAAAATGCTTGAATAATTAAGGGTGAGTGTGGAATGAGGATTGAAGTAAAAAACAAATTTTGGATGAACAACTGTAGCATCTATAAAAGGCACATCACTCAATCCATCTTTGTCCACATCAGCTTGTTTTTGGTAAGTATGTGCTGCAAAAAAAGTCACTCCAAATTTTTTAAACCGTTGAGAAAAATAGCCATTGGTGTTTGTTTCATTGAGTGAAGTTTGGTTGAGTGTAAAACTCAATTCTTTTTTAAAGCTTGGTTCTTTACTCACCAAATTAATGACACCACCAATCGCATCTCCACCATAAAGTGTAGAGGCAGAGCCTTTGATGATTTCAATTTGTTTTAAATCAAGCGGTGGAATCTGTAGAATACCCAAACTGCCGGAAAGCCCACCAAACAAAGGCATTCCATCTTTTAAGAGTTGAGAATAGCGTCCATTCAATCCTTGAATTCTTGCAAAAGTATTCCCGCTACTTGCGGATACCTGTTGCATTTGTACACCCGCCATATCGCCTAAGATGCTCATGATGTTTCCCGGCTTGATGCCATTCTCTTCATTCATTTCATCCAAACCTAAAACCTCCACTCGCGTCGGAATATCTTCAATGCCGGAGTGGGTGCGCATAGAAGTAACCAACACTTCTTCTACTTCGTTTTGAAGCGGAGCTAGTAGTATTTCTAAACTGTCTTTAGTTGAAAATTTCCCAGTAATATCTTTTGATTCAAATCCTATATACTGAACATGAATAGTTGTCAAACTACTTTGGGTAAGCAATAATTTCGCTCTTCCATTTTCATTGGTAACCGTTCCATTCTTCGTGCCTTTTTCAGCAACAGTAGCGCCAATTAATAGTTCCTGATTGCTACTGTCTTTCACAATTACTATCAATGTCTTTTGTGCGAATGCTGTAATAACATGAAGTACAAAAAGAATACTCAGTCCTAAATATTTCATAGTTCTAAAAATCAGTAACGCAGTAAAAAGTCTTTTGAAAATTCTACATCAAAGGTTCGTTTCCATGGAATGCTTTGCCAATTTGTTGTTGGTTGAATAACTGCTTTCTTTTTTCCAGATTGAATGGGAATGTTCAACGTAAATCCATCTACAGCATCAACAAATCGGAAATAAAGTTTCTTGTGTTTCACATACCAATCTAGCCCAGGAATGTTGGTCGTACGCAAGTATTGATTGAACAGAGGACTAAAATCGATACCTGCAAATTGGCTGATATACTTTTCTACTGCGGCGCTTGTCACTATTTTATGATAGAAGTCTTTATTCAATCCTCTCAGTAATTGTCTGAATTTTTCATCGTCGTTCATCATCATGCGAATCATGTGCATCACTGCACTGCCTTTGTCATATTTATCGCTGCTGCCTTCATCGTTCACGCCGTAATTGCCAATCACGTTGCTGTTGTTGCGAATATTATTCCATTCACCTCGTGTGAAGGCAAATGCTTTTTCTTTTCCAAATGCGTATTCTGCAAACAAGGCTTCGCTGTACGTCGTCATGCCTTCATGAATCCAATTATCAGCAACGTCTTGTGCAGTAATGTTGTTGCCGAACCATTCATGCCCGCTTTCATGAACAATGATGTAGTCGAACAACAGCCCTACCCCACTTCCGCTTCTATCGCTGCCGAGATAACCCATTTTATATTGGTTGCCATAAGCCACGGCGCTTTGGTGTTCCATGCCAAGATAAGGTGCTTCTACGAGTTTGTAGCCATCTTCGTAAAAAGGATAAGGACCCATCCAATATTCAAAGCAATGCAGCATTTGCTTCACTACTTTAAAATGTTCCCGCGCAATTTGTTCATGATAGCGAAGCACAGAAAATGTCAAATCCAATTTCCCTTTTTCACCCATCAAGGTATCAGTCCAAGTAACATAATCACCGGCGTAGAAAGTGACATTATAAGTGTTGATAGGGTTTGAAATATTGCCACTTGGTGAAGTAACAAGTTTGGTTAAAATATTCCCGTTCGTAGGGTCTTCAACCTGAACGGTATCAATAAATTCCTTTCCGTTTGAAATATAAAAGCCAAGTGGTGAATTCAAAACGAATTGAACCCCATTATCCGGTTCATCTCCCTGATAATCTTTACATGGCCACCAACTGCTTGCACCCAAACCCTGACAAGCCACAGCTACCCAAGGTTTTCCAGTGCTGTCTTTGGTCCAAATAAAACCACCATCCCAAGGCGGATTTTTTGCATTGCGTGGCTTGCCGCTGTAATTAATTTCTATCGTTTGTTCAGCGCCTATTGTCAAGTTCTTTGAAGGTATTTTTAACCAATAAACCTTGCCTTCTCTCACAAAAGAAATCGGCGTGATGACCTCTTCATGAATCCAATTAACATGGTTGATCTCTAATTCTTCCTGCAAATCAATCTGCATCGAATCATTCCCCGATTGCAAGACTTTAAACAATAGGGTATTGGTTCCCGAAATCATATGCGTGGCAGTATCCATCGAAATATTCAGGGCATAATGCTGCACATCCCACCAACTCCTTCCGCTGCCATTGCTGCCCCGCAAACTATCTTGGCGGGAAGATGCAAAGGCATTGCTTGCTACAAACAAACAACTGATGTGAAGAAAAAACAGGAGTAAGACTTTTTTCATAATCTCCAAAATTAACTCAAATCGAAATCCTTCAACCTCAATAAAAAAAGCTGCCTTAATAAGCAGCTCTTTTACTTTTTACGTTTACCTATTTATTAGATTATGCTAATGTAGCTTCAAGCGTAACCTCGCAATTATAGGCTTTAGAAACCGGGCAGTTTGCCTTGGCTTCATTGGCTAATTCCATAAATTTTGCAGCATCAATGCCTGGCACTTTTGCGCTTACGGTCAATTCGCTTTTTGTGATTACACCTGCTTCTAAATGGATGCCACAAGTGGTATTGATTTCATCGGCAGTAAAGCCAGCTGCGTTAAGCACAAAAGAAAGCTTCATAGAGAAACAACCTGCGTGGGCTGCTGCCATCAGTTCTTCAGGGTTGGTGCCAATGCCGTCTTCAAAACGGGTTTTGTAAGAATATTGGGCGTTGCTCATTACACCGCTTTGGGTGCTCATGGTTCCGTTGCCTTCTTTGCCGGTGCCGTTCCAAACGGCTGTTGCGTTGCGTTTCATTCTTTTATTTGATTTTAGTAGTTAACTATTTGATGAAAAAAATTATTGAGGTAAATCGTTTTGCATGTCATGAACCTTTTGCAGGTTCTTGGCTTTATAAGCTTTTAGTTTTTCTTGCAGACTTTCGTCAGCTATTGAGAGCATTTGCACCGCTAAAAGTCCGGCATTGAGGGCAGCATTGACTGCTACTGTTGCCACCGGCACACCATTCGGCATTTGCACAATCGACAACAAAGAATCCCAACCATCAATAGAATTTGAAGACTTTACAGGCACACCAATTACAGGTAAGGTAGTGATAGCTGCCACCATTCCTGGAAGATGTGCTGCCCCACCCGCGCCTGCAATAATCACTTTCAATCCACGAGTCTGTGCTTCGCTTGCATAATCGAACATCAGCTGCGGACTACGATGTGCTGACACTACCCGAAATTCGCAAGCCACGCCAAACTCTTTTAAAATATCTATTGCGGGTTTCATAACAGCAGCATCCGAACTGCTACCCATGATGACGCCTACGATTGGTTGGTTCATTTTATTCATTATTTAAAATATGGCGCACAGTAGTTGCTGTGGCAATTGCTGCTTCAATTGATTGGTTTTTGATGGTCACATGACCTAGTTTTCTGCCTGCTTTTTCTTTCTTGCCATACCAATGTACATGCACATCGTTAATTGCATAAAGAGATTTTACTTGGGCTGAAAGATTACTTCCTGTTTCAGCTTTGCCAATGATATTCACCATCACCGAACCTGCTGTAATAGCTGTTTCGCCCAAAGGTAAGCCCAATACCGCACGTAGCAATTGTTCGTATTGCGAGGTGATGCAAGCTTCAATCGTATGATGCCCACTGTTATGCGGACGAGGGGCAAGTTCGTTCACAATTACTTGGTCGTCGAAAGTCACAAACATTTCCACAGCTACAATGCCCACAAGATTCATGGCTTTTGCTACTTGAATGGCAAGGTCATCTGCCGCACGGCTAACGTTTGGATTTAAATTAACAGGGCACAACTGATAGTCGAGGATGTGTTTTTCTTTATTGAACACCATACTCACCGGGTCATAAAAACGAATTTCGCCAGCTTCATTTCTTGCCACCATCACGGCAATTTCTTCTTTGATGGCTACATAATCTTCCAACACACATGGCGCATCAAAAGCATTATCAATATCCTTTTCACTTCGCAACATCATCACGCCCCGACCATCATAACCATCTCGGCAAAGCTTGAGGCAGGCAGGATAAGATTGGATGGTTGCTTTCAGTGCTTCTTTAGATGGAATCAAAACGCCCGGAACAACAGCAATATTATTTTCTTGTAAAAAAGTCTTTTGACGCCATTTGTCCTGCACCATTTCAATGTTTTCGGGCGAAGGAAAAACCTGTTTGCCTTCCTCACGTAGCAGTTTTAAGGCAGCTACATTCACGGCTTCTTTTTCAATGGTAATGACATCTACCCTTCGTCCAAAAGCAAGCACATCTTCATAATTCAACGGGTCGCCTAACACAAAATCGGAAGCATACATGCGACAAGGCGCTAAAGGGTCGTTTTCGAGCACCGATATAGGAATGCCCATACCTATTGCACTTTGAATCAACATTGCCCCTAATTGCCCGCCACCAAGAACGCCCAACCTTTTTTGAATCATGAAAAATTGTTTCGCGGCAAAAGTAAGAAAGGAAAAAGAGTTTTAGTTAGATACCGTGTATATCCTTATAGAGTGTAGGTGTTCTCTTTCACATGCACTCATTCCTTTCAAAATCTATCATTCAACATCATTCCTTCACCACCTTCACCTTTTCACAAAAATCCCCATCATCATACTGCAATAAATAAACACCTGCTGACAGGTCTTTGACATCTATTACAAAATCCTTGTCACCCTGAGCTTGTCGAAGGGCAATCACCGACTTTACCGCCTTACCTTCTATATCTGTAAGCACCAAGCTACCCCCTTTACCAGCATAGTCTTTAATGCTGACAGTTATTTTATCTTTTGTTGGATTTGGATATACTTTGATTAATGAAGGTATAATTTCATTAAAAATTTGAATACCTACAGGAGGGATATGACCTGTACTATCAAAACAAGCAAGAAAAGCATCCCCCCCCCCTCCAAAAACTTTTTGATATGCATTAGAAGTTACAAAGCCTGAATCTGCATCTGTAGAGCCACCTATGACAATTTTTTGTTTTTTAGAAACTGAGACACTGTTGCTTCCTTCAGAATAAATAGTACCTAAATAGGTACCCCATAAAAATTGACCTGTTTCACTAAATTTTGCCAAAACAGCATCTATATCACCTGCATTGTTTGTCTGATATGCACCATTTGTTGCAATATTGTTCGTAGATTCAGTAACGCCTGCAATGTAAATACAATTGTATTTATCTATACAAATCCCAGGTCCTCCGGGCATTTCAGAACCTGAACCGCCATAATAAGTACACCATATTCTATTACCAAGTGAATCAAATTTTGCTAAATAAAAATCTTTAAAACCTCCAAACACAGGTTGATGAGCACCAACTGTTGTAAAGCCAATACTATTGTTACTAGTAACACCAGTAACAATAATATTACAATTAGTATCAGTTGTTATTTTTGGACTTGAAATTGCAGTATCTCCAAAGTAGGTACCCCATAATCTATTACCTGATGAAGTAAATCTTGCAATGAATGCATCACCAACCCCATGTAACGTAGTTTGAAATGCGCCAACAGTAGCAATATTATTCGTAGATTCCGTTAGCCCTGTAATTACAATATTATTATTTTTATCAGTAGAAATACCATAACCGATTTCTGTACTATCGCCTCCATAATATGTGCCCCATTGTCTTACACCTGATGAATTAAACTTTACAATAAACGCATCCGCAGAATTAGTTCCAGCTTTAACAGTTTGAAAAGCCCCCGGTGTTGCAATACCTGCTAAAGCCCCTGTTTCACCAATAATATAAATATTGTTCAAAGAGTCTGTTACAATATCTTTTCCATTGGTACCTCCACTACCATAATAGGTAGCCCATTGCAATATTCCATTACTATAAAATTTTGCGATAAAAGCATTATTGATGCCTATTAAACTTGTCTGATACGCACCAACTGTAGCAATATTTGAATTTGATTGTGTAGTACCAGTAATGATAATATTATTTTGCTTATCAATTGCTAAACCCCATGCGATATCTTGATTGGTACCTCCATAATAAGTTCCCCATAGTTTCTGCCCAGTAGTATCATATTTTGCAATAAATACATCACGACTCCCGCCTAAAACTGTTTGGTAGGCACCTATTGTAGCAATATTATTTGTAGAATTTGTATATCCAGTACAATAAATATTTTCATTATTATCAAAACTTACAGCTAATATATCTTCATTATTATTCCCACCCAAGTAAGTAATCCAAGGGTCAATTATCAATGTTTGTGTTTTATCATATTCCTTACATTGAAAACCAAAACTATTATTAGTTATTTTTTTGTAAGCAACATGAATACTTTCTTTATTCTCATCAATATAGCTAATCGGTATAGAGTTAGAAATATTACTATTATCAACTGCAATCAACATACTATTCGAATCAGTAATTGATACCTCAGAACATCCTTTATACTGAAATTTAATGTTGTTAATATTTCCATATGGTTTAATGACAAAAGTATATTCTGCCACTTTATTTTTTGCAGAACTTGTGGTAAACACCAAATCAATATTGGGATAAATGTCTTTATATATTATTTTATTATAGCAATTTACGCTTATTGTTTTATCAATTAGTCCGCTGGCATTATTTACATAAAAGTTGTTTGTATTCAATAGCCCAAGTGATTCAATAATAGGGCTTTTATTTGCACCCACCAACTTTACATCAACTCTATTAATGGTGAAATTATTCTTTTTCAAAGAATCTGCTTTTTGAATTATTTCATAAGAAAAATAATTGTTCATTAATAATAGACTTATAGCACCTCTGTTTATTATATACTTTACGTCCTTATTTGGTTTTGAATTTTGGTTAATAATTTGTCCTTTATTTTCTATGAAGCTACTTTCAGTTTTAAATGCTCCATAGGACACATAAGCAGTAACTAATTGGAAAAATAGTAGTAAGGAGATTCCTAATAATCTAATTTTCATGATTATAGTAATATTTTGAATGAGTTACAGATTTGATAATTTGTTGCACCTTTTCCAAATAAACCATGTTGTACTTTATCAAAATTGAAAGTATAATAAACAGTTTTTTTAAGTAGTCCATTGAAAAACAAAGAAATAAACCCATCTTTCATTTTTACTTCTAATATAAAAATGTTAGAGTCTCCAATAACAATATTACTTTCTTGGTAAATTGGGGTTATGGTATTTCCAACTACTTTTTCAAGTC
Source organism: uncultured Bacteroidota bacterium (assembly GCA_903853805.1). GTDB lineage: Bacteria > Bacteroidota > Bacteroidia > Chitinophagales > Chitinophagaceae > JAFIGV01. Next base: position 49,766 of record CAINUN010000103.1, read on the forward strand.
TTATTTCATGAGTACTATCTTTATAGTAAAAACGCATATAGGTATCTTTATTAGGAATTATAGTATTATCATACCAATACCTGAAAGCAATTCCAATGCCATCTCCTGGGTTTGTAACATTAAATTCTGCCTTGAGAGTAGCATTTGAGATAGATGTATCTAAAACTGTCATATTATTTTGCCCTCCTATAGCAACAGCCTCTCCACTATTGAGTAAATTCCATTGTCCAATTTTATCTACCCACTGACTACCAAAAACTGTTATATCAGGGGTATGCCCTTGTAATGGATTGGGATAAGGTAATGTACCAATAAACTCATCTTCCACCAACACCTGCTTCCCCATCTCACTCAATAATGTCCAACCTTTATTTCCATTAATACTATTCAATTGGTACTTGTTATCGGCAACACGCGTTTTGTCAATAGCGGTTGTGCCTTGCAATGCTGTTATTGAATTATTAGGGTTACCTTCAGTAATCCAACTATCACCCGTTGGGTTCATCCCTGTAAGGTAGGAATTTTTTTCTACTGCAATGGTATTGCCAATATTGCTGCCAAATACATTCCCTTTTCCTATCAGCAGTCTATCCCAATATTGGGGTGAATTGTTAATTAAGATGCCATATTGTATAGTTGGGTTGGCACTCCCTTTTGATTCAATAATGTTGTTGTCTATCTTTATGATGCCAACTCTATAACTATTTGAATTATTAAAAACAATGCCTCTATATTCCGATTGTAAATCATCTGTGTTGAGCAAGATATTATTCCCAGTAATTATTACTTGACCATAGTCTGTTAATTGAAAATCTTGAGGGTTGGCATTTAATAATATTCTTATGCCATAAGTATTGGTAGCTCTTGTGCTAATTTGATTATCAACTATCATTACATCATGGCAGTTTTCAAAATTTAAAGCACAATTCACAAATTGATTACTAGTTATTTGAATGTTCTTAGTTGTTTTACTGCTGTGTGGACTCAAATAAAATCCTTCTTTTGTAGCATCGTCATTATTATTAATAATAATGTTATTGTTAAAAATAATATTGCTATTTGCTTTTTCTCCTTGAAAAGCATAGCCGGTTCCTCCAAAAACATAATTGTTGCTAAAGGTCATATTATTACAGATAAACATCCAAATACCACCATTAATAATAATATTGTTTGTAATGATATAGTCTTGGTCAGTTGCACCCCCATTTTTTCCCATTATCTCTAAAGAATGTTCATGGGGTATAGTCCTTGTAAAAATATTATGGTCTATAATAATTTTTTTAGGGGTGTTATCATTTTGTCCTCCTGTCGGCTCTTCATCAATATCAACCCCTTTATTATTTTCAAATTTATTTCCAGTTATAGTTATGCCTTCATTATCCCGCTGAATGGTCATGCCATTCCCCGCTGTTCCGGATGTTCCGCAGGGCATCTGGAACCAAGGATAAAAACCGGTCTCCTGACCGGACGAATCATGTTGCTGCTGAATTTTGTAGGCATAGCCCATAAACATTCAATAAGTATTTGTAAAGTTTTAGGTTTTTTGTAAATGAAAATTATTTTTCGTTAAAAAATATTAGGCATCTGTTTTCCCTTCACAGAAGGGTTTTTATTCTAGGGTTCAGGATGCGCAAGCTAACATCCTGAACAGCTTCGTACTGTTCGTAAAAATATATTAGGCATCTGTTTCCCCTTCAAAGAAGGGTTTTTATTCTAGGGTTCGTGGTGCGCAAGCTAACAGCTCAAACAGCTGTGGTGTGCTTTCTTTAAACCTCAAAAATTTAGGCTAAAATCCTGTTTATCCAAAAATCCTGAAAATCCTGATTCAGACAGTCTCACACAAGCCACAAAATACTCTTATTGATGCAGCATCCGTTCCCCTTCACAGAAGGGTTTTTTATTCTTGGTCTCGAGGTGCGCTCTGCTAACAGCTCAAAAAGCTGATTGAGCATCACTAAAAGCGGGAAGGCTTCAAATGAACATAACAAAAAGGTAATGGACTCTCTCTTATTCAATTCAGCATCTTGTTTCGAAAAACAAGTAGCTACCTATTAATGATATTCATAAACAATGGAGGGCAATAAGCATTGTTTATAATATGCCTAAAGTGCATTTGTGGGTAATGAAACTGCCTTTGCCTCAAAACAGTTAGCATTAATGCTAACTGCTCTATCATTTCATTGAAAGACTGATTCATTTGTCTCAATGGCAATAGCCCATGAGCTTTCGGCACATTCGGTTATGTCTTCGGCATATGCCATTGAGGCTTCGGCACATTCAGTTGAGTCTTCGGCTCATGCCATTGAGGCTTCGGCTCATTAAGTTGTGCTTTCGGCATATGCCATTGAGGCTTCGGCACATGCCATTGAAACAAAACAACATGGAGTTGCTTTCGATGCTTTAGTTGTTGTAAAAAGGGTGGATTAAAAAAATCAACAACCCTTCAATCCATGCTCCAAATCAGCCAACATATCTTCTATGTCTTCAATGCCGCAAGAGAAACGCACCAAACCGTCGGTCAACCCTATTTTTTCTCTTTCTTCTTTAGGAATAGAAGCATGCGTCATGCTAGCAGGATGGTCAACCAACGACTCTACCCCACCGAGGCTTTCGGCAAGCGAAAATATTCTTAAAGAAGAAATCATCTTCTTGGCTTCTTCTAAATCGAGGTTGAATTCAACAGATACAATACCACTAAAGCCTTTCATTTGCTTCCTAGCAATGTCATGGTTTTTATGCGATGCCAATCCAGGATAATAGACTTTCTTCACTTTAGGATGTGCTTCGAGGAACTGCGCCACTTTCATGGCATTCTCCGCATGACGCTCCATACGAACGCCCAAGGTTTTCACACTGCGGGAAGTCATCCACACATCAAAAGGACTAGGGTTCAAGCCAATTGCCATTCTTCCAAAATCGAATTTCACTTTGAGGTCTTGGTCGTTAGTAACGAGCACACCACCAATTGTATCGGAATGACCGCCAAGGTATTTGGTTGTACTGTGCATCACCACATCGGCACCCAAAGTCAAAGGTTGTTGGAAGTAAGGCGAAGCAAAAGTATTATCCACCACAAGCAATACACCATTTGCTTTGCAGAGTTGGGCAATTGCTTCGATGTCGGAGATGTTGAGTAAAGGATTGGTTGGACTTTCTACTAGCATCACTTTCGGTTTTTCGGAAGCAATCTTAGAAGCCAACAATTCCAAATCCTGTGTATTCACCGTTTCAAACAAAATACCATATTGCTTGAACACACGGGTAAATAACCGATAAGTGCCGCCATAAAGGTCGTTGGTAGAAAGCACTTTATCGCCCGAAACCAAAGTAGAAATCAAGGCAGTGAATGCACTCAAACCCGAAGCAAATACCGTTGCATAATTGCCTTCTTCAAGAGAGGCTAAAGTAGCTTCGAGGTTGGTATAATTGGGGTTGCCTGCTCGGGTATAATCATAACCCTTTGTCATGCCCGGGTGTTCCTGAACATAAGTTGAAGTCATGTAGATAGGCGGAATAATCGCACCTGTTTCTTTATCAGGATGTTGCCCGTTGTGTATGGCTTTGGTATTGAATTTCATGTGTATTGTTTGATAAGCTTATAGTGAAAAACCTTTTTCTTTCATCCATTCGTCGTTGTACATCTTCGACAAATATTTAGCGCCATTGTCAGGGATTACGGTAACGATTACAGCAGGTTCTGTCAAACGAGAAGCGAGTTGCAAAGCAGCCCATACATTCGCACCACCGGTTCCGCCACCGATAATACCTTCTTCACGCGCTAGTCTTCTTGCAGTAGAAAAAGCATTTTCATCATTGAACTGAATCATATCGTTCACCATTTCAAAATTCATGGCTTTGGTGAGGTGGTCTTCCCCTACTCCTTCCACAAAATAGCTGCAAGAACCATCTAAATTAATTTCTCCTGTTCGGAAATAATTATAGAAGATAGAACCAAACGGATCAGGCATGAAAGAGAATACATTCGGGTTTTGTTCTTTTAGGTATTTGCTGATACCACTGATAGTGCCACCTGTACTTCCGGCTGCGACAAAATGCGTGACACGACCATTAGTTTGTTGCCAAATCTCAGGACCTGTAGAAAGATAATGTGCTTCAGGATTTAAAGGATTATCATATTGATTGATGCGGAAACTATTCGGTGTTTCGGCAGCAATGCGTTTAGCAGTATTTACATAATGCAAAGGGTCATCGGGCAAAGCTGATGTAGGCGTAACCACTATCTCCGCACCAAAAGCTTTGAGCGCATTTTGTTTTTCTATACTCACTTTATCGGGCATAGTAAGGATGACTTTATAGCCTTTGATAGCGCCAATCATGGCTGCAGCTGCACCTGTATTTCCGGAGGTATTTTCAACAATCGTTCCACCGGGCTTCAACAAGCCATTCTTTTCCGCATCGTTGATGATGTGGTTGACGATGCGGTCTTTGATACTACCGCTCGGATTCATAAACTCCAACTTCACCCAAATCTCCACGTTCTTGAAAGGGTTAATTTTTTGGAGTTTCACCAAGGGTGTGTTGCCTATTTTATCGAGAATAAATCCTTCCATTATTTTATTATTTTAGATTGAGGTAGCAAACTTAAAATAATTGTGTAGAAGTTTAATAAAAGTTAGCAGATTGATGTTTGTCAATTCTTCATTCCTGTTTAGGTTATGTAGTTGTTGGGGCTACATTTTGCAAATTTCATGATTAGAACCAAAGTACCTACCCTCCTTGCCAATCTGTTTATTGCAGAAGCTATATGTTGTTGCTTTAAAAAACAAGCTACCTTTGAATAACCTTTTCCTTACCTCTATTAGTTGAAACGAACTATAAAATATTACCGAATCATTTGGCTCAAACATGACCTTCCCGCAGGGCTTTCGGTTTTTCTTGTTGCACTGCCTCTTTGTTTGGGAATTGCATTAGCTTCAGGTGCACCCCTTTACGCTGGACTATTATCGGGCATAATTGGTGGGCTTGTTGTCTCTGTTATTAGCGGTGCTCAACTTGCTGTTTCGGGTCCTGCTGCTGGCTTATCCACAATTGTTGCTGCATCTATCATTTCACTTGGCGACTATAAATTATTTCTGTTAGCTGTTATTGTTGCCGGGCTTTTTCAGGTCATTCTTGGCATTTTAAAACTTGGCGTAATTGCCAACTATTTTCCTTCATCCGTTATCAAAGGAATGTTAGCATCTATTGGAATCATTCTTATTTCAAAGCAAATCCCTTTAGCATTAGGTTATGATCAACCCGACTTTTGGACAAGCGGATTTATCAATTTGTTTTCACCCGACAACTTCTTAGGTAGTTTTCAACAATTTAATCATCACCTAACAAGAGGAACAATACTCATTACTTTTATTTCTTTAATCGCCCTCATTTATCTTCAACATCCATCCTCTAAAAAATTAAAAGTAATTCCTGCCCCCCTCTTTGTGGTTGTATTGGGCATCATCTTCAACCTTCTTTTTACCAATGCCGCGTCAACGTTTTCACTCAAACAAACACAATTAGTAAATATTCCTTCCAATTTATTCGCAAGCATTAGTTTTCCCAACTTCTCCAATATATTTTCAACAACCGAAATTTGGAAAGATGGACTCATCATTGGTCTGCTTGCAACTTTAGAAACGCTGCTTTGTATTGAGGCTATTGATAAGTTAGACAGACGCAACCGAATAACACCTATTAATAGAGAACTTATTGCACAAGGAATTGGAAATATGACATGTGGTTTATTGGGCGCTATTCCTATTACGGCTGTGGTGGTAAGAGGTGCTGCAAATGTAGATGCAGGCGGACGCACAAAACTTGCTGCTTTCACGCATGGGCTCTTTCTTTTGCTTGCAGTATTGCTTGTTCCTTTTTTACTCAATAAAATACCCTATGCTTCTCTTGCAGCTATTCTGCTTGTTACAGGCTATAACCTTACTAAACCAAAACTATATCGAAATATGTGGAGTCTTGGTTGGAAGCAATTCATTCCTTTTTTAATCACAATCATTGTCATTCTTTCAACCGATTTACTAATTGGTGTGTTCATAGGACTACTAATTTCTATTTATTTCATTGTTCAAAACAATTTCAAAACAGACTATAAAATTACAAAGTCAACGCAGCATGAAATTGAAATGCACTACATAAAACTGAACAGCAATGTCACTTTCTTAAACAAAGTAAAGTTGCGAAAAGCGTTGGATGAAATTCCTGAATACAGCATACTGACTATTGACGGACGTGAGTGTAATTTTATTGACTATGATATTTTAGAAATCATAAGTGAGTATTACAACAAAGCACATGACAGACATATTGAATTGCATTTGCAGGGAATTGAAACAGTAAATACTACAGCCGTACACTAACCTTTACTTGATTTTTGGTGGAAATTATATATTTCATGGAACAAACTTCCGAATAATGGAACGTTTTGAAGTATGCCAGAAAATAAAAACAATGATAATCAACTACTTAGCGTTTTGGCACGTGGTTGGTAAATAAGTGCTCAATCAGGAGTTCTTAATTTATGGGGGATAAAGTTCTAATAATAAAACTTAGGGAGCTAGCGTTTATATCAAACAAAACATCTACCAACAACCAAGAGATGAACAAAAGCAATTTAACAAACTGCTTTTCTATATAAATATACGATTTTTAAACATCGCAAAACAAAAACACAAAAAAACAAAAAAAACTTTTATATAAAACGAACAAAACACAATTATAAAACAAACTAAACAGACATATAAAGACAATTTTCTAAATACTTAAAGCGATGTACTAAAACAAACAAAACAAACAAAACAAACAAAAACAGAACAGACAACAAAACAAACAACTATATAAAACAAACAAACATTCGCTACTTACTACATTTACTTATTGAACAAATACAAGGCTACTCTCTTAATCTTGCATAGGTTTGTCCCCCTATTACTCCAACAATTTCCATTTATTTTTTTCGTTTCATTTCTTTATCGCCTCATCAATGATGATGACGAATGCTTTATAGCTTAGTCTTTGGTAAGCTTGTAAATTGATAATTTTCAGAATTGTCCCCAAAATAAGCTAATTATACTCATGCAATTACTTGTTGAAATTGATAGTGTTGAAGTAATCTATTTCAAATAATATATTAAATTGCTATTAATTATAGATCAATTGAAGTTTTAGTGTGTAATTTTGTGTCTCAATATCATTATTGAATAGTAAATCCCATACAATTACCTCGAAGTACATGCAGCGCTTTAACTTGAATAATTCAAAAAAAACATTCCTTTTACCCTTGTTATTATTAGCAATTTCCTGTGGTAATCAATCGAAGCAAGAGGTAGTTAAAACAAAAGAACCGCCCCCGCCAATTGAAGGATTCATTATTCATGCAGAATCACTAGCTAACAATCTTGAAGTCTCAGGCAATCTGCTACCCTTTGAACAAACAGTACTGATGCCAGAAATATCGGGAAGAATTATACGCTTGAATTTACCCGAAGGAAAAAGAGTTGCTAAAGGAACTTTATTGGTGAAATTATTTGATGATGACTTACAGGCGCAATTGAACAAACTTAAGATTCAATGGAAAAATGCAAATGCTACTGTTGAAAGACAAAAGGAGTTTTTAAAAATAAATGGCATTAGTCAGCAAGACTATGAACAAACGGTCACCCAGTTGTCCTCTCTTGAAGCGGATATTGCTGTAATGAAGGCACAAATAACAAAAACAGAATTAAGAGCTCCCTTCAATGGCACAATCGGGTTGCGTTCGGTAAGCGAAGGTGCTTTTGTGACACCGGGAACACAATTAGCAGTTATTAGAACCGAAGAACAATTGAAACTCGATTTTAAAATTCCAGAAACATACGCAGCTTCCATTAATAACGAAACAAAGATTCATTTTTCCTTACAAGGCGATACTATTAAATATGTAGCACGAGTAATGGCTACTGAAAAAAACATTGACAATGAATCCCTAAACTTGAATGTTCGGGCTTTGGTAAAGAGTAACAGTAAGAAACTAATACCGGGTACTGCAGTTAATGTTTTAGTAGATTTTGAAGACCATAAAAATGCATTACTTGTACCTACTCAAGCTATTATTCCTCAAGCAAGATTTAAAAGCGTAATTGTTTGTAGAAACGGTAAAGCAGAACTTGTGAAAGTAAAGACAGGTATCAGAAGTGATACTGAAGTGGAGATTCGTTCTGGTTTAGCAACTGGTGATACCATTGTTACTACCGGTATTCAATTTATCAGACCTGGTATGAGTTTAAAATTTTCACACATTCAATAATAGGAGCGCATGACATTATCTGACATAGCCCTAAAAAGACCGATAGGCGCAGTTGTACTGAGTTTGCTCGTTATATTATTTGGAGTAGTTGGTTACACATTTTTGGGCATAAGAGAATATCCTGCAATTGATCCACCCACTATTGCCGTTAGAACTACTTATGGAGGTGCAAATGCCGAAATTGTTGAATCTCAAATTACAGAACCTCTTGAGAAATCAATTAATGGAGTTGAGGGCATTAAGTCAATTTCTTCTTCTTCTACGCTTGGTTTAAGCAATATAACTGTAGAGTTTGAAGTGGGTGCTGAGTTAGAAAAAGCAGCCAATGACGTTCGGGATAAGGTATCGCAAGCAATCAAAAATTTACCACAAGATATTGATGCCCCTCCCACAGTAACAAAGTCTGATGCCAACAGCGATCCCATTATTTTCATGCCTGTGCAAAGCACCAAGATGAATGACTTGGAACTGAGTGTATATGTTGAAAATGTGCTCTTGGAAAAACTGCAAAGTATTCCCGGTGTCAGTCAGGTTACTATTTTCGGGCAGCACCGCCCTGCTATGCGCTTATGGATTGACCCTGCTAAATTATCTTCTAGAAACCTAACCCCTCAGGATGTCTATAATGCCCTTCAAAGAGAAAATGTAGAACTTCCTGCAGGGAAAATAACGGGTGAAAAAACTGAACTCGCCATTAAAACTTCTGGTAGATTAGTTACGGAACAGGATTTCAACAACTTGATTATCAGGCAGAATGAAAATGGTATCGTTCGTTTTAGTGATGTTGGCGAAGCCATATTGGGTCCTGAAAATCCTGAAACTATTTCTAGACTGAAAAATACCATTGCTGTTTCCTTGGCATTGATTCCACAACCCGGTGCGAACAATATTGCTATAGCTGATGAATTTTACAAACGGTATGAGGCAATAAAAAAATCTTTACCACCTGGCATGACTACTGATGTAGGGATGGACAAATCTAAATTTGTTCGTAGATCTATATTAGAAGTAAAAGAGACCTTGATTGTAGCCATATTATTGGTCATCATCATCATCTATCTTTTCTTTAGAGATTGGCTTATAGCCCTTCGTCCTTTATTAGATATCCCGGTTTCGCTGATTGGCGCTTTTTTTATCATGTACCTATTTGGCTTTTCAGTTAATGTACTTACGTTGCTTGGAATTGTATTGGCAACTGGACTTGTAGTAGATGATGGCATTGTTGTTACGGAGAATATTTATAAGAAGATAGAACGTGGAATGGATAGAATGCAAGCTGCTCGTGAAGGGACTCGTGAAATATTCTTTGCGGTTATTTCTACCTCCATCACATTAGCAGTCGTCTTTATTCCGGTTGTTTTTCTAAAAGGATTTACGGGAAGATTGTTTCGAGAATTTGGAGTTGTTGTAGCAGGTTCTGTTTTGATTTCTGCTTTGATTTCGTTGACGCTTACACCTGTATTAAATGTGAAGTTGAGTAAGAAAAACCCAAAGCCCTCTAAATTTTATCTTTTTACAGAACCCTTTTTCAGAGGAATGGAAAGAAACTATAGAAATAGTTTGCAAGCATTTATGAAGAACAGGTGGCTGGCGATTATGATATTGGCAGTTTGTGTTGGATTGATATTCTTAGTTGGCAAAAACCTGAAATCTGAGTTGGCACCTCTTGAAGATAGGAGTGTGGTCCGCTGTCCATTGACTGCGCCTGAAGGTACTTCCTTCAATTATATGGATAGCATTATCTACAACTTTTCTACTAAAGTTATTGATAGTGTGCCTGAAGCACATATGATTTTCAGTCTTACTGCTGCAGGAGGCTCCAATATCAATATCAATACAGGGACTGTCATAGTTCGGTTGGATGATCCTGATAAAAGAAAAGCAACCCAACAGGAAATTGCCGACCGATTATCTAAAATCACGAAGAAATTTCCCGAAGCTAAAATTTATGCATCCCAAGAACAGACGATTAGTACTTCTTTAGCTTCTTCTTCTCAATTGCCTGTGCAAATAGTTTTACAAAACCTCGATTTTGAAAAACTACAGACAGTAGTGCCCAAGTTCTTGGAAGACGCTAAGAAAGATTCCACTTTCGAAGTGGTGGATGTGAACTTAAAGTTTAATAAACCCGAAATTGATATTCAGATTGATAGACTTAAAGCTACTGCGCTTGGAGTAAGTGTTGCTGATATATCAAGCACCCTTGAATTGATGTTAAGCGGAAGAAGATTTGGCTATTACCAATTGAACGGTAAACAATATCAAGTAATAGGTCAAGTAGATCATAATGACCGTAAAGATCCTTTTGATATTAAAAAGTTACAAGTAAGAGGTAGGAACGGACAAATGGTTCAATTGGATAATTTGGTAACAATTAAAGAAAATAGCAATCCTCCTACCCTATTCCATTATAACCGATTTAAATCAGCTACTATTTCTGCATCTCTTGCCCCTGGCAAAACCTTAGGTGATGGCATTGAAGCGATGAAAAAAATAGCAGCAAAAGATATGGATGCTTCTTTTCAAACTGCTTTCGCTGGACCTTCAAGAGATTATACCGAAAGTGCTTCCAATACTTCTTTCGCCTTTATTCTTGCATTATTGTTGATTTATTTAATTCTTGCTGCTCAATTTGAAAGTTTCAAAGACCCATTGGTTATCATGTTGACGGTGCCGCTCGCAGTTGCAGGAGCGTTATCTTCCTTATGGTTATTTGGTCAGACCCTGAATATTTTTTCTCAAATTGGGATGATTATGTTGATAGGTTTGGTTACTAAAAACGGCATTTTAATTGTAGAATTCACCAACCAATTGCGCCAAAAAGGAGCAGCGATGGGTGCGGCAGTTGTTGATGCATCGGTAGCCCGTTTAAGACCTATTCTTATGACCACACTTGCTACTGCATTAGGTGCACTGCCTATTGCCCTTGCATTAGGATCGGGTGCTAAAAGCAGAATGCCACTAGGAATTGTCATTGTTGGTGGATTGATATTTTCCTTAATGCTTACGCTTTTTGTTATACCGGCTATGTATAGTTTCCTATCGGGTAAACATGATAATAACGAATCAATTGCTCATTCAGAAGATGTTTAAGAAGCTATTTTGTATATTTTTTTTAGCGCCTTTCTGCCTTAGTGCTCAATCATTTTTGAGTGCAGAAGAGGCAGTTCAAATTGGGCTAAAAAATAATTTCGACGTACTTATTGCCCACAATCAGGCAGAGGCAAATTCCCTCATGAATACCTTCGGAGAGGCGGGCATGTTGCCTACCCTTGCTTTAAATGCCACTGCAGGTGCCAACCAAAATAATATCCAACAGAAGTATTCCAATGGAAATGAAATCAATCAAAATGGGGTAACTGGAAGTAATATAAGCCCAAGTATTGTTCTTACCTGGACCCTATTCGATGGTACGAAGATGTTTATTACTAAAAACAAATTGAAAGAAATCGAGCGTCTTGGTTTGGTTCAGTATAAGGAACAAATGCTCAATACCACCCTCCGTATTTTACTTAGCTATTATGATATTGTTCGCCAACAAATGCAATTGAAGGCTACCTTGGAAATTATTGCTTACAACGAAGAAAGGGTAAAAATTACCGAGGGCAGATTGAATACAGGTTTAGCGCCTAAAACCGATTATCTACAAGCGCAAATTGATTTAAATATTCAAAAAGAAAACAAGATTAATTTTGAGTTTCAATTGGTGGATGCTAAAAGAAAGCTCAATAATCTGCTTGCAAGGGATGCGTCTTTTGATTACAAAGTAGAGGACTCAATCACGCTTCAACCTTTAGCAAATCGGAGCATACTTGAAGAAAAAATGGAGCGAACTAACCCTACCCTTTTGTCTTTTCAATCGCAGGTTGCTATTTCCAAACTTAGCTATCTTGAAAGCAAGACTTCCTTTCTTCCTAAGTTGGTAATGACATCGGGCTATAATTTCAACAAAACGCAAAATTCAGCAGGCTTTAGCCTTTACAATCAATCCTATGGATGGCAAAGTAATTTTGCACTATCAATGCCCCTATATCAAGCAGGTAAATTGAAACATATTGTTCAATTAGCGAAGCTCAATATCCAAACATTGCAAGAACAATTGTCGCAGGCAACCTTGGCTGCAAGCCTTTCGTTGCAAAGTGCCCTTGCTTTATATGATGTACGCATCAATGCCTATAATCTTGAAAAAGAAAATGAACATTTTGCCCGTGAGAATATGAATCTTTCCCTCAAAAGATTGCAACTTGGCTTAGGGACGGCATTAGATGTTGCACAAGCACAGGCTACTTTCTCTGGCTCTGTTTTTCGTATGGCATCCTTTATGTATGATTTAAAAACAGCCGAACTCAACGCTCGAAAGCAAGCTGCAGATTTTTAATGGATTTCTGTTGCTTTTTCCAATTCTTTAGTCAGTTCCTTCAGTAATTAATCGGTTGATAGTTGTCAGTCTTCAGGTTTGAAGCTTTTTACATTGACGGTTTTTTAACGTGGAATTTCTCTATCAATTAGGGTTCTTGATGTAATTGAAGTTGAATTGCCGTTTCTTTATTCAGCCAATATAATTTCCCGTTCTAATCAATGGCTTCCCAAAGTTGAACTTTGTTTCCCTCACCGTCAAGAATATGCACAAACTTACCATAGTCGTATGTTTCAATCTTGTCAACAATGGTCACGTTTTCCTTCTTTAGTTCTTCAACAAGTGCTTCCAAGTTTTCAACTCGGTAATTAATCATAAAATCTTGTTTCGAAGGTTCAAAGTATTTTGTCGATTCAGGAAATGGTGTCCATTGTGTTTGTGCTTTTTTGGTGCTATCTTCACCTTCATACCACTCAAAAGTTGCGCCATAGGGATTTGTGTCCAATCCTAGATGCTGATGATACCATTCGGTAACTTTTTTCGGGTCTTTGCATTTAAAGAATATGCCACCAATTCCTGTTACTCTTTTCATTTTAGTATTATTTGTTGTCGTTATCGTCTTAAAGGCGAAACCAAGTAAAAAGGTTGTCGCAAGGGTTAAAGTTAATAAAATTGATTTCTTCATGATTATTAAATTGAGTCTTTTGTATGAGGATGTTTTAATAATTTGAAATGGATTCAGAATCTTGCAATTCAATTTATTATTTAAAAAAATTACTTACTTTACAAGCTGTATGTCAAGAACAAAAACGGTTATAAGCTGCCGAATTTTGTTTTTCCCTTTTCAAAGCTAATGACTACGTTTTTTGTTCTGATATTCATTTTTGTCAATAGTTTTTTGTTGGCGAAGTATGATTGATTATCAAGTTTAACAATAATTGAAGGAGCCGAGTTTACACCAAAGTTAGCTACCACAAAACCATATGGAGTTTTGTCAAAGTTTAAGGTATCAATCGCTGTTAATTTTGGAAGGTCAGACTCCACAAAATTAAAAGCTCTCGGTTTCTTGTCTGTACTTAATACCACTTTCAAAAAATAGTATAAATGTGCACCACCTGTTCCTACAAAATACAGCTCATCTTTTATCCCGTCTTTGTCAAAGTCCCAATTATTTGAATAATCATGTGTTTGAAGACTATTATCGTAACTGTAGTTTAAAGTTGGGTTTGATTTTCGATAATCATTTTCAAATGAGTTGGATATATTTTCAACCTTTTGAGCAAAAGAACTCAATTTTGACATTAAAAATAGAAGTGTAATCAGTAATTTCATATGAATTTTGTGTCTTGCTTTCTTTGTTGCTATTTAATAATTTCTGAGTCAGTCAATTATTTGCCAAAGTTTAAACATGAGAAGCAAGTTGCAACCAAAAGGGGGAAAGCAATCAAACCTGACAACTGACAACCATTAACTAACAACTGAAAAGGTCTATAGTTGATTAAATCACCTGTTCTCCACATACATAACAAGACGGCATACTGCGATAAATGGTCAGGTTCGAAGCTTTTAGCATGGTCAGTTTTGATTTGGCAATTCTCTTACAGTTGAGGTTCTTGTTCATTTTCTTTTGTCATCAAAAAAGAAAAACCAAAAGAAAAAACACCAAATCAACCCTTCGGATGCACTCAGGGACCTGCGTGATTTAGTTGGCTCACTCACCCAACGCTTTTGAGGATTTTTCTTGATGATAGAAATAACACTTCCTTAAAACATATCATCAAGGCTAAACAGTAGAGTTCGCAATAGCGAAGTTGAATTTGGCTATAGCAAAGGCAATGGCTAAAATGCGGGGTCTTCTCAATGTTGCTTTGCATACGCAAATCCCCTACATCCTAATTTCGGAAACAAGGACGATGTAGGCAGCGTTATTTAAATAATCCTTTCAAAGCATCTTTTGCTTTGTTCTTTGCATCTTGCTTGGCTTTTTCTACAGCAGCCTTGGTCTGTGCTTCTGCATCAGCTTTGGCTTTGTTAGCTGCATCGAATGCCTGTTGCTTGGCTTTATTAGCCGCTTCAATTCCTTGTTGTTTTAATTTATCTGCTTCTGCTTTTACTTTAGCTTCTGCATCAGCCTTTGCTTTTGCTAGTTCTTCCTTGGCTTTCGCTTCGGCTGCATCTTTCAAATCGTTGGCTTTACTTTTTAAAGCATCTTTCAACCCTGTTTTCACAGTTGGGTTCATATTCGTTCCACCAACTAACACATCAAATTTGATTCTGTCCGTTGATGAAAAATTTGCTCCATTTTGATTTGCTAATCCCATCGCCTGGTCAATGGCAGCACCTGCTGCAGCGCCTAACATTTTACGTGGCATATCCATTTTTACCAAGTAATCAATTTTACTGTCTAATGATTGCGTTCCGGAAATATTCATCACCAAATCATTACTCTTCATATCGAATGGTTTGATTTCAATTTTTCCTTGGTGAATTTCAAACCAAGTTTTCAAATCTTTAATTGGTAATTCGCTAGCACCTTTCATTTGCAGGGTTTCCATAATTTTTGCAATTGGTGGATAATTGCTGATGCTTCCACTAAAAATGGAGAAATAACCACTACCATTCATCGTTGCTAAATCGGGCGACATATCTGCCAACATTTTACCTGTCATGGTTAAATTGGTAGCGAATTTTCCCTTCGTAAATTCTGCAAATGGAGCTATTTTTTTAACGGTGTTAAATGTTTTGAACGATTCTTGAATGTCAAAGTCTTTGATGTCGTAATTCAGGTCAATATCGGGCAATACGGTGTTTTTAGTGGAATAACCACCGCATATAGTCATAGAACCGCCAAGCATTTCCGCTTTCAGATTTTGCAACTGCATTTTTTCCTCTTTTATACTTACGCCACCATTTATATGTTGCATATCCATGTTGGTGTAGTGAATTTTATTCACTGCCGAAGTCATTACAAAATCTACATTATTCGGCACTTTGAAGATGGCAGTTTGGGTTGGTGCAGCCGTTTTTTGCTCCGTTGTAGGTGTCATCCATTCATCTACATTCAGATAATCTATTTGAATGTTCAGTTTTCCACCGATGGTTTGATTGGTTAAAGCATAGCCAATCACATTTTCCAAGCTTCCTGTTGCTTTGATATTGCTCTCACTCAATTTACAATCAAAGTTTATTAAATCAACATTTTGGGGATTGAAATGCATATTCATATCGCGTAACAAAATGCCTTTGGTAAAATCTTTTGAAGCGTATGCTATGTTTTTCAATAGCATATTGCCATCAGCATAAAAATTTTCGCAGTGTTTTTCTTGCACCGCTTTCAAACTTCCTTTCGCTGTTAAATCCATATCCATCAAACCACTCATTTTCGTAACGCCTTCCATTGGCATCATTTTATTGACTTCGCCTAAATCTAATTTGCCTTTAGCTTTCATATCTAGATTCATAGCTGTGGTAGGTTGGGTTAAAACCAAACTCAAATCAAATGGAGCAGTTCCCATCTCAAAATGGCAAGCAGGGATTTTAATGGTTGCATTCGCCACATTGCCATCAGGGCAGTTTACATTCAAATCCAAATTGATTTTGTTAATCGCTTTTGGTAAGGACGGGTATTGCACCATCCCATTTTTACAAACTAAGGTTACATTGTAAGCAGGCATTCTTGTATCATTATAAGTTCCTTTTACAAAACCATTAAAAGCCATGCTTCCTGCTGTTTTGATGTTGTTATAATCCTTAGTGAATGCACCGGGCACCAAAGAGAAAATGTTTTTGAAATCCGTTTGTTTGCTCGCAAATTTGATGTCCATATCCACATCTTCTTTAGGCATTGCTACCCAACCTTCAAACGCCAAAGTCAAGGCATTTAAGGTAAGTTCGTTATCCTTAAAAGTGTATTTGCTGTTCTTCGTATCAATTTCAAAACTCGCTTTGTAATCAGTTTTTACTTTGGTCAAATAATTAATGCCTCCAAAATTGTAAGTCAATTCTTCGATTGATGTTTGCGTAACTAATGTAAATAAGTCACTCGTAAAATCGCCACTGCCTTCATGATTCAAGCCTACTAACTTTGCAGATTGCTTTAAGGTTGCATCTTCCCAATTGATGTACCCATTTTCAATGGCATATTTTTTCAACGAAAAATGAAATGGTTTGCTTTCTTCAGTAGGAGTAGTTTTTGAAGAATCGGGTTTCATAATATCATAATTCGCTTTGCCGTTGCCTAATACTTTGGCAAAAATTCGTGGACTGCGCAAGTAAATAGCATTCACTGAATAATTACTTCCCTTCAAAACATCAAATAAATTGATGGCTGTTTCAAATTGTTGGATGCTGCATAAGGTATCACCTTTGAATTCGTTAATTCCTACCACACTTAAATCATTCAGTGTGAAACTAAGATTGGGGAAGTGTTTCCATACACTCAAATCAACAGCACCAAAATCTACTTTGGCATTTACATTTTCATTAATTGCCGATTTTACTTTGGCTACAATTTTATCTTTAAACAAAAATGGCAAAACCGAAATAGCGGCTATTAGAAGAACTAATAGGACACCCGAAATGAGGAAGAATTTTTTCATTTACAAGAATTAAAAATTGTGATTTGGAATTGCAAAAGTAAACATTCAAAACCTAAACAATTTGTAAACAACGATTAAGATGTTATTTTTTGAACATAGCTGAGGTGCATAGGCGAAACCTTATGTACTCGTTTTGGAAACGAGGTCGATGTGAGGTCGAACTCAAAGGAAAACCGTTGTGTGAACGGAGCTCAATTCCCCAAACATCTCTTCTATTGATCATTGAGAGTCGAAATCTACGGTGGTAAGGACGTAACGCATGTGCACTTTATTTGCAAACGGCTCCTGTTCTCCAAACGTCTCATTTATTGGGCATTGAGCGGAGTCGAAATGTAGGGTGGCAAGGAAGTTTGGCATCTGTACACAATTTGCAAACGGCTAACGCTTCCCTAAAGGCTTTGCTGTTAAGACATTTGTAGGACATAAAAAACTTCTATAATGCTTATTATCTAATTAAGTCAGAGGTTTTTACCTTTTTAATAACACCATTTTGAGAAAGAACAAAAATACCATTGGTTTGGCTTTTTGCTTTGAGCAATTTTTCAAATGTCATGTCTAATCCTTTCTTTACTCTTTCTCTAATATCAGAGTTTTCCAGTATTTTATTATTCATAATTCGCAATTTTTAATTTTATTCCAAATTTCGTTTTCATAAATTATTGCTGGAAAATTTAAGGCTCCTTCTGCAATAAATGTATAGGGGCTAGTAGAATTGTCAATAACAATCCAATAGTCACAAATATCAATAAATGTAGTTGTTAAGTTGGATAACCCTTTATAGTATCTTCGGATAATTTCCTTCCTGCGCGAGTCTCCTTTTTCAGGGACTCGCGCATGCTGTGAACAATGCTATTTCGTTTAATCATTTCCATTTATTTCCATCCATGAAGTTATGGAATAAACACCTTGAACACCTGTGTCATAAAAGCTTGCAGAGCTGTGCGGATAACTAATCGTATCTTTTGCTAACTGCCATTTTCCTGAACAGGGGTTGTTGTGTATATAATTCAGTTTTTGTAACAAAAATTCTTGACTTTTACAGATTTTCATCTCAAATGAATCTTCAAATACATGGTGTATTTTACCTCGTTTACGGTCGCTTGGGTTTACCTTTTCACTGAGCTTTTTTAATATTTCAGTTTCTTTTTGTTCTGTTAGCCGTTGTACTATGTCGTAAGCCAAAAATCGCTTTCCGTTACCTATGATAGTGTTTAGACTTTTTCCATCAAAGTGATAATCAATTAGTAAATGTAGGTGGTTGGGCATGATAATATAGCCAACTATATTATGGTGATGTTTTTGTAAATAGTTAAACCATTTGTAAACAAGATCGTAAGCATTGGTTTTTTCAAAAAGGGGCAACCAATGACAGCAGGTAAACGTACAGAAATAAACACCGTTTTCGCTTATGTTAGGTTTTCTGACTGCCATGGGTTAAAGTTAGCGATTCTGTCAATTGTATCGTGCGAGTCCCTTACAGGAGACTCGCACGGGAATGAAAAAAAAGGCAAAAAGTAAACTTGCTAATAAAAAAACTATACATAACAAACAGTTAGCATAGCCTCCAAAAAGTATTATCGGTTGACAATTAACTTTCGGGCTGTTGTGCCTTGCTTGGTAGTAATGTTCACTATATAAACGCCGTTAGTCTCCAATTGAATAGTCGTTGTTTTTTGGCTAATTTGTATTTTTCTTAATGGTTGCCCTAATAAATCTGTAATGGTAATCGTGGCAAAATCATCAGAAAGCGCAATTGTAAACAACCCACTCGTAGGGTTGGGATAAATATTGATTGCATTGTCTTCAATAATAGTTGATACACTAGAAGGATTACAAATTACAGGAGTACCTGTTTGTTGTCCAACTGTAAGGGTGCCATTGGTCACTGTCCAATATTCATAATTGCCACCTGCTACTGTTGTCCAATCATTTAAGTTAACTGATTTTGAACTTGTAGGAGGATCGGTATAAGTTCCAGGACCAGTGATGCTATATAGTTTCACTCCATTTGTCCATGTCAGTGGCTGACCAACAACACAGGTTTCAGGGGCAGCACACCATTGACGCAAGAAATAAGCTTTTCCAAAGCCTACCACCATTCCCAATCCGTTTTCATTAATACAAATGGCAGTTTTTTCTTCGCAAGCAATTCCTTTGACATCAGTCATAGACGAGTCTTTGATCATGCGCGATAAAAAGGTCATGAGCCTTCCTTGTCTGCCAGTAATGCCGTTAGACGTTGTGCCGCCTTTGGTAATAAAATGAGTATCGCAAATGGTTTTCTTTAAAAATGGATTGTGTAAAAAATCATTGTAATGAATACCTGTTCCTGATTGATAAGGATCGGGAAGTACATCTGTTGAAAGCACGTTGGTAACACCATCATAATATACATATCCTTGAATAGCCATGCCTGCACTTGTTCCTCCAATAGGAGCATGTTTTACATTAGCCAAAAAATCTAGGGTATTGCCCAAAGCTGTCCCTTTGTAATAGCTGATATAATCATTTTGATTACCTCCTGCAAAAAATACAGCTTCCGCTTTTCTGATGGCTTGAACAATCGAAGAATCATTGGCTAATGCCACAGAATTGACCAAAAATGTCTCCACAGAATGAGCCGGACCTAACCCAAGGATATAACTATTGTAGGCGTTAGTTCCTGTAGCCCGAATGACAACAAAGTCGCCCCCGCCTGATTTGTTAATCATCCAAGTAAAAGCAGCGTCCACATCGCTTCCCCCACCCATCAATACGGTTCCAGCAGTGCAATTGGTTACAGTGTCTGTCATACTTCCAACCCTTCCTAAGCTCTGAGCCGAAACTGAATTGGTTGCTACTATGAAAATAAAACCAACGAAAAAGAATAGAGATTTTACCATGACTATGGATTATTGGATATTAAACTTAAAAATAGAGACTTTATGATTAGCTTCCGTCAACTTCAACAAATACATTCCTTTGGGAAATGTATCTATTGAAAGTTGTGTTTGGTTGCTTGCTTTCATTAATGTTGTTCCTACTAGATTGATAATTTCCACTTCAAAATAACCTGATGTTGAAATGCCTTCAATTTCAATAATGTTTGTTGCAGGGTTTGGATAAATATGAACAGCAGTCTCTGTTGGAACAGAATGAATGGCAGCAGGATTGCAAGTAGCAAAATGAATGTTTTGATGGATGCTTAAATAGTTTTTCAAAACAGCCACCAAAGAATCGGCAAAGATTTTTCTATTGAGGTAGTTATCGCGGACGTTGGTATAATTGCATTCAATTTGCAAGCCATTTACGGTGTTGTTCAATGCATAACTTGTATGATTGGCTGCGTTATAACCACCACTATAATAATTGGTAGTAGTACCCGGAGCAGGAATTTGCGCACTCGGAACGGAGGGATAACCCGCATTGCCAAATAGCGTTCCAAGAGCATAAGTTCCTCTTAGCAATTGTGCATGCTTATATCCATTAATATTGGTCGCCACTAAATTTTGAATGGTACTGTAACCAATATACTGTGGGGTATTGAGTACGCTATCTGTGAAGTCCAATTCATTATCATATAAAAGATAGCCTAGCTCTAATCGTTGAATGGGGTTGCCATGCCCATGTAAATCAATATAAAAAGCTTTGCCTCCCCATGCATTTTTAGCTGCTGCTTGTGCGCTATCAATAAAATCATTGAATTCATGCCAAGCATTTTCGGCAATGGCATTGCCACAAGCACCATCGGATAGGTTACGGTTACAGTCTAATTTAGCTCTGTGTAAATTGCAGTAAATGATTGCAGGATGACAACCCGGTGCTATCCAAAAAGCGGAATCGATTTGTTGTGCTAATTCAATAGTATTGGCATCAGTTACTGTTACAGCACTATTACACGTTCGGTCGGGAA
>CAINUN010000104.1 GCA_903853805.1 uncultured Bacteroidota bacterium
AAATGGGGGCTGTTCTTTGGTAGAAGCTTCGTAACTTGTTTGGCTTAAAAAATTTGTAGGCTTGTAGGCTTGTAGGCTTGTAGGCTTGTAGGCTACAAGTGAAAGAAGGAGTAATATTTAAGGCTACGTCATTCACTGCTGTAATGAATTTCCACAAATCTAAAAAAGGAAATTCAAAAAAGAAAGCTTTTATGGAAAATATTTTACTTGACCGCTAAGGTATGAAGATGTTAAGGTGTGAAGTCGTGAAGGTGTGAAGGTGTGAAGTCGTGAAGTCGTGAAGGTGCGAAGATATGAAGTTGTGTAGAGTGAGTTCTTTTCACCTTCGCAATAAAGAAACTCAGTGTGCTTTGTGATGTCTTGATTCCAACATTTTTCTTCGATAAATAAAAAACAATACATCATCATCAACAAAATCAACAGAAGCATAACGTCCAATATTTTGCCAATTCAATCCCCCGAACATATCTTTGCACATGGCTGCAAAATCTAAATTCTATGGCGAGGGTTTAACATTTGATGATGTACTCCTTGTTCCTGCTTACTCTGAGGTGCTTCCAAGAGAAGTAAATATTTCCACCCAACTTACCCGCGACATTAAACTCAACATTCCTATGGTTTCCGCTGCAATGGATACTGTGACGGAATCAAAATTAGCTATAGCCTTGGCTCATGAGGGCGGCATTGGCATGTTGCACAAAAACATGAGTATTGAAAAGCAAGCAGACTTTGTAAAAAAAGTGAAGCGCTCCGAAAGTGGTTTAATTGTTGACCCAATTACGCTTCATCCCGATGCCACAGTGCTCGATGCAGTTACGTTGATGCAAGAAAACAAGATAGGCGGCATCCCTATTATTGATAGCAGCAACAAATTGGTGGGCATAGTCACCAACCGTGATATGCGCTTTGAAAAAAGCATGAAGAAGAAGTTGAGCGAAATAATGACCAAGGACAAATTGGTGACCGCTCCTTTAGGCACAAGCATGGCGCAAGCAGAAAAGATTTTAGAGAAATACAAGATTGAAAAACTACCAATTGTAGAGAAAAACGGAAGACTCATTGGACTCATCACCTTCCGCGATATTATTCACATCAAAAGCCATCCGAATGCTGCCAAAGACAGTATGGGAAGATTGTTGGTGGGTGCTGCTGTGGGCATTACTGCCGACACACTTGAAAGAGTTGCTGCATTGCAAAAAGCAGGTGTGGACATCATAACGCTTGATAGTGCACACGGACATTCACGTGGTGTATTGGAAATGGTAAAGTTGATAAAAAAGAGCTTTAAAACATTACCACTTATAGCAGGAAATATTGCTACTGCCGAAGGAGCAAAAGCCCTTGCAGCAGCAGGTGCAGATGCAGTGAAAGTAGGTGTTGGTCCGGGTTCTATTTGCACAACGCGTGTGGTTACAGGTGCAGGTGCACCACAACTAACCGCTATCATGGAAGCATCTAAAGCATTGAAAGCAAAAGGCATTCCGGTGATTGCAGACGGAGGCATTCGTTACACCGGCGATATGGTGAAGGCATTGGTGGCAGGTGCCTCTTGTGTCATGGCAGGTTCCATTTTTGCAGGCACTGAAGAAAGCCCGGGCGAAACTATTATTTATGAAGGACGTAAGTTTAAGTCTTACCGTGGCATGGGTTCCGTAGAAGCTATGCAAGAAGGTTCGAAAGACCGTTATTTTCAAGATGTAGAAGCCGATGTAAAAAAACTTGTTCCGGAAGGGATTGTAGGTCGTGTGCCTTACAAAGGAAACCTTAATGAAGTAGTGCAACAATTTGTAGGCGGTTTGCGTGCAGGTATGGGCTATTGTGGTGCCAAAAATATCAAAGCACTTCATGATGAAGCCCAATTTATTCGCATCACATCAGCATCAATGGCAGAGAGTCATCCACATGATATTGTCATCACCAAAGAAGCACCAAACTATAGTAGGTAATTGAAAGGGAATTCAACAATATTGTTTTAAAAAAAAAGAAACGGTTGCTATTGGGCAACCGTTTCTTTTTTATTGTAATAGCCATTAAGCTTCTACTTCCACATTGTCTTTCTGATGTTGGTCTGTCAGTTTCTTTTGCATATCAAAAGGAACAGGCGCATAGTGGTCATAGTGCATTCTAAAGCGTGCACGACCTTGAGTTATGCTACGAAGATTGGAAGCATATCCATGCATTTCAGCGTGTGGAATCTTTGCTTTAATCACAGTAAAATGTCCTTCAGTATCGAAGCCTTCAACAATGGCTCGGCGAGATTGTAAGTCGCCCATAATATTGCCGGTTAATTCATCCGGTGTCAACACATCTAAATGGAATACAGGCTCCAATAATTGTGGGTCTGCATTTTGAAAAGCTTCTTTAAATGCCATTGTACCTGCCAATTTAAACGCCATATCATTGCTATCAACTGCGTGCATCTTACCATCATAAACACAAACACGAATGTCGCGAACATAAGAACCTGTAAGCGGACCATGTTGCATTTTGTCCATCACACCTTTTAGGATAGAAGGCAAGAAACGAGCATCGATAACACCACCAACAATACAATTGAAGTAAACCAATTTTCCACCCCAAGGCATTGCTATTTCTTCACGACCTCTTACTGTAATTCCGTGTGGGTCAGGCATACCTTCATACCAAGGGTCAATGCGCAAAGTCACTTCACCAAACTGACCCGCACCACCACTTTGTTTTTTATGACGATAGGTAGCATGAGCTTCCTTACGAATGGTTTCACGATAGGCAATTTTAGGTTTAACGTAAGCTACTTCAAGATGGTAAATATGTTCGAGTTTCCATTTAATCACAGCAAGGTGCATATCTCCTTGACAATGCAATAAAGTCTGACCTAATTCTGAAGAAACCTCAACGTGCATGGTTGGGTCTTCTTCTTTCAATTGTTGCAAAGCGATTGCTAATTTTTCTTCTTCACCTTTTTTATGATTAGAAATAGCAACGCTCATTTTAGCTTCAGGGAAAACGATAGGATCTAGTTCCGTACGTTTTCCTTTTTCATGAAGGGTGTTGTTGGTGTGCGTGTTCTTCAATTTCAAAGTAGCACCAATATCCCCTGCAACCAACTCTGTTACAGGAAGACGTTTATTGCCTTCCATCACAAACAACTGATTGATTTTTTCAGTGACACCGGTCGTTTCATTCACCAATTCCATTCCTGCTTTTACGGTGCCTGAATACACTTTGAAGAAACTCATTTCACCAATATGGTGTTCGTTCACCGTTTTATAAATGAAAACACAAACAGGACCATTTGCATCGCAATTGATTACATTGCCATCTTTACTTTTCTGTGCAGGCATTTCACTTGCAGGCGGACAAACATTATCAATGTAGCCCATCAAGCGAGACACACCACGATTGTTCAAACCTGAAGCGCAGAATACAGGAAACAAATCATGCTTCGCCATTGAAAGATGCAAACCATCGCGCATTTCATCTTCGGTCAATTCTCCTTGATCAAAATATTTTTCCATCAAGCCCTCATCATTGGCAGCAATAGCTTCGATGAGTTCTTTGTGTAGCATTTCTGCTCTTTCTCTTTCGTTGTCAGGAATAGGCAATTTATCAGCCTTCACACCATCGCCATTGTATTGATACATTGCCATAGTCAGCACATCAATAATGGAATTGAAACCATCCCCTTGACTGAGTGGATATTGCACCAACACTACATTGCTTCCAAAATGATTTTTGGCTTCCGTAAAAGTTTTATCAAAATCAGCTTTATCGTGGTCCAATTGGTTGACCAAGAAAATCATGGGTGTTTTAAATTGCTCGGTGTATTCCCAAATAATATCGGTTCCTACTTCTACACCCATACTTGCGTTGAGTAACATCACACCTGTGTCGGCGACTCTTAAAGCAGAAATCACTTCACCTGAAAAATCGTCGTAACCTGGCGTATCAAGGATGTTAATTTTGTAACCTTTCCACGGAGCGTGAAGTAGTTTTGAAAAAATGGAATTGCCTCTTTCTTTTTCAATATCAGTGTAATCGGCCACCGTATTTCTTTCGGCAATCGTTCCTCTTCTAGTAACCAGTCCGGCATCGAAGAGCATAGCTTCTGCTAAGGTTGTTTTCCCACTGCCGGAGTGACCCAGCAGTACAATGTTTTTGACGTGAGCAGTATCAAATTGCGGCATAAAAAATTGTTTTTAAAAAATCAATAATTACCAAAGAGCGCAAGCATTTGACTAGTTAGGTTTCAAAATATTGCTAACAACCCTTCAGCATTTTTTCAAGTTAAAATTCAAGATACTCAAATTATTTTTTGATGATTAACATCAGCATTTAGCCGAGATTTAGTTAGGAAAAGGTAAGAATTGTTGTTTAAAATCAAAGTTTTTGGGGAAAAGTTTTGAAGCGAACACCCTTTCTAAAATCAGTAGCCATCTATATTTGCGCCGATGTCGAAGAAAGAAATTGCAGAAACACCATTGATGAAACAACATCGGGAAATCAAACAAAAATATCCTGATGCTATTTTGCTTTTTCGTGTGGGCGATTTCTATGAAACCTTTTCTGAAGATGCGCTCATTGCTTCTCGCGTTTTAGGCATTACACTTACTAAGCGTGCGAATGGATCTGCCTCTTCAATTGAGCTCGCTGGATTTCCTCATCATGCGCTCGACACTTACTTGCACAAATTGGTGAAAGCTGGCTATCGCGTTGCTATTTGCGACCAACTTGAAGATCCAAAACTGGCTAAAGGAATTGTGAAACGTGGTGTGACAGAATTGGTGACACCCGGGGTTGCTACCTCAGACAAACTCCTTGAAAACAAGAACAATAATTTCTTAGCAGCACTTTTTTTAGAGGAAGAAAATTCAGGGGTTGCTTTTCTTGATATTTCAACTGGTGAGTTTTTCACCGCTCAGGGAAGTATAGAATACATGGACAAATTGTTGCAAAGTTTTCAGCCTTCTGAAATTATTTTATCTAAAAGTCAGGTAAAGAAATTCCGTGAGTACTTTGATACTAAGATTTATACTTTTCATCTCGAAGAATGGATATTTCAGCAGCAATACACTTACGACTTGTTGTTGCAACATTTTCAAACCCAATCGCTCAAAGGCTTTGGCATTGAAGATTTGAAAGCAGGCATTATTGCAGCTGGTGCAGCACTTCATTATCTAAAAGACACCGAGCATCCTAATCTTGGGCACATCAATTCCATTCAACGAATCATTGCGAATGAGTTTTTGTGGATGGACCGTTTTACCATTCGCAACTTAGAATTGATTCACGCATCCCACGAACATGGAAGAAGTTTATTGCAAGCCATTGATCATACTTATACACCTATGGGTGCGCGTTTGCTGCGCCGTTGGTTGATTTTTCCTTTGTACGATATTCATAAAATTGAACAGCGCCTCGACCTTGTTACTTATCTTATCAAAGACCAAGAACTCAATCACCATCTCACAAGTTTGGTGAAACAAACTGGCGATGTAGAAAGACTGATTGGGAAAATTCCTTTAAAAAAAGCCAATCCAAGAGAGGTGTTACAATTGGGCAAAAGCCTTGCAATGATGGAGCAAATGAAGCATCATTGTGAAGCCACTCAACAACCGCAATTGACGCAATTGGCACTTTCAGTATTGCCCTTAAAAGAGTTGCAAGAAAAAATAAAATTTACCCTTTCTGAAGATGCACCGGCACTTGCTGTTAAGGGAAATTTCATCAATGTTGGTGTTCATTCCGAATTAGATGAACTGCGAAAAATCTCGCGAAGTGGAAAAGATTATTTGCTTCAAATTCAACAAACAGAAGCACAACGAACGGGCATCGGTTCTTTGAAAGTTGCTTACAACAATGTGTTTGGCTATTATCTTGAAGTGACCAATGCACATAAAGACAAAGTGCCCAACGACTGGATTCGCAAACAAACGCTTACCAATGCAGAGCGTTATGTAACACCAGAACTCAAGGAATATGAAGAGAAGATTTTAGGAGCAGAAGAAAAAATATTAGCTATTGAACTACAGCTTTACCAAGAGTTATTAGCTGCTATCGAACCGTTTATTGCTTCTATTCAAAACAACGCACATATCACTGCTCAACTTGATTGCTTGCTCTGTTTTGCTCATAATGCTCGCCAATTTAACTACCATTGTCCACAGGTTTTGCAGTCGGCTTCTTTGCATATTCATGAAGGTCGTCATCCGGTAATTGAACAACAATTGCCACCAGGAGAAAGCTATATCAACAACGATACTCTGCTCGATAAAGACGAGCAACAAATCATCATTCTTACTGGTCCGAATATGAGTGGTAAGAGTGCTTTGTTGAGGCAAACTGCGGTCATAACTATCTTGGCACACATGGGTAGCTTTGTACCAGCAACTACTGCCGAGATAGGACTTACCGATAAAATTTTCACACGCGTGGGTGCTTCTGATAATCTTAGCGGTGGCGAAAGCACATTCATGGTGGAGATGAATGAAACTGCAAGCATCATCAACAACCTTAGCGAACGCAGCCTTGTTTTGTTGGATGAAATAGGACGTGGTACAAGTACTTATGATGGCATTTCATTAGCATGGTCTATTGTGGAGCATTTACACAATCATCCTTCCAAACCTAAAACACTGTTTGCTACACACTACCACGAAATCAATGAGCTTGAAAATCAATTGCCTCGTGTGCGCAACTACCACATCACTCATAAAGAGGTAGGCAATAAAGTCATCTTCCTACGCAAGTTGGCAAGAGGTGGCAGTCGACATAGCTTTGGTATTCAAGTTGCAAGAATGGCGGGTATGCCGCCTACACTTTTACAACGTGCTGAAGAAATCATGAACTTGTTAGAAGAGAAACACGGCAACAAAGAATCTACCACGCAAAGAGTAAAACAAATTCCCACCCTACCCGCTTTTCAACTCAATATTTTTGATGGTGTGACTGATGATTTGCGTAAGGTTCAAGATATTTTAGAAAACACCGACATCAACACTTTGACACCAGTTGAAGCATTGCTAAAACTAAATGAGTTGAAGAATATTGTAAAAGGGTATCAGTAGTTTTCAAATGAAATAAAAATACATTATCAGCCTATTTGCAATTAACGTTGACATTGGTAATACATTCTTCGTCCATTTGCATTTAACTATGACACTGGTAATATAGTCCCGAGAAAGCGCAAGGTTGTAGTGCGGCTATGTGGGAAGTGTGCTCAAGCAAATATTTTAAAAGCATCAAACTTATCCAAAAAACAAAAAAAGCAGTTGTTCCTATCATAGAACAACTGCTTTTTTATTAGGTAAGAACAAGGTCGCTATTACTTCTTCATCAATTTCTCTGAAATGATGTTATTATTCGATTGAATAGTGATGAAGTAAATTCCTGAAGCCCAGTCTTTCACCGAGAGTGTAATTTTATCGTTGGCTTTCTTATTAATTACTCCGCTATAAACGGTTTCGCCAATTGTGTTTCTAACAACTATCGGACTGTTGTCGGCAATGGAAGCATTGGTCCAAATAGTTACTTCATCCACCGCAGGATTAGGAACGATAGTCACTGAAGGATGATTGTTCACATCATTAATACCATTTGCATAAGACAAATACAATTCAAATCGGTCGCCTTGTGTCAAAGGATTGGCATTGACATCAAACGGATAACTCAAACCTAAACTTAATGGCTGAACACTATTGTTGAACTTATCATGCAAATAGATTTGCGCACCATTAGGCACATCATAATCATCCACACGAATAGCGTAATTGGTAAGCGAATCGGCACGCAAACCAAGAGGAACAACCTGACCATAAGCAAACGGACGAACATCGATAGAGAATTGATGCTTGTCTGGAGTAACAGTATAGAAGTCAAGATTTGGATTGAGTTGTTTTTGCTTATCCAATTTATCAGAATCAACCGCAGCAGTTGGATTAAAGAACATCAAGAAACGATCCCAAGAAAGCGAATCATTATTGCTTAGAATGCGCAATTGCAAGACGTTGTTACCAAAAGCAGAAGTGGTTTTAAAGAGATTGCCCGTTGGGTCTGCACTTGTTTTATTCGATTCGTCAAATTCAACAGTATTGTTTGTATTCGAAGAACTTGTAGTAAAGAATGCACTATAAGCAGGCAAGATGTAAGAGAATGCAAAAGGTTGATCAACATACGCACCATGCGTTCCTTGATGAGGATCCCAAACAGAGAAGTTTGCACCCACGGCACTACCTCTTGTGGTCAGGCTCAAATCAATATTGCTTGGATAAGGATTGCCAATGAAGTTGTAACCACAGTTGGCATTAGTAAGTAAGGTTTCTATTTTTTGACATTGATTGATAGGTCCCATCATATCAATAGTAACAGGATCTGGTACACATGGCACACAAGTAGTAAGCCCTTGGCCTTTAGTACCTCTAATCAGTACACGAAGACCTTCCATTGGATTCCAAGCATTTGCACCTGCACCATTGGTATTGGTAAACGGAATCCAACCTGTAACATCATCTACTGCAGAACCATTACCAGTAATTGTATTGTACCAGAAAGCAGAAGGATTGTTGGTAGCAGTAGGAGTAAAACCATTCGCTGCCCCACCCGTTCCGGTAATATCAATATCATCCGTCAATTGGTCAAGACCAATAGGAATACTGAAAGGATGACTTAAGAAACGGAATGCACGACGACCACCAGGAATGTATTGCAACACAATGACATTGCCTGAGATGTATGGCGTACAAGCACCTGGGTGCTCAAGAACCGTTGCCGTTCCATTTTCATCTGAAAGCAATTCTAAACCACCATTTGTAGTAAGCACGCCATCAGTAGGAATATAGGTTTCAGTAATCTTCAGGGTATCGCCAGATGTTATCGTTGCACCACTTGCATTGTTGAGTTCAAAATTGCAAACCGTACCATTTCCAGCAATTGTTTGAGCAGAAGAACCTGAGAGTATTAAGTTTCCTTTGCAAATTGATCCATTGTTGGTCAAGTTTCCGTTAACACAAAGTGTTGAACCAAAAGGAATAGTAATGCTTGCTCCCGAATTAACAGTAAGATTATTAACACAGAAACTAGAAGGCAAATGAGGTTGACAAGGCGCACTTGCCGGAATCAACACGTTGATGGTGGAGTAAGGAACAAAACCACCGTCCCAGTTGGATGCATCATTCCAATTTGTAATAGAACCACAAGTCCAAGTAAGATAAGGATTAACTGTAATTGCTATTGATCTAGCAGGAGAAATACAAGACCCATTATCAGCAATTACTGAAAGTGTTCCACTAGTAGCACCTTGTGCCACATCAACAGTTACAGAATTACCCGAACCATTGATAGTCAAACCTGTACCAGTGTAACTCCATGAATATGTAACACCGAACACAGAAGGAACAGTATAAGTAACGCTAGTTTGTCCCCAATATAAATTACTGCTTGAACTTGTAAAGGCAGCAGGTTGTGCCGGAGATGCACTGACAGTAAGTGCTATTGAATTACTAGTAGCTGTTGTTGGGAATGCAGAAGGATCATTAGATGTCATGATACAAGTAACCACATCGCCATTTGTCCAACTTGCATTGGTAAAGCTACTAGAGTTAGCACCAACGTTGCTACCATTAATCTGCCATTGATATGATGGCGAAGCACCACCATAAGTAGGCGTTGCATTAAATGTCAATGAAGTTCCAGCACAAATAGTAGTAGATGAAGTACTGATGCTTACAGCAGGAGTAACCGGCGAACCAATTACATTGATGTAAACCACAGCAGTATCACAAAGACTTGGACTTCCTAAATCACAAACTTGATAAATAAAATAATCAGTTCCTGAATAGTTTAAGTCAGGAGAATAACTATAACCACCATTAGCACTTAATATCAATATTCCATGAGCAACAGAAGTGATAACAGAATAACTATTGGCGTTGATGTTGCCATCAATATCATTATCATTACCTGTAACTGAGCCAGAAATACCAACGTTTACGGTAGTGTTGTAACTATCATAAGTAGCAACTGGATAGTTATTTAAAGTAGAAGAACAAGTTGCCGTACAACCATTATGGTCGGTCACAGTAACAGAATAAGTTCCTGTTGATAGACCTGATAATGAACTAGCTGTGGAAGCATTACTCCATAAATATACATAAGGTGCACTACCGTTTGCAAGTGTTAAACTGATTGAACCATTAGTAGCACCTGAATATGTTGGATTGGTCAAATTGCAAGTTGCAGCAAATGCCAATGCAGGTTGCGTTATGGTAACAGCCTGAGTTGCAGTACAGTTATTCGCATCTTTAATTGTGATAGTATAAGAACCAGACGATAGTCCAGAAAAAGTACTTGACACTTGATATGCGCCTGCATCTAATTTGTATTGATAAGGAGAAGTACCACCAGTAGCACCAATTGTAACAGCACCGGTCGAACCTCCGAAACAAAGCACATTGGTTTGAGAAGTAATACTTGCGTTTAATGGAGCAGCAGGTTGTGTAATGATTACCTGAACTTTCTCAATACAATCATTCGCATCCTTCACCGTAATCATGTAAGAACCAGCAGTTAGATTATTAAATGTTCCAGACGCTTGGTAACCACCATAATTTATTTGATAAACATAAGGCGCTGTTCCACCAGAACCAGTGGCTGTAACTGAACCAGTAGCGCCACCATAACACAGCACATTTGTTTGAGAAACTATGAGTGCTAATAATGTTGAAGCAGGTTGAGTGATTGTTACCGACTGTGTTGCCGTACAACCATTAGCATCTTGAATTGTAACGGTATGTGCACCTGCATTCAAACCACTAAAAGTACCAGAGCCTTGATAGTTTCCTCCGTCTATTTTATAAGTAAAAATCGGACCGTTTCCACCACTACCTTGAACTGTAACCACACCAGTGGCATTGCCATAACAAGATACATTCTTTTGATAAGTTATTGTTGAACTTAACGCACTTGAAGGACCTGTGATAGTTACGGCTTGAGTTGTTGTACAGTTATTCGCATCTTTTATGGTAATGGTATAAGAACCAGCAGCAAGCCCTGAGAAAATTCCAGACGATTGATAGGCTCCTGCATCCAATTTATATTGATAAGGAGCAGTTCCATTCACACCTGTTACACTGATTGCACCATTAGTAGCACCAAAACAGGTGAGATTGGTTTGTGCAATTAAAGTTGAACTTAGAGCACCAGAAGGCTGCGTAATAATTGCAGGCAACGTGGTTGTACAATTATTTGCATCTTTAACAGTAATAGTATAAGAACCAGCATTCAAGCTACTAAATGTGTTTGAAACTTGGAAAGTAGAGCCATCAATACTATAAGTATAAGGTGCAGTACCATTTGAAGCAGCAATAGTCAACGAACCATTATTATTGCCATAACAAGTAATGTTTGTTTGAGCAGAAAGAACTGCACTCAAAGGACTTGAAGGTTGAGTGATTGTAACGTTCACTTTTTCAATACAATCGTTGGCATCTTTCAATGTAATGACATAAGTACCAGCACCTAATCCTGTGAATATACCAGAACTTTGGTAAGCCCCGTAAGCAATTCTATATTCATAAGGTGGGTTTCCACCTGAACCACTTGCTGTGATTGAACCAGTCAAACCACCATAGCAAAGCACATTTGTTTGAGCAATGATATTAGCAACAAGAACAGTTGGCTGAGTTATAGTTACTGCTTGAGTAGTAGTACAGCCATTTGCATCTTGAATTGTAATGGTATAAGAGCCAGCAGCAAGTCCTCCAAAAGTACCTGAAGCTTGATATGCACCGGCATCCAATTTATAAGTATAAATCCCTCCTGAACCACCACTACCAACAACAGTAACTACTCCATTAGCACCGCCATTACATCCTACATTTTTTTGGTAAGTTATACTAGCTGTTAAAGCACTTGAAGGTCCACTAATAATTACTGGCAAAGTTGATGTACAGTTGTTGGCATCTTTAACAGTGAGTGTATATGTTCCACCAACAAGACCTGTGAAAGTTCCTGAAACTTGATAAGAACCGGCATCTAATTTATATTGATAAGGAGCTGTTCCACCATTTCCAGCAACAACAACTGAGCCTCCTGCACCGCCAAAACAAATGAGATTGGTTTGAGAAACTAAAGATATTCCTACTGATGAAGCAGGTTGTGTAATTGTAACAGATTGTGTAGCCGTACAATTATTAGCATCTTTAGTAGTAACTGAGTATGAACCAGCAGCTAATCCACTAAACGTACCTGAAACCTGATAAGCACCCGAACCAATTTTATATTGATAAGGAGCTGTTCCTCCCGAACCAGCAACTGTTACCGAACCAGTTGTACTTCCATAGCAACCCACATTAGTTTGTGAAGAAATTGAATTGCTTAAAACAGAAGGTTGTGTAATGGTTACCGATTGAGTTGTTGTATAATTATTGGCATCTTTAACTGTTACAGTATAAGTACCAGCAGACAAACCACTAAACGTACCAGATGATTGGTAAGCACCCGAACCAATTTTATATTGATAAGGAGCTGTTCCGCCAGTACCTGCAACGGTCACAGAACCGATGGCATCGTTATAACAATTTTCATTGGTTTGTGCTGTAATGCTTGAACCAATTTGAGTGATATAGACAACCGCTGTATCACAGAGTGCTGGGCTACCATTATCACATACTTGATACACAAAATGATCTGTTCCTGTGAAACCACTATTTGGTGTATAAGTATAAGAACCATTGCTATTAAAAATCAAAACTCCATTAGATACATTAGAGCAAGTAGCACAACTCAATGTATAGCTATTGGCGTCTAAATTACCATCAGGGTCTGTATCGTTTCCAGCTACGGTTGATGAAATTGGTGCATCATTACTAGTACTGTTAAAGTCAACATTAGCAACAGGCGGATTATTTGAAACCGTCAAATAAACGACAGCAGTATCGCATAAGATTGGCATTCCTAAATCACAAACTTGATAAACGAATTCATCATTACCATTGTAATTGGATGTAGGTATATAAGTATAAGTGCCATCGCTATTAAAAGTTATGGAACCATGAGCAGGACCTGTTGTCAAAGTAAATCCTGTTGGATTTAAGTTATTATCTACATCTGTATCATTGCCACCTACAGAACCAATTACCGCAACATTTACTCCTGTAGTCTTACTATCCCATATAGCTACGGGAGCATCATTTACGGAGTTTATAGTTAAGTAAACAATCGCCGTATCACAATCGCCATCAACATCACATAGTTGATACACAAATTGATCTGTACCATTATAATTGGAGTTAGGCGTGTATGTATAAGTTCCATTAGGATTTACGGTGACACTTCCATGAGCTGCAGTAGTCACCAAACTCCATACATTGCCACCATCGCCACTTTGTGAATCATTGGCAGTTAATGAACTATTTAATGGCGTATCTTCATTTGTAGAAGCAGCATCCCAAACAGCAATAGGATAATCATCAACCGGCGTAACAGTCAATACCACTAATGCGGTGTCACAATCGCCATCCACATCGCAAAGCTGATAAATAAATTGATCAGGACCATTATAATTTGCCGTTGGAGTATATGATATAGTTCCATTCGGATTTACAGTAACAGAGCCATGAGTTGGAGGAGTAACTAAACTCCATACATTGCCACCATCACCACTTGGAGCATCATTGCTAGCAACAGAACCACTGTAAGGCGTGTCTTCATTGGTATTAAATCCATCCCAAGTTGCACCAGGTGTATCATCAACAGGAGTTACATTAATCGTTACTAATGCAGTATCACAATCGCCTCCGCCATCACAAAGCGTATAAATAAATTGATCAAGACCATTATAATTTGGATCAGGAACATAAGTGAAAGTTCCGTTGCTATTAAAGGTCAAAGTACCATGAGCAGTTGATGAACAAAGTGCACAAGTAATGTTATAAGTATTCCCTCCGTCAGCACTCAACACATCATTGTTGGAGACATTGGTATTGATGGTAGCATCTTCAGCAACTGTTATTGAATCAAAGTTTGCTTGTGGGAAGTTATTCATAGAAGTAATGCAAGAAGCAAGACAACCATTCGCATCTGTTACAGTGACTGTATATGTTCCTGAAACAAGACCTGTTGCAGTACTTGTTGTCGCACCATTACTCCATAAATAAGTATAAGGAGCAGTTCCACCTGAAGGGGTAACACTTGCTGAACCGTCAGCAACACCATAAGCACTTGAATTAACACTAGAGCATGAAGCTGAAATAGCTGCTGCAGGTTGTGTGATAGTTACAATTTGATTGGTAATACAATCGTTGGCATCCTTTACTGTAATGGTATATGTACCCGGAGCTAGACTGCTATAGGTTCCTGAAGATTGATAAGAACCATTGTTAAATTTATATTGATAAGGAGCTGTACCACCAGACCCTATAACTGTTACAGAGCCATTTGTGAGTCCATAACAGGTTACATTGGTTTGTGAAGAAATACTAGCAGAAACTGCAGAAGCAGGTTGTGTAATAGTCACTGCTTGAGTAGTGGTACAATTATTTTCATCTTCAATAGTGATGGTATAATTTCCTGCTGTTAATCCTCCAAAAGTACCAGAGGCTTGAAAAATTCCATTGCCAATTTTATAGGCATAAATAGGTCCTGTTCCTCCACTACCAACTACGGTTACAATACCTGTTGCAGCACCATAACAAATTACATTGGTTTGAGAAGCAATGCTATTATTAACTGCACTTGAAGGACCTGTAATAGTTACCGCTTGAGTAGTCGTACAATTGTTCGCATCTTTTACGGTAACGGTATATGAACCTGCAACCAATGAAGTAAAAGTTCCTGATGCTTGGTAGGAACCAGCATCTAATTTATATTGATAAGGTGAAGTACCGTCAACACCTGCAACAGTTACTGAACCACCTGTACCACTGTAACAAATAATATTGGTTTGAGCAGTAATGCTAGATGCCAATGGCAATGTAGGTTGTGTAATATTTACAGCTTGTGTAGTAACACAATTATTAACATCTTTAATGGTAACGGTATAAGAACTAGCAGACAATGAACTAAAAGTTCCTGAAACCTGATATGAACCACTTCCAATCTTATATTGATACGGTGATGTTCCATTGGCACCTACAACAGTAACAGAGCCTGTTGAGTTTCCATAACAAAGCACATTCGTTTGTGAGGATATACTTGCACTTAAAGCAGCAATTGGTTGCGTAATGGTCACAGCTTGAGTTGTGGTACATCCATTAGCATCTTGAACAGTAACGGTATAAGCACCTGCCGCTAAGGAACCAAAGGTTCCTGAAGACTGATAAGCACCTGATCCGATTTTATATTGATATGGCGATGTTCCATTAGCACCAACAACGGTTACTGAACCTGATGCGTTGCCATAACAAAGCACATCTGTTTGAGCAGAAATACTTGCACTTAATGTGGCACTTGGACTTGTAATAACCACCGCTTGAGTTGTGGTACAATTATTTGCATCTTTTATCGTTATTGTATAAGAACCGGCAGCTAAAGAACTAAAGGTTCCTGAAACTTGATAAGCACCAGCATCTAATTTATATTGATAAGCAGTTGTTCCTCCTGCTCCAGCTACTGTTACAGAACCTGTCGCATTTCCATAACAAGAAACATTGGTTTGAGTCGAGATACTCGCGCTTAGTGCTGCACTTGGCTGGGTAATGGTAACGGCTTGTGTAGTGGTACAATTATTAGCATCTTTTACAGTAACGGTATAAGAACCAGCAGCCAAACCACTAAACGTACCCGAAGATTGGTAAGCACCCGCATCTAATTTATATTGATAAGCTGTTGTGCCGCCTGTTCCTGCAACTGTTACAGCACCCGTTGAATTGCCATAACAAAGCACGTTGGTTTGAGAAGAAATGCTTGCACTTAATCCTGATGAAGGACCTGTAATTGTTACAGCTTGCGTTGTAGTACAATTGTTTGCATCTTTTATTGTTACTGTATAAGCACCCGCAGCCAAGGAACTAAAGGTTCCAGAAGACTGATAAGCACCATTTTCAATTTTATATTGATAAGCAGTTGTTCCGCCAGCACCTGCCACAGTTACAGCTCCAGTTGAGTTGCCATAACAAAGCACATTCGTTTGTGCAGAAATACTAGCGCTTAACACAGCACTTGGTTGGGTAATAACTACTGCTTGAGTAGTTGTACAGTTATTTGCATCTTTTATTGTTACTGTATATGAACCAGCTGCTAATGAACTAAAAGTACCTGATGCTTGATATGCACCTGCATCCAATTTATACTGATAAGACGTAGTTCCGCCTGCTCCAGCAACTGTTACAGCGCCAGTAGAATTGCTATAACAAAGGATATTCGTTTGTGAACTAATGCTTGCACTTAAGGTTGCACTTGGTTGAGTAATAATTACGGCTTGAGTTGTCGTACAGTTGTTCGCATCTTTAACTGTAACTGTATAGGAACCAGCAGCCAATGAACTAAAGGTTCCTGATACTTGATAAGCGCCGGCATCTAATTTATATTGATAAGCAGTTGTTCCTCCTGTTCCTGCAACTGTTACAGCACCTGTTGTGTTGCCATAACAAAGTACATTCGTTTGTGAAGAAATACTTGCTGTCAAACCTGATAAAGGACCAGTAATAGTTACAGCCTGTGAAGTCGTACAGCCATTCGCATCTTGAACTGTTACTGTATAAGCACCAGCAGCCAAAGAACTAAAAGTTCCTGAAGCTTGGTAAGCACCACTTCCAATTTTATATTGAAGTGTACCTGTTCCGCCAGTTCCAGCAACTGTTACTGCACCTGTTGAATTGCCATAGCATAGTACATTAGTTTGTGAAGAAATGCTTGCACTTAAAGCTGCACTTGGTTGGGTAATAGTTACTGCTTGTGTAGTTGTACAGCCATTCGCATCTTGTACTGTTATTGTGTAAGCACCAGCAGCAAGGCTTCCAAAAGTTCCGGAAGATTGATAACTACCACTACCAATTTTATAAGTATAAATTCCAGAACCTCCTGCACCAACAACAGTCACAGCACCCGTTGAGTTGCCATAACAAAGCACATTGGTTTGTGAACTAATGCTTGCACTTAAGGTTGCACTTGGTTGGGTGATAGTAACAGCTTGTGTTGTTGTACAATTATTGGCATCTTTTATCGTTACAACATATGCACCAGCAGCCAAGGAACTAAATGTTCCCGATACTTGATAGGCACCTGAACCTATTTTATATTGATAAGACGTTGTTCCACCAGAAGCCAAAACAGTCACAGCACCAGTTGAATTACCATAACACAGCACGTTCGTTTGTGACGTAATACTTGAGCCCAAAGGCGTACTTGGTTGAGTAATCGTTACTGCCTGTGTGGTTGTACAATTATTTGCGTCTT
Organism: uncultured Bacteroidota bacterium; assembly: GCA_903853805.1. Lineage (GTDB taxonomy): Bacteria > Bacteroidota > Bacteroidia > Chitinophagales > Chitinophagaceae > JAFIGV01. Next base: position 17,371 of record CAINUN010000104.1, read on the forward strand.
TTACAGTTACAGTATAAGAACCCGCAGCCAAAGAGCTAAAGGTTCCTGATGCTTGATAAGAACCTGCATCTAATTTATATTGATAAGTTGTTGTTCCGCCTGCACCGACTACTGTTACGGCACCTGTTGAATTACCATAGCAAAGTACATTCGTTTGTGAAGTGATTGAAGCACTCAAGGTTGCACTCGGTTGGGTAATGGTAACTGCTTGTGTTGTTGTACAGTTATTTGCATCTTTTACGGTAACTGTATAAGAACCAGCAGCCAAAGAACTAAAGGTTCCTGATACCTGATAAACACCAGCATCTATTTTATATTGATAAGAAGTTGTTCCCCCTGCACCTGCCACCGTTACAGCACCTGTTGAATTACCATAGCAAAGCACATTTGTTTGTGAAGTGATTGAAGCACTTAAGGTTGCACTCGGTTGAGTGATCGTAACTGCTTGAGTTGTTGTACAGTTATTTGCATCTTTTACGGTAACTGTATAAGAACCTGCAGCCAAAGAACTAAAGGTTCCTGATACTTGGTAGGCACCAGCATCTAATTTATATTGATAAGCAGTTGTTCCGCCTGCACCTGCTACGGTTACAGCACCTGTTGAGTTGCCATAGCAAAGTACATTGGTTTGTGAACTAATGCTTGCACTTAAGGTTGCACTTGGTTGAGTTATCGTTACAGCTTGAGTAGTGGTACAATTATTTGCGTCTTTTACAGTTACTGTATAAGTACCAGCAGCCAAAGAACTAAAAGTTCCTGATACTTGATAGGCGCCAGCATCTAATTTGTATTGATAAGGAGAAGTAGCTCCAGAGCCTGCCACTGTAACAGCTCCAGTTGAGTTGCCATAACAAAGTACATTTGTTTGAGAGGATATGCCTGCAATTAATGCAGTGCCTGTTTGTGTAATTGTTACTGCTTGCGTTGTTGTACAATTATTCGCATCTTTTACTGTTACCGTATAAGAACCTGCTGCTAAAGAACTAAAGGTTCCTGATACTTGATAAGCACCAGCATCTAACTTATATTGATAAGGAGATGTGCCATTAGCTCCTGCAACGGTAACCGAACCAGTTGAACTACCAAAACAAAGCACATTCGTTTGGGACGATATTGAAGCAGAGAGTGCAGCACTAGGCTGTGTAATAATTGTATTTACAGTAGCGGTACAATTATTAGCATCTTTAATGGTTACTAAATTTGTAGCAGCAACCAAACCTGTAAAGGTTGCTGAAGATTGATAAGCACCACCATCATATTTATATTGATAAGGCGAAGTACCACCCGTACCACTCATAGTTAAAGCGCCGGTACTACCACCATAGCAAGCAACATTGGTTTGTGATGAAATGCTAACCGACAATGCTGCTGGTTGTGTAATTGTAATATTTGTAGTTCCCGTACAGCCATTTGCATCTGTAACCGTAACTGAATAACTACCTGCTGCCAGTCCAGTAATATCTTGGGTGGTTGCACCATTACTCCATAAATAAGTATATGGAGCAGTACCGCCACTTACCGATAAATCAATTGCCCCTGTTGAATTACCATTACATAAAACATCTGTTTTGCTGTTGGTTAAGGTAATAGTTGATGGAGCTGTTACTGTAAAAGTGGAGGAACAAGAAGCGGTAGAACAAGAATTTGTATAAGTGAATGTAACTGTTGCAGTTCCACCAGTTAAAACACTTGGTGCAGAACCGCTATTATTAGAAAGTGTTCCGCCTGAAACACAACCTCCTGCCGAAGCCGTAGCTAACCATGTAGTAAATTTTGTATTGATGGCGCCTTGTGTTTGACAAGGATTTTCAGTCTGCGCAGTTGGACAATTTAATCCAACAGCAATATAATCTTCTATTTCTCCATTAGATGCTGAAACTGTTGAACGTTCGTCAACAGATGAAGTTCCTGCATCATCAGCAAGATTGTTTGTTGTCAAACGAATACGAATATATCTACTTGATGCACTTCCAGAAACAGTAATTCCTGACCAAGTCAATGTTTTAGAAACATTATTGCTGCCAGTTGCCACTGTGGTAGAGGTCATTTCACCTGTTTGAAATGCACCATCACCGTTTAAGTCTATCCAACCATAAAGGGTTGCAGTGGAACCAGTAGTGTTTAAAATGTTATCTACTGTAAGACTGTAGCTTGTAGTAGATTTATAAATAGTTGGTATGGTACTGATACCATCTTCATCATCTAAATTATTATTATCATCACCATTGGCATAAGTTGTTGGAATACTTGCTGCTTCATTATCATCTAAAGTTCCAATTCTCAAATCGTTGCAACTAATTATATGGGAAGGTGTTCCAAAACTTGAAGGCGCATCTCCATAATCACTTTGTAATAATGAGGCAAACTGTATAGAGAAAATGATATGGGCATCGTTTCCTGAACTTGACCTTGATAAATCAAATCCATTTACAAAAGTGAGCGGTCTAAAATTCGTAGTGTCACTATGAGTTGTTGTTCCAACATAAACATTTACTCCATCTACCCACAAATGATTAGCACCACGAGGGTCGCCAGTAGCGCCCAAATAGTCATTGCCGCTACCACCTATATAAGTGCCATATGCAAGTGTATTTAATGTACTGGTAAATCCTGAATAGAATATATCAATTCCTCCAGGACGACTTGAATTGTAAAAAGATTCACTATTAATATTAACAGTTGGTAAGCCAGCTCCATTTACAGTCCCAAAAACCATAATATAGGTTACTGGATCTGTGTTACATCCTAATGATGACACTAATCTTATTCCATTTCCAAGATCTGCGCCTGATGTTCCGTAAAAAGTTGATTTATAGCTTCCACTTCCACCTCCTCTATAACATTTACCAACTATAATATCTGAAGTTCCACCGTAGTACGTTGAACTATATACACCAGATCCTGAAACAGGAAAATTATTTCCACCTGAACCAGTGAAATAAAGGGTATCTCCAACAATTTCAACATCGTTTATTCGGTCATTCTTATTTGTTCCAGAAGATGCACCAATTTTATCTAGAAAATTATATGATGTTGCTGTACTATTCAATACACCTATTACACCATCTTCATCTGTTCCTGTGGAACCTGTAGTAATACCATTCACTTCCGAAGCCGTTAATGTACCTGTAGCATATCCACAAAAAGCAATAGTGTTATCATTTAATACTTCAAGGTCATTAAAAGTGGCATCACTACTAGTACCCACATAGGTTCCCCAAGTAAGGGTATTTAATGTACTGAATTTAGCGATATAAAAGTCGCTAGTACCACTAAAGGTAGATTGCACAACACCTGATGAAATATAGTTTGGTGAACTTGTAGGCAAAGCTGCAGCAGCAGTCATACCCACCACAAATGTATTGTCATCAATAGAACGAATAGAAGTCACACCACGGCTTTCATTACCTGTTCCACCCAAATAAGTAGCATAAGAAAGTGTGGTTAAGTCTTTAGTAAAAACAGCCACATAACCATCACCAGAACCCCCAAGAGCGTTGTCGAAAGAAGAGCCAGCCATTGGTATTGCAATATTAGTGTAACCACCCACAAAAACTTTATTAGGAGATAGACTCAAGGCATATGCTTCCACATTTTTTCCAGATACACTTGTTGCTGGACTATAAAGGGTAAGGTTCACTAGCGCAGTACCTGCACTATTAATACTATAAATTATAGCTGCAGTTTGAGTACCTGTAAGCCCTGAAATAGTATTTAAATATCCGTTTGCTGTATAAGGTGCTGCATTCGTTGGAATTTGTCGGTTGGTAGAGCCTGCACAATAAAGAACGCCTGTGCTCGAATCTACTTGAATAGCATATAAATATTGGTCGAAACTGGAACTATTACCATCAACAAAAGTTCCCCAATTAAGAATAGGGTCAATAACTAATGGTAATGTTGGATCTAATTTTTCTTTGGTGTTAAAGCTGATAAAATGTCCTCTTTCTTGGCGAAAATTGAAACTTACAGCATGTTTCCCATCTTCAGTTACTTGATAAGATTCAGGAATATTAAATTTCACATCCGTAAATCTCAGTCCAACTTTTAACTTACCATCTCTTTCAATTCCTAAATTATCTTGTCCTTCAAAATTCATTTTCACATCCTTGAAATCTGCTCCAGGATTTACTATCCAGTCAAATTCAAGCGTGCCATCTTTCGAGCTATACAGTCTTAAATCAATGCCAGGGTAAAGGTTATTAATGGTCAAATCTTTGGCTGCTTTTACTCCACTTATGCCTTCTCCATTTTCTTTCATGAAATAGTTGAAATGAGTCAGAAAAGACTCGCCTAATTCAATAGTTGCCAAAGGATTGGCGCCATCAAATTTTACCGAAAAAGAATGAGCAGCTTTGATTTTATTCGTTTCCTTGTCAATATCATTTGCCAAAAAGCGAATGAGATTGCGCTCAATGTAAGCAGCACCATTTTCGCCCTCGAAATAATACAACACTTTATCGCTTGGAAACTGTCCTTTGTTCTCCATAAAACGGAGTGTTTTGGCATTTTCCTTTAGTGTTTTGCGTACTTTTTCTTTAAGTTCCTTGCTTATCTCTTGTTTTATTCCCTTTGGGGATTGCAAGGGTTTTTCTTTTGCAAAGGCATTAGAAAAAACAGATAAGACTACAATTGTAGTCAACAATGCTTTGGACACATAGCTCCCGCTATACGACAATACAAATCCAATACATTTTACGCTCTCTCGTAAAAATTGTTTCATGGTGTAATTTTTTTATGCTAAAAATCTCCTTTCCAACAATTAAATATTCAATGAAAAACTGAAAGCACCCTTTCATTGAGATATTCGTTGCCAAATGAAAATAATTAGGCAATGCAATGATGAAAAATCATTTCCTTAACAAGATCAAGAATAGTTAAAATAACAAGTCATTCACAAAAAAACAAAAGCTCTATCAATTTAAAAACTTCAAGCCAAAGTTCACTTTGAATAACAATCAATATTTGTTTTCATACACTTTACATACACTAGGTATACACTAGGTATACCGTAAGTACGGGGTAAGTATACAGTAGCTATACATGAATGCCTGAATCGTCCTAAAATAAGTTTACAGTTTTTTAAAGGGGCACTGAAATAAGTTTACACATATTCCCTTCTTCTTTTATTGATTTGTCAGACTTTTTGTGCTGGCTAAAATTAATTATATAATAAAAGCAGAATATAAATTATGCATTCATTTCCGAAAAGGTTGTTGATGTTTAATGCTCGTATAGGCAACAATAAAATGAATGCGAAAATGCCGATGAAAATCAATTCATCGGCATTTCTGTTTCATAGTGATAGGATTATCTAGGATTAGAGTGAATTAACAGTCGTGGTTTTCCACCATCTCTAAATTTATTTTGACCACCTCTGTAATGATTATTATTTCCTCGTTGAAACCATCCGTGGTGTTGTCGCATAACAGGTTGATTTCCTTCTAAAGGACGCCCCATATAGCACGACGACAATGAAACACAAATCAAAAAAGATATAAATAATACTAAAGATTCTTCACTAGCTTTTCTAGTTATTATTTTAGTAAAATAACCTATAGCTAAACTTACAGCTGCATTTTTGATACCTTGTTTCCAATTGGGAATCAGTTCCTCCGCTTTATGAAAAAAACGTTTCAATAAACTGGCCGGTTTTTAAAAGTTGCCGATAACATTCGGTGGCTTGTGCGGTGGCGGAGATAAAGGTACTTTAATTACAGTTGCATCCTATTGTTCAATGATGTTAACGCAACGCATCTTGAACTCGGCATAATAATTAGGACACTGAGCTTCCCAATTTTGCCCAGCTGGGAGAAAGTTTTTTATTCTTTTGTTAGATCTGATCTTTTAGAACAGCCCGAACAGAGGGCTTAATTAGCTTCGGTATATTGTTTAAAGTTGTCTAAAATGGCTTGCCAACCTTGCTTTTGTAAATCAATTGGGTTTTCGGTTTCGGGGTCGAAGATGATGGTAACTGTGGTTTGTCCATCTTGATGCACAAGAGTTATAGTTGCACTGCGACCGCCAAAAACATAAGTAAAACTATTTCCTTCATTGATTTCGGTATAAGTGGCATCAAAGTCAAAACCAAAACTGCCGTCTTTAGCCTCCATTCTAGCAATATATCTTCCGCCAATTTTCATATCGTTTGTAGCTGAGGGGCAGTGCCAACTTGGGTGAGCAAAGTTCCATTGTGTAATATGCTCGGGCTTTGTATAATAATCCCAAACTTTTTGTTGACTAGCCTCAATTGTTGCTTGAACCTGTATTTTGTCCATGATGTTGGTATTTATTGTCGTTTTCTTAAATAGTATTTAATGCTTGATTTTCGAAAGTGGAAAATTAGGAAAATATTGCGTTGCAAACACAAAACCGTTGAATCCGAGTTACAAACGCGGACGAGGTGGGGGTACAATAAAGAAATTGTTCTAAAAGTTGCGTTGCAAACGCGAAACCGTTGCATCCTCGTTTTGGAAACGAGGACGATGTGGGCACAAACAACACTAATAAAAACAGATAAAAACAGACAAAAAACAACATAGAAATCCACCTATACAAAACACCACAGCTGCGAAATGTACGCTTAACACCGAATAGCAAAAAAGCCCCGATGTGGGCTTTTTTTATTGGGGCTTTTCTTCTATTCGGCTAAATGTTATGCGGTCGTTTTTTTCTTCGCTGTC
>CAINUN010000105.1 GCA_903853805.1 uncultured Bacteroidota bacterium
TAGTTGTGATTTGCTTTCAGATTTTATGGTAACTTAGTTCTTCAACAACTTTAACGTGAAGATTTCGTTCATGATTCAAGTTGTGATTTGCTTTCAGATTTTATGGTAACTTAGTTCTTCAACAACTCTATGCTGATCAGTTGTCTAATATCGAAGGTTGTGATTTGCTTTCAGATTTTATGGTAACTTAGTTCTTCAACAACCTTGACTGAAATTTGAAGACGTAAATATAGGTTGTGATTTGCTTTCAGATTTTATGGTAACTTAGTTCTTCAACAACTTGAGCCGTTTCCTACTAATGTTGAGATAAGTTGTGATTTGCTTTCAGATTTTATGGTAACTTAGTTCTTCAACAACCTTATGGTTAGGCTGCATCTTCACAACCTTGTTGTGATTTGCTTTCAGATTTTATGGTAACTTAGTTCTTCAACAACTACCTACATAAATCCTTCTTCGGGTACACTGTTGTGATTTGCTTTCAGATTTTATGGTAACTTAGTTCTTCAACAACACGAACACTTGAATTGCACACATCAGATAAGTTGTGATTTGCTTTCAGATTTTATGGTAACTTAGTTCTTCAACAACTTCACAGTTCTTCAATGCAACATCACAAACGTTGTGATTTGCTTTCAGATTTTATGGTAACTTAGTTCTTCAACAACTGCTAAGATACCAACTATCGGTTATGGTAAGTTGTGATTTGCTTTCAGATTTTATGGTAACTTAGTTCTTCAACAACGTGATTGATCCTATCACGATCTTCAATGTTGTTGTGATTTGCTTTCAGATTTTATGGTAACTTAGTTCTTCAACAACCAGCGTATCAAGTGGAACAGTTTTAACAGGTTGTGATTTGCTTTCAGATTTTATGGTAACTTAGTTCTTCAACAACAAGAAGAAGCAAGAGAAATTTTAGAAAATTGTTGTGATTTGCTTTCAGATTTTATGGTAACTTAGTTCTTCAACAACTTTGAGGGCTTTAACGCAATCCTCGTAGAGTTGTGATTTGCTTTCAGATTTTATGGTAACTTAGTTCTTCAACAACTTCGTTCAGTTTATAAGTTAGGAATGTACAGTTGTGATTTGCTTTCAGATTTTATGGTAACTTAGTTCTTCAACAACGGGAAGAGGTAAAGGGGTTACCCGTGACCCGTTGTGATTTGCTTTCAGATTTTATGGTAACTTAGTTCTTCAACAACTGAGTTGCTGTAAATAAGCTACCATCAAGGCTTTTAGCCTTCTTTCAGGAATAATAAAACAGGTGTTTCACTCGTTTTTTTATTCCTTTTTATTTGGTTAGAATAGTTCTAACTGTTGAATGGTGTCGGGCGCTTTTCTTGTTTCTTGCCCATAAAATACTTCCATCATCCCAAATTGTTTATCTGTAATACACATCATGCCTACATGCCCTTTGGATGGCAATATCATGCGCACCCGTTTTTGGTGTAGGTCGGCATTTTCTTTGCTACTACAATGCCTTATGTACATGCTGAACTGAAACATTTGAAACCCGTCTTTCATCATCAGCTTCCGAAAGGTTGAATAACTCTTCCTATCTTTTTTGGTTTCGGTAGGAAGGTCGAACATGACAAGCACCCACATAATTCGATAAGCATTTAATCGCGTGAACATGATGGTTGTATTCTTTCGTTTTACATCAACTCAGGATATAATAGTTTTCTACTTTCCCCTTCATAGCATTTGCTGAGGCTTGCTGTGGTGCGTTGCACCGCCAACATCAAGGGGCTTTTTTGTCCGTCTATCATTACATCTATTACGGGAATGGTGAGCAATTCTTTTTTCATGGCAGGGGTCATGTCAAGGTACTGTCCGTTCATGCTTATAATCTTGCACACCACTTGGTCCACAAAAGGGCGATAGGGTTCCATAATGTCGTCGGCAAGACAATAGGCATTGTATTGATTTCGATGAAAAATGCCTAAGGTGGGCAGCAAGCCCGACCCTACAAGATTGCGTGCTACTACTGCCCGCAGGATGGCATAGCCATAATTGAGTAAGTTGTTGGGAGGTTCGCCATATCGGTCGCGTTTAAATTGTAGAAAATCTGGAAACAAATGTTTCCAATAATAGGCGGCTGCCTTGGCTTCGTGGTTGCCGCTATCGCCGCTTTTTACGTCTTTGGCATAACGCAGCAAGATGCCATTAGCTGCTTTTTCTATGCCCAACAAGGCTGCTTGGTTGGCAATTTTAGCCGACACTGTTTGTTGCCAAAGTTGTTTTTTCAAGGGTTGGCTTGCCTCTATTTGTGCTTTAAATTTTTGGCTTTGCAGGGTGTTGCCATCAAGGTTCAGCATCAAGCCCGTAGGATGATGGGTATCGTTGCAAGTAATAAGGGCGGTGTTGTTTGCCAACAGTTTGGCAATCAATGCCTGTGTGATAGTAATTTGTTGGTGGTCTAAGATGACAATGCCTATGTCTTCAATAGGCACTTGTTTTTTTTCGCCCGTGTCGGGCAGTTCTACTATTAATTGTTCGTTGAGGGTTTTTAGGTAAGCCGGATTGCCAAAGTAAAGTGTTCGTTTTATCATAGCCTACGTTTTTATTAAACCTTCTAGGTTTCTAAAACCTAGAAGGTTTGATGTTCAAAAGTTAGATTTCGTATGGTTTTTAACTAAACCTTCTAGGTTTCTAAAACCTAGAAGGTTTGATGTTCAAAAGTTAGGTTTCGTATGTTTTTTAACTAAACCTTCCAGGTTTCTAAAACCTAGAAGGTTTGATGTTCAAAAGTTAGGTTTCGTATGGTTTTTAACTAAACCTTCCAGGTTTCTAAAACCTGGAAGGTTTGATGTTCAAAAGTTAGGTTTCGTATGCTTCCGAAAGCCTTTTCAGTTTTTCCTTTTCAGCAGATAGATGTAGTTGTTCAAATGCAATCTTTGTGCCAAATACGCTCAATAATGCTTCCCTATCCACTATTGTAGCCTCTTTGTGGTAGAGTGCATGAACAGACGACCAAGTCCAATCTTTCATCAGTTGGGTAAAACCATGATGCACCGGGTTGTTGTGAACGTAGAGAATTGCGGTGATTAGCTGCGCATCATTAAGGATGGGTTTTCGTTTAAAATTTTTGATGAAAAGAGAACCTCGGCGATTGTATTTTTTATTAAAGGCTTTGGTATAACCGTTGAATAGGTTGGAGAATTGTTGACTGATTATTTTCGAAGAAACGAGACCTTCCAGGTTTTTAAAACCTGGAAGGTCTGTTTTCGTTAGTAATTCGGTTTCGTTTTTTATTTGAACAACTAAATGAAAATGATTGGGCATCAGGCAATAAGCCAAGGTATGGGCTATGGGTACTATGTGTTTTTCATACTGCTGTAAGAAATACCGATAGTTCTCCGGTTCCCTAAATAAATTTTCATCACCATTGGCGTGGTTGAAAATGTGATAGTATGCTGAAGGATTCAACATCTAAAACAGCCATTTTATTGCTCCATCCGGTTTTATTTCGAAGTGTTTATCTTCAATAGCACAATTAAATTTATCAGCTTTAATTTTTAAACGGTATTGGTATTTTATAGCTTCAAAAATGGTATCACCATCATCTAATAATTCATTTGGTCTTGATTCTATATGATTTTGAAGAAATAAATTTGGTGTGCCCATTTCATTAAATTTATAAATCCTGAACACTCTTTTTAATATTTCGTTATTCGAGTTAATTTCTTTGAGTTCTTCTAAATGCTCTTTGTAAAAAATCACTTTTGTACCAACATTCAGAATATGATTTAAGTAAAGTGTTTGCTTGTTTTTTCCCTTGCCTATTTCAAGACAACTATAGTAAGGTTCTTTCTTGATTTCATTGAAATTACCAAGGGTTAGCTTCGAAAGTTCAAATAGCCCTACAATCCTAAATGCACGTTGAATCTTATTGTCAATCAGACCTTCATAATATAAACACAAAGTATTTTCTTCATTTTGTGCATAAGCATATTGCTTGTAGTCATGCTTCTTATTAATGAAATTATGTTTGCTTATTTCAAGTGCTTTCTCAGGTGTGAGATATCCTCTACCAGCTGCTACTTTACATCTTACTTTCTTAATAACTGCTTTACCATTTGGAAATGGAATTGGTTGAAGTTTAGCCTTTTCAAAACTCATTCCATCTTCGTCAATTCTTCTTTGTAATTCATTTCTAACTATTTCTCTGATTCCATCATCAACAATATGTTTGCAGTCGTTAATACTTGAAAAGGAAGCAATCGGGTATCTTTCAACTAAATTCAATTCACCTTTATTTTTTATTGCACCAAATACACTTTGTTTATGTAACTGCCCTCTAATACTATCTCCTTTAGCAACCAAAGGAATTTTATTGCCTTCTTCATTTAATTTATACTTCCATTTACCATCTTGTATTTTCTCTCTTACATATTGAATCTCTCCACGTTTACGCACATTCTTATAAGTAGGTGTTAACGTCCTATGGTCTGCTAGATAATTGATTAATACATCGTCTTCAATACCGATAATATGCTGATGATGAAAGCCATCCCATTGTCTTGGCTTTTCATGATAGCCTTGTTGTTTTTCATTGGCTTCATTATAGCGAAGCAAAATCTTATCTCGAATTGATGCAGGCGGTATAAGCGTCAAAACTGCTGCATCAATAGCATGATGACTATGTTTTGTTCTTTCTTTCTTTTCAAGTCTTGGTTGTATTTTGTATATCTTTCTGAAATCAGCAGTTATATTTCCCTTTTGAACTTCTACCTTATTGAAAATGGTCTTCAAAAACGGAAGTGCATACTTTGTAATCGTTTGTGTGTCTCTTAGCTGACTATTTCTCCACCCTGCTTTATATTCTGTTGTAGTGAACGTTTGAAGTTTGTAACGCCAATAATCTAACTCCATCTTTATTACATGTCGACGAATAATGATGTTGTCTTTTATTTGTTTATCGTCAGAAGTCTTGCTTTTCCATTCAGCATAATCAGCTTCTAATTTTTCAATTTTTTCAAAACTTCTTATTGTAATAGTTTTCCCTTTTACTTTCTTTTCAACTTCAGTCATTTTACCAAACACAGTTTGCATGGTTGATATAATCGCAGGATATTCTACGCCGTCAATAATTGCAGAATCTTCATAATTAGGACATTCAGAAGGAAGTCTTTTACCTTTTATTCGTTGGTTATATGTTTTATCTGCAATTGTCAAGTTTTTAAGTTCATTATCAAAACTCATACTTGCAGGAATACTATGTTCAAAGTCGTACTTAGCGCCGTTAAGAATATCACATAACCCTATAGTATTTCCCGTGTATAGACATATTCTATTTTGTTCTTCCCAAAGCCTAATTTTATTAATTAAGTTCTTATCCTCTCTATCAAAATTGGTTTTACATTCTGTATTTATTTCATCAATTCTTTTCTTATAGTTGTCATTTTCCTTTTCTCTTTCTCTTTGCCATCTTTCTATTGCTTTTCTCTTATTGGCATCATTCAGTTCTCGTGCTATTTCAATTACAACTCTTGTGTCTTTATCAATCTTATCAACTTCAATCAAGTAGTTAATAAGTCTTTTCATTTTATGCAAGGTTTTTAAAGCCATTGGGTTTTTAAATCCTTTGCTAATTGGTTCAGGTGAACCAAGTAATTCACCATAAAAACCTCCTTTTCTAGCATTTGGATTTTCTTTTAAAAACTTATCTACCTCTGTTTCTTTAATGAAGTGTGTTTTGTTACCATCATTGATTTCTTGGTAATAATGCACCTTATCGTATGTTTCTTGTTCGGATGGATGCCAAAGGTGTTTTATGTTTTCAGGTGCGATTCCATAATCATCTAACAAGGCATTGAAAATCTTATCGTGTAATCGTCCAACTTTCTTAAAATGATTTTCAGGTTTTTGTTTAGGCTCATTTAAGAAAGTATTGATTGCATAAACTATTTCATTTTCAATATTACTTTGTGTTTCTGCTGAAAATCTATCCCAGGTAATTTGTCCATAACTTTCAATGAGTTGCTTTTCGATAAGTTGTGTTTTATTAGCATCAAAATTTTGTCTATCCTCAAAGTATTGTGTCACTAATGAATTGAAAATGCCAGTCTGTCTTTGTTCTTGCCTTTCTTTCTTGATTACATCTTTTATTAGCTGCGAAAAATTCTCAACATCGCCTTCATTTAATTTTTTGTTTCCTAAAACCTTAGGCAAATTGGCTAAGTAAACAGCTTCGCTATAAAGAATGCCTTTTTGTAAATAAGGCAATATTTTTTTGATAGCATTCATACTCAATGTCGCATAGCCTTGTTGTAATCTTATCTTCGCAAATGTTTCAGCCTTCTTTTCTTCTACTTTTAGATTATTAACAGCATATCTCTTTAAGAAATCAAATGGCTCTTCTCCTGTTTTTTTATTGGTAGCTTTCACAAAATGTAAATGCCATAAATCTTCTATTGAAAATTCAACCGCTTTTTCTTTTCCATTTAATAAATCTTTCCATCCAATTTTCTCAGCCCATGTATCATCAAAAATATCTTTCATCTTATTCAAGAAAGAAACACTAATTACTTTAGTGTCAGAAGGAAATTTTGCAGTAATCTCATAACCTACTTTCTTCAATTCCTTTGCTATACTAGTCAACTTAAAATCTGGGGAGACTTTATAAAATTGAGGATAAACAACATCATTCAAAACGGCTCTTAACTCTTTTGTTTTTTGTTCTTCTGTTTTATGTTCATCAAATACTATGGGTTTAATCTTTAGATTATTTATAAATACCCAAGTTCTGTATTCTTCATAAAGAGGATTGCTAATTGGACACCTTCTTTTATTTTTCTCAAACGTACATACACCAACCAATCCTTTTTGACTTCTTAATGGACGCTGCCAAATGATAGCACTACAAAGTGTTTTTAATAAATGGTCTAACCCTTGTATTCTACAGATTTCTTCAATTTCTTTTTTGAATTGGCTTCTTAAATTGTAACGCTTTCGAATCCTAACGCCTTGTTCTTTTTGTATATTATATAATGCTGCACCTAGCGTTTTGTGTTTTAAAATATAGGGTTGTATTTCATTTGCACCAACAGCGCCACTATCACCACCGCCTTTCATAATAGTTTTACTAAGTTCTTCCCTTTCTGTTTCATCTAAGCTATCACCATCATTATAACCTCTTCTCTGAACTAATTGATATAAAACCCTTCCAATGATTTGTGGTTCTTTCTTAAAGATGTCAGTTTTGTTTTCATCAACAATGAGCGTTCTAAACAGATAGTAGCTTTCATGCTTACTAAATCCTAATCTTTCAAAATCCGGCTTTCCGTCACCATCAAAATCAAAGCGAAGCCATTGAATGAACTTTTCAATTTGTGGATATTTTCTACCAACACCTTTTGTGTAATGTCTCCATTCGTTGAGTTCATCTATTGTTAATGGACACATTCCTTCATTAATCAAACATTCTAACAACGCCCATTTTCTATATTTTTCTGCTTGATAATTTCTTCTTTTACCTCTTGCCTCAGTTCTTTTCTGAACCATTGGATGTTCTCCTGATTTATCCTCAGCAACTCCTTTATCAAAAGTCAATACGCCTTTATCAATAATCTGATTATTAATATCAGGATTAACCTCTCTTATTGCCCAACCAATAGAATTGGTTCCTAAATCGATACCTAAAATTTTTTCCATAATGATAATATTGTTTACTTTTGTTGTTCTGAAAGCTTATCACAATAAGGCTATAAGCCGAAGATTTTTCTTAAGCCCTGCGTACTCCGTGGGGCTTTTTCTTTCCACCAAATCTACAAATCCTTTTTAATTCGTAGGTAACAATCATCAAGATATTTTTTAAGAAAAAAATAGGGGGTGATCAACACCACCCCCCAAGAAATCTGTGAAATAATACACCACTTACTGAATGATGATGCTCATAGCAGCAGTCCATGGGCTTTGAACCCCATTTGCTCCTGTGGCACATACCCGGAAGAAGTATTCTTTACTCTTAGTCAACCCTTTTATGATTGCCTTGTTGCGGGTGTTCACTAATACCATTGTCCATACATTGGTAGTTAGGTTGTCGGTATGTTCTACAATATAATTGCGACTATTTGCAACTTTATCCCACACAAGATTGGCTTGTCCGCTCACCTTGGCTTCCACCTTTAGGAAATTTGGCGCAGCAAGATCTTTTTTAGATGCACCTCTTAACCCCTTGAGTGGCATGCCCGCTTTGCGCATAATGACAGAATTGCCTTGGCTTACCTGTGTAACATAAAGACCATATTGCTTAAGCGTATCTTCGAGGGTGGCTCTTTTCTCCTCTCGAATTTCTTTTTCAAGACTACCACCGTTCATCGCTTCCACATGCGCATCTTCTAGATCGCTGATGTGAAGGTCGAGTGTTTTGAGGTCCACAGGAAGGTTAGGAAATAGTGCGACGTTTGCCTTCACTTTTTTACTGATGTTGCGTCCGATAAGTGCTACTTCGGGCGTATTTCTTCTAGATAATTTCAAAGCTATCTCAGCCATAAAAAATTGTTTTTAAAAATTAATAATTGATTGTTTGCACTCCTCTTTGGTTGTTGCTATTCCTTTTATCAAACCATGACCAATGAGGTGCTGCGTAGGTAAAGACGGTGGTAAAAGGGGTGTATTGGTGAGCAGGGCTACCTCGAGTGCTATGAATGTTTAAGAAAGATTTTTGTAGACCACTTATTACTTCATGAATGCTACACGGAACAGTACTTATGTGCTTTGTTTGATGAAAAAGGCTACATGCGCCTAAAAACACACTACATAAACTTAAAAACACACTACATGAATTTAAAAACACACTACATTGAATTGATGTAGCATTATTTGAGTTTGTTGTAGTGCTACCTGTATTTGTTATAGTGTGTAATCGGTTTCTTGTTGTGTTGTTTAGTAAATAATTAATGCTACAGTGCATCAATACAGCATTGAATGAAGTTGATGTAGCATTCCATTTAAGACATGTAGCATTATTTAGGAAAAAGGTAGCATGTTGGTTATTGCCTGTAGCCTGTAGTAGAGTCATTGTAGCTTTACTTATTTGGAGAAGCAGGTAATTGAAGGCAGATGTAATTGAATTGTAGACGGATGTCATGTGTTAAACATTATTTTCGTTGCAAAGATATTACTACATATATAACATTGCATGTGAGGTTTCCTCAAAAATATTTATTGAGGGTGCCTCAATATGTCATTCACGTATCAATTTTATTTATTAAAATAATCCGTAAATCATAAAACATTAATAATACCTTTCAAAACACATATACTTCTTTATTCTTTTAAAATTACAGTTCTAATAGCTCATTTAGAGCGTAGAAACTTGGAAAATATATTTGGTTTCTACAAAATTTCTTCCTTAATTTTGCATTGGAATAGGGAGATAGTTGTATAGATAAACAGTAGTTTACAAAATTAATTACTATACAATTATTGAAATTAAACCATTAAATAAATAAAACAAATAAAACCAATGGAGCATCATCAAAATAAGGATCAAGCTGTAAACAAAGAACTCATAGTCATGGGAAATGACCCTCAGAAATTAGGACTTCTTATGAATCATGTGATTAAGATGAATGATTTGTCAATTACCAAGAATGTAGATGATGTGGATGAGTTAGCGCTAATTCTCAAGCAGAACAAAACCTATTCAGCCATTATCCTAATATGTAATGATGCAGAACTATTAAAGCAGCAATGTCAAAAAACACACCAACTTTTCCCCGAACTACCAATGATGGTATTTGGAGAAAACAAAATGGATGAGCTTTACTTTCATCAAAATGGAGCATATGCATTTATCACTTCTTGTTCTCTTATTGACATTCCTAATGCATTAAATCATACGTTATGTAAAGATCATTTTACCAATGATTCATTCTATAAAACAATTAGTGCTAGTAGTATTTTTACACAGGAGTTTATCAATGAAGATTTATGGGATGAACTTTCAGGTTGCGAGAAAAAGTGGTGTAAGATTTTGTTGGAACATCCTAAAATGACCATGAAGGAACTTGCAGGTTTAGCATCAACTTCAGAATCGAATATGGAGAAGCGCTACCGAGGTATTAGAAAAAAATTGGGCAGCGTAAAGAACAAGGAAAGCTTGATAAAGCTCTTGCAACAAAGGACATTTTGATGCATAATTTAGAATGGAAACAGGAAAATCATTTGCCAAAACCACCCCTACCCCTCCAAAGGAGAGGAATGATAATAGCGAGAAAGAAACATGTTCATCTTTTAATCCTGATAACTTGTGCTGAGCATAGTCGAAGCATCCTGATTCTGACAATTTTACTTGCATGATTCGCTTCTACAGAAGCAGTGTGCGTGTAAGGGGGCTCATCTCCCGGTCGGAGAACGGTTTTTATTCTTGGTTCAAGTTAATCTTTCAGAACTGCTATACCTTGCTTATGACGGCTTAATACTTAGTCTATAATCTTTTTAGTTTCTTAACTATTCGTTATCCACTTACAAATTTCCTGTTAAGCCAAGCTATTTGCTTGCACTATCTCATCTCCCGCCTAATCTTTGCCCTGTCAAACCGAAAAAACATAAAAGGTGAGACTCTAAAAACTTAAACCCGTTTACGCGAAATGCCACGGCGGTTATTAAAAACCATTTTTTTAACAAACAAAAACATTTAGAGAATGAAAAAAATTATCATCGCAGCAATGGCTGCAATCGGATTCACAACTGTTGCTAACGCTCAAAGCAATGCTTCTGGTAATGCGCAACAAACTGTTCAATTGGCTCTTTCTAA
>CAINUN010000106.1 GCA_903853805.1 uncultured Bacteroidota bacterium
TGGCGCTAGTCGTGCTCGTATGGCCGCAGGCGTCGGTCGCCGTGAATACTACTGTCGAATTACCTGTATTACCGCAGGTATGGGTCAGGCTGGTGAAGTCGTTCGTCCAGGTTACGTTTCCACAATTATCAGTGGCAGTAGAACTAGCATGGCCGATCAGCCAGCCGTTAAGTGCCGTCGTGTTGCCGCTGCCATCGCATTCTACCGTCAGGTCGTGGGCAGGGGAAGTGATAGTTGGAGAAGTAATATCTTGAACAGTAATTATTTGATTACAAGTACTATAATTACCAGAAACATCTGTTACCTTCCAAGTTCTAGTTATGGAATAATTATTTGGACAATTTCCAGGATTAATAATATCAGTAGAAGAATAAATTGGATTAGGATCGCAATTATCTGTCCCAGAAATAGTATTCCCATTTGTATTTAAAGGTAACTGAGAATCCTGACAATTAATAGTTATATTAGCAGGGCACACATTAATAACAGGAGGAGTTTGATCTAAAATAGTAATTATTTGAGTTTGATTACTATGTTGAAGACTTGCATCTGTTGCAGTCCAAGTGCGCGATATATGGTAATTATAATGATGAATGTGAGTCGGATCTGCATTATAATCATTTGATGATTGGAAATACGTAATAACAGGGTTAGGATCACAATTATCAAGAGCAGTCGGAGTAGCAACTGATGGAATATTATCACAGCTTGCGGTGGTATTATTTGGAACCCCTGATAGAACAGGAGCAGTATTATCTGAAACAGATATTACTTGAACATATCCTCTATGATTACCATAATCATCTGTAACTACCCAAGATCGAGTTAAAGTATAACTATAATGTCCAATATGAGTTACATCCCCATCCTCTGTGGTAACTTCATGGTAAGAAACATTTGGAGTATTACCACAATAATTGGTAGGAGTAGGCGTCGCTGGGTTAAGAATATCTGAACAATTAGCACTAAAATTTGAAGGGACACCAGACAATAAAGGTGAAATAGTATCCACAACGGTTACAGTTGTGGAACAAGTTGAAGTATTGTTGGAAGCGTCAGTAACTTTTAATGTAACATTATGAACACCAATGTCACTACATGAATAATTGAGCGAACTTAAGTTATTTATTGCATAACTTACAATACCACAATTATCAGTACTATTATTATTAATTATAGAAGGATAGATTGTAGCTGCAAGACTAGCATCAAGATATACAGTGGTTGCATGGCAATTGGCAACAGGCGGGATATTGTCAACGACTGAAATCGTAGAGGTACAAGTTGCTGTATTGTTATAATAATCCATCACTGTTAATGTAACCGTATGTGAACCTACCAAATCAGCACAAGTATAGTTTACAGAATTCAAGTTGTTATTAAGTTTATAACTTGTAATTCCACAATTATCAGTACTATTGTTATCAACGCTTAAAGCTAAAACACTTCCATTTCCATTACCATCAAGAGTAACAATAATTGGAGAGGTTTGACAATTTGCAACTGGAGGTGTAATGTCGGGATCTGTTCCTACAGTAACAGTTACAACTGAACTCAAACAACCATTATTACCTCCCAAGAAACCATCACTTGCTTGTAAATCATAGTTACCTGGAGCAAGATTAAAACTGTTGCCATTTAAATCAGCTTGTGCTGCATTACCACTATAATTATACCCATTTGAAGAAACAATTGTATAATTCCATGAAAAACAGAGACTAACCGAATGGCCTCCAATTGCATCATTTCCTGTACCATTTATATAAATCATTCCGTCATTCGCGGAATGGCATGATTCATCAATAACAGTTGGGCTAAAAGAAATTGGATCCAAATTACCCATAGAAAATGAATTAGTTGTTGTGCAATTATTAAAATCAGTAACCGTCACAGTATATGTTCCAAAGGCCAAATTATTAAGGTTAGAAGTGGTAGCTGAATTACTCCAGTTATAATTATAAGGAGCTGTTCCTGCTGGATTAAATACGGTCCCTGGATTAATATTAATATATCCATTAGATGAATTGTGACAAGGTGATGCTGTGTCTTGGCAAACAAAACCAGTGACATCAAATGCTAAACCTATATTAACAACAACATTGGCAACTGCAGTATTTGTACAATTATTTCCATCAGTGCCAGTAACAGTATAAGAAGTCGAACCCGTTGAGGAAGGTGTAAATTGAATTCCATTTATAATTCCTCCTGTCCAACTATAACTTACTGCTCCGGTACCATATAATGTAGTAGATGCTCCTTGGCAAAGTGTTGTTGTACCAGTAAAACCAACATTTGGAATAGGGTTGACTGTAACATTTTGAGATGTTGAAGTAGAACAATTAGCATTTGAAACAGTAACCGTATAGGTTGCAGAACTACTAAAAGTATTCGCAGCTGTATTAGTACTAGAACCGCCAGACCATGCATAAGTACCTCCACCTGAAGCAGTTAATGAAACAGAACCACAACCTGTAGCAGTTCCTGAAATGCCTGCCGTAGGAATAGGGTTGACTGTAACATTTCGATATGTTGAAGCAGAACAATTAGCATTTGAAACAGTAACCAAATAGGGTCCAGAACTACTAAAAGTATTCGCAGCTGTATTAGTACTTGAACCGCCAGACCATGCATAAGTACCTCCACCTGAAGCAGTTAATGAAACAGAACCACAACCTGTAGTTATTCCATTTATTGCAGCGGTTGGATAAGGATTTACTGTTACAGAAGTTGAAGTTGCTGCTGTACAGTGATGAGTATTTTCAGTTACTGTTACAGAATAATTTCCTCCACTTAAGAAAGTATTGGCATCTGTATTCGTGCTTGAGCCTCCTGACCATGCATATGAACTTCCTCCGTCTGCTATTAACCAAACAGAACCACAACCTGTGGTTGTTCCTGTTATTCCTGGGGTTGGATTAGTGTATATAATTACTAATGCTGCAGCGGAGGCAGTACAATTATGAGTATTTTCAATTACTGTTACAGAATAAATTCCTCCGCTTGAAAAAGTGTTTGCTGCCGTATTTCTACTTGATCCACCTGACCAAACATAAGAACCTCCACCAGTGGCATTTAATGAAACCGAACCACAACCTGTGGTTGTTCCTGTTATTCCAGCATTTGGATTTGTGTATACAGAAACTGCTATTGAAGTCGAAGATGAGCAATGTGCATCTGAAACTGTTACGGTATAAGTCCCAGAACTACTGAATGTATTTGCTGCCGTATTTCTACTTGATCCACCTGACCAAGCATAAGTTGAAGCACCTGATGCTGTTAAAGATACTATTCCGCAACCTGTAGGAGATCCTCCAATGACAGCGGTTGGAGAGGTATAAACCATTACGGATTGTGATGTGGAAGAGGAGCAATTATTAGCATTTGTTACAGTGACCGTGTAGGTTCCAGTTGAATTAAAAGAATTTGCTGCAGCGTTTGCAGTAGAACCTCCAGACCATGAATAACTTGTTCCGCCAGATGCTAATAATGAAACTACATCACATCCATTAGCAGTACCTGAAATTCCTGGAATAGGTAATGCATTAA